>NZ_JAPDPE010000004.1 GCF_026283955.1 Dyella silvatica | reverse complement strand
TCCAGTTGCCAATGCGCCACCTCGGTCGCCGGCAAGGCGATGTCGCTGCGGGTGATTAGTCGCAGCGGCTGGGCATCGTCCAGCATGAAGCCCAGCCGATCGAGG
The DNA here is from genome assembly GCF_026283955.1 of Dyella silvatica. Classification (GTDB taxonomy): domain Bacteria; phylum Pseudomonadota; class Gammaproteobacteria; order Xanthomonadales; family Rhodanobacteraceae; genus Dyella_C; species Dyella_C silvatica. The sequence goes on along the minus strand of NZ_JAPDPE010000004.1, from coordinate 100,759 downwards.
GGGTAGTCGGTATCCAGCGGCAGGTAAGCGGCGCCGGCCTTGAGCACGGCAAGCAAGGCGATAACCAGCTCGAGCGAGCGAGGCAGAGCGATCGCGACGATACTTTCCGGCCCGGCGCCGTCAGCGATCAGAAGATGAGCGAGGCGATTGGCGTGTGCGTTGAGCTGGGTGTAGCTAAGCGACTGGTCGTCGAAAACGGCGGCGATGGCGTCGGGGCTGCGCGCCACTTGTTGCTCGAACGCGGCGGGCACGCTGATCTCGGGCACGGTATGCGCGGTGGCATTCCAGTCGTGCAAAAGTTGCTGGCGTTCGCCGCTGTCGAGCAGGTCGATGTCGTCCAGCGGCCGAAGCGGATCGGCCACCGCTTGCTCGATAAAATGCAGCAGCCGCCTGGCGTGCGCGGCGGTATCGCTTTCATCATAAAGCTGTCGATTGGCATCGACATTCAAGACGCAGCTGGCCTTGCCTGGCTGTCCTTCCAGGGTTACCGAGAAGTCGTTGACCAGGCCGTTGGATAAGGAGCATGACGAGGTCGGATATCCGTTGAGCCGAAATCCGTAGTCGAACGGCATGATGTTGATGCGCGGCCCAAAGGTGCTGGCTGCGGAGTGACGCATCAGTTGAATATCTTTGCCGCGGAAATACTGGTGCTTGAGCACGCGCAGTATTTCGCGGCTGCTGCGCCTGGCCAGTGTGGCCAGTGAGTCGCCGGCTTGCGGCTGTACGCGCAGTGGCAGCACGTTGGCGGTGGTGCCTGGGGTGTCGCGCAGGTGCTTGGCGCGCGCGGCGACGGGAAAGTCGAAGGTGTCGATCTGGCCGCCGCTGACTCGATACAGATAGGCGACGACGGCGGCGGTGATCAGCTGCGGCCATTTGGCTTCGCCACTCTCCGCGGCCATCAGTTTGGCGGTAAGCGTGGCGGATATCGGCGCAGCGTGGCGCCAGAAATCGCTGCTCTGGCCTAATGGCTGGCCGTTAAGCGCGCTGGTGTCGGCAAGGTTGCGCACGTAGTCGCGCCAGAAATCCTGGTCGCGCCGATAGCGTGCGGATCTGCGATAGGCCTGGTCGTCGTCAAGCAGGGCGTCGACGGCGCCAAGATGTGTCTGGGGAATCGCCACGCCCTGGCATAGCGCGGTATAGACGTCCGCTAGCCGGCTAATGTCCAGGGCCGAGCCGGCGCCATCGAGCACGATATGGTGGTAGCGCTTGTACCAGAGGTAGTGATCGTCGCTGAGCTTGAACAGTATGTAATTGAACAGCGGCGCCGTGCGCAGGTCGTAAACGTGCATGGCATCGGCATGCATGGCGGCCAATGCCATGTCCATCGGCTGCTGCGCGGTCGAGAGGTCGACATAGTCGAGCGGCAGGCTGGGTGGCTCGCCTAGATATTGCAGCGGACCTTCTGGCCCATCGCAGAAGCGCAGATGCAAGGTCGTTGTCTCGACGACAAGATGCTGCAATGCCTGCTTGAAGGCATCGACATCCACCGGGCCATCGATGTCCAGATAACCGCAGCTGTGATAAAGCCGGTTGCTGGGGTCCAGCTCCTGGGCAAACCACATTTCCGACTGTGGGGCGGAGAGAGGGCGCAAGACGCTCTGCTTAGCTAGGCTCATGACGACATCCGGCGGATAAGACGATGCAACGGCCATCTATCTGCAGCAGACGATGGCAGCCGTACGGTGGATTCGATGCGGGTGAGTGGGTGGGACATCGGCGTGCATCGGCAGACGCTGAATGGGCTTCAGGCCACGTTTTGCCGCCGATGGTTTTCCATTCGGCGGCCGGCACAAACAACGGCAATCATCCCCGCCACGGCGATTTCCTAGCTGGGCGCCTGACTGGAATACGGGTTGCACAGCGAGACCGCGATTTTTCTGGGGCCGGCGAAGGTGCGGCGGCCGTGCGCAAACTGCATATTGTCCAGCAGCAGTACATCGCCTCGCTGCCAGGCAACATCATAGGTTTGCTGGTTCAAGGCACTGCGAACCGCATGTAGGACATCGGGACTGATTTCGGCGCCGTCGCCGAAGAACGATTGCCGGGGCAGGCCATCGGCGCCGAACATGTCGATCATCGACTGCGCGGTATCGTCGCCCAGCGAAGAAACGTGAAACAGGTGCGCCTGATTGAAGAACACCTTTTCCCCGGTGACCGGATGGGTGGCGACCCCCTGGCATACTTGTCCGGTTCGCAGTGTTTCTTCGTCCAGCCAGCTGTGCTCGATGCCGGCGCTTTCGCAGAAGCTGGCCACCTCGTTCTTGTCGCTGGTCTGGAATACGGTTTCCCAGGGCAGGTCGACATAGGGGCGGTAGTGGCGCACGTATTTCACTTTGCGCTGCTCGAATTCGTCCATCAGCGTGCTGCCGATGGCTTTGCTCGCTGCGCTTACCGAAGCAATCGGCGTGGCTCCGCCGCTGGTCGCTGGCTGCAGGCAGCAAAAAGCCACCAGCATGGGCCAGTCGCGCTGATAGGCATTTTCACAATGCAGTGGAATCTCTTGCGTTTGCGGAAATTCGGTCGCCGTGAATACTTCGCCGCCCAGCGAGGTGCGCGGGGTCGAGCGATAGGTGTAGTTGAGTCGTGCGTCGGAAACGCCGCTCACCACCTCGCTGAATTTTTCCACCGTGTCCACTGGAAAGCCGCGAAACAGAATGGCGCCATGTTCAAGCAGGTCGTCTTTGAAGACGGCTGCGTGTTCGGCAAAGATCGATGCGAGGTCACGATGCCCGTTGGTGGCGGTAACCAATAGTGGGGATCTGACGTTTCCGCTCAATCGCTGCTTACTGATTTCTTGCATAAAGCGACTCCATGGGGATGGGGTTATTTCGCAATTAACAGAATTCAACGCCACAGGTAAATCATTAACCAAAGAAAATCCGCGCCATATTGGTTATTATTTATTTATGACTAATGGCACTGGTGTCCTAAATTTGCACTTATTTGTCTTTGGTATTTCACGGACATTACATTTTCGGGCTCGCATCCGGCTCGCCCCGGCTGTATGACAGTCAGGCGACAAACTTCTTCCGAGCCCTGAAAATAAGGGCTCGCCAAGCTCCATGAGTGAGTCCGTTCCGCGGCGGCTTTGCTATTACATGCGAGATTACGCATGCGACGTGAATTCGGCGTGATTCGACTTTATACCCGTCATCACATTTTCTTGACCGTCGTATCGTCGATCCTATGGCCGACTCGCTGCATCGGTGGCAAGCATGCAGTCACGACGCACGGCATCGGCGTCAGCTCATTCCCTTTGTCGCATTGCGTGCATCATGGTCGTCACATTTCTCGCTCAAGCTTGCCCCTGTCCCGCGTGCGATTTCCGCCAAGCCATGGCGCGGAAAGACGCCGGGCGGAGTGATTCATTTCTCAGCCGCCATCACCAGACAGGGTCCAACGACCACCATGAGTAGCGGAAACGTATTGCGTCATCCCGGCTTTTTACGCCTTCTAGCGGGAAGCGCGGCCGCCTTGCTTGGCGATCAGTTCACCTTCATCGCGATTCCCTGGCTGGTCTTGAAGCTGACTCAAGAGAGTCTTGCGCTTGGCATGGTGGTGGCTTTCATGGGCTTGCCGCGGTTGATTTTCTTGCTACCTGCCGGTGCCTTGGTCGACCGCTATTCGCCGCGCACCATTCTGGTCACGGCATCGCTTGCCAGCGCCGTGGTGCTGGGCTGCTTTGGCATGTTGGTGCTTGCCGACATGGTGACGCTATGGATGCTTTACGGCTTTGCCGTATTGATGGGTTTGGTCGGCACGTTCACGCTGCCTGCACGTATGGCGATACTTCCGCGGGTGGTTGCGCCGGAGCAGTTGCAGTCGGCCAACTCCATCATGATGGGTGCCACGCAGATTTTTGTACTGGCCGGTCCTGTGCTCGCCGGCATCTTGGTGAGTACGTCCAAGGGCCTGGGTACGGCCTTTCTGGTGGACGGCATTTGTTTTCTGCTTGCCGCGGTCAGTGTGCCGCGACTGGTGCGTGCGGCCGAATCGCCCGATGGCGAGAAAGACAAGCATATGTTCGCCGCGATCTTCGCGGGCTTTCGCTGGGTTTGGGGCGATCGCGTGCTGCGTCTACTGGTGGGTTACTGGATCATGGCGGCCTTTCTGGCGATGGGAACCATGCAGGTTGGGCTGCCGTTGCTGGTGGAAAAACAGCTTAAGCTCGATAGCGCGGCGTTCGGTCTGCTCATCTCGGTGAGCGGCGCAGGGCAACTCATGGGCATCTTGTTGTCTGGCTTGCGCGCGCTGAAGAAGATTCCGCTAGGCGTCGCCGTATGCATGGCCGATATCGTGGCGGGCTTGTCCTTGGTCGGCATGGGGATCAACCAGGTGCTGGCCGTGGCGCTGGTCCTGGTGTTTACCATCGGCGTCGGTGCCGGCTTCGTGCAGGTGGGGTTGTACACCTGGATTCAACATCGCATTCCCAATCATTTGCTGGGGCGCGTGGTCAGTATTCTGAGCCTGGTCATGACCGCGATCGCCCCGGTCTCGGCGCTGCTGGCCGGTACCTTCACGCACTACATCACGGTATCGGTGTTGTTCATGAGCATGGGCGGGCTATTGTCCTGCTTCGCCTTGCTGTTTCTCGCCAACCGCACGATTCGCGGCATCAGGGCGGTGGATGTGCTCGCCGTGACTGACGGCGGCGACGAGCCTGTCGTGGCGAAAGGCGATGCGATCCAGCCATCGACTTCCGAGGCCGTGACTGCGGATGGTTGAGCGCTCGCTTCAGTGATTTCGTGATGCGCTCATCATGTTGCCCCATGGCGCCGTTGTGCACGGTTGATCGATGCCGGGTCGGCACGGTCATTCGTAAGGCATAAGCCGTCTATTTGACTATTTCGTCACGTTACCGAGCGGCTGCGTCAAGTGGCCAGGCTGCGCGTGAAGATTCGGCGACGCATCGGATGTGCTGGCCAGGTGGGGCGCAGGCGGTTTTCTTGGTGTGTAGGAACCTGAGTCGCTGATGATGTCAATGTGAAGTGATCAAGATCGCCCCTGTTGACTAGGCTGCCGCGCTGGCTTTCACAAAACATGCATATGCTGCGCGTGTGATGACCTGTCGGTCACGATAATCGTCAGCGAGTTGTCTGCATAACAAAATGCCCCGGCCGGTGCCGGGACATTCACGTCGGGTGATTAAAAAGCTCAGGGGCCTTTAAGGCCTGCCACCAGGCGTTCGTCGCGTGGAATAACCGGTGAAATGGGCTGAATCGGAGTCGGCATCAACTTGGCGCTGTCGTTGCGGACACTGCTGGCACATTCGCTTACGCAAAATCCATAATCGGTCTCGCATTGAATAGGTCTTGCGCCGGCGAGAATGCATTCCTGGACATGTTGACGGCACAGTGCGCATGACTGCGCATCGGCATGGGCCGGGCTGGCCGATCCCAATACGGCTGCAATAACGAGGCCCGCAGATAAAGCGATATTACGCATCATAAAGCTCTCCCCTTCAGTGGATGATTCCCCCGTCGGCGATATTACCCTGACGATTATCGTCCGGAAAAGCGCGCTGAGTTATCGAGTAAAGCCCATGGCAGGCGCTAACCCTGCTTGTGCCTTATTCAGATCGAGGGAAATCATTCAATGGCGGCGATTATCCGTGGCTATTTGCCCGGTACGGCGGCCATGGCGGAACGAGGCATCGGTCACGATGGCACAACAATGCTCATCGTCATCATGCGCGGGCCACTTGCGCAGGGGTGGGGGCTACCCGATGATCGGTCGGATGGTGCAGGCCAGGGCCGTGGGCACTCCTCTGGTCGTTGGTACGCCTTCATCATGCAGTGCCCGTGCTATGGGGAGTGAATGGTATGAAGAGCATCTTCGTTGGATGGGTTCTGGCCGCCACGGCGCTGTCCGTGAATGCCGCCGATATCCGCAGTAGCGACAGGATTCCGCACGTCTATGCCAACGCACCGGTGTGTCCCGGCGGGCAGGTGGCGGTGGCGCACATCGTTAATGGCCGGCTGGTCTGGCAGTGCGTGCCTGTTTGACGACACTGGCCGGCTTGTGTCGAGCCGGTCGCTTGGCGCGAATCGGAATAAGTGTGTTCTGATTCGCGCTCTTTACCGCGTATCCATGTGCACGGTGGCATGAGCTTGCAGCGCAAGGCATGACGGCCTGGCTTTCGCTGCATCGCCGGGGTCGCGCACTCCATGCAGGCATCCGGCGATGGAATAAATGGACGTCTAAACACATCCTGGCGCGAGGCCTGCGCAGGGTGTGCCTTCGGTCAGGCGCGGCTTGAATCTATCGCCGCTGCGGTTTGATCCATGCAGCTGCCGAGGCTTCGGTACGCAGTGCATTCGCCGCAAAGCGACCAGTTACTTAGACGCGCGTGGCGCGGCAGCTCGATCCGCGTCTTCAGTGGAGCGTTCGTGCATGGCCGGGATTGCTTTCGTTACATCGACGGCCACGGCAAAGGCGCGCGCACGCCACGCGCATCGGCTCGATATGCGTTGAGTCTTCCTATGCCGGCCCGGTGGTATTTCCGCTAGGCCAAGACCATCGTGGAAACGGCCGTTGCGCGTTTCTGCGACGCAGTGCACTCAATCCGCTTGCCGTGCCGCGCCGGCCTTTCTGCTCGGGCGTTTCCGTGCGTGTGTCGATGTTGCGATGCAGCTTGTGTCGCGTCCGTAATTGTCTAAGCATGCCCCTCAAGTCGTATTTGTATGATAAATAGATTTCCTGAGGGAGGCGGGACGGAACGTCGGTCGGTCGACATATTCCTCTGCGCGGATTAGCTCTGGCGGTACTTCCGGGAAGGCCATGTTCCTGGTTCGTCCTCACGTCATCGAGGGCGGCGAAGCGATGCGCGACATCATGCGCGATCGGGGCATGCACCTTTTGCTATCCCGTTAATGCCAGGTCGTCATGCGCGTGCCATCGAGGCGAGCTGGACGGCGGCACGTGCCGGAATAGGGTCGGACTGCGACATACAACCGATGCATAAGCGGTGTCGACGATGGAGCGAATCCATCGTCGGCCAGTGGAGAAGTGCGCCTGATGTCCTGGAGAAGCATTAGAAGGCGCAGGTAACAAGGGGTAGTTCGTCTGACTGGCGCCGCCCAACAGGCGCGGTGTTGATGACGGATGTTCGAAGCGTCGGCCCTGAACCGCCGGCTTGCAACAAAACCATCGGCGATCACATTCGCCGTGCTGCATCTCGTAGGACTCGAGCAGGCAGCCAACTCAATGAGATCCATTAAAGGTGAGGGCGGGGGAATGCAACGACAGATTCTGGCTGGTTCGATCCATCAGGTGTTGTTCGCCGTAACGAGCGCGGTCTGCTTGACGTTCTGCTCCAATACACAGGCGCAGGAGGCAACCGCAGCGCCCAATGCCTCCCAGGCAAGCGCGGAAAAGAACGCCGGGCAGGACGCCAATAAGGAGCAAAAGCCGGCAAAGGATGTCACCCAGCTCAACGCTGTCAGCGTGACCGGCCAGCTCGCCTCGATCCGCCGGGCGCAGGCGATCAAGCAAGATTCCGTGGGTGTCGTGGATGCGGTGTCGGCCGAGGAGGCGGGTAAATTCCCTGACCAGAATGTCGCCGATGCCTTGCAGCGCGTACCCGGCGTGGCCGTCGACCGCTCCGGCGGCGAGTCCAGCCAGATCACGGTTCGCGGCTTCGGTCCCGACTTTGTCAATGTCTTGCTCAACGGTCGCACCATGGCAACCGATGCCAGCGACCGCGCCTTCAATTTCGATGTCTTGCCGTCCCAGTTGATCAGCACGGCGGCGATACAAAAAACGGCGTCAGCGGATGTCGCCGAAGGCGGCATTGGCGGCACCGTCAATATCATTACGGCGCGACCGCTGGATACCAAGGGCTTTCATGCCTCCGCCAGCGTCGCCGGCGTGAACGATAGCCTTAGCGTGAGCCCGAGTGGAAAAGTCACCCCAAGAGCATCGATGCTGATCAGTAACACGAATGCGGACGGCACCTTCGGCTGGTTGATCGCGGGCATGTACGACAAGCGTGACCACCGCGAGCAATCGGTGGATGCGCAGGGCTGGATCACCGGCCTTAACTACAGCAAGATCAATCCCGCCTACACCAATATCGCGTTGCCACAGACGCTGGCCGGATCAGTCTACGAGCAGACGCGTACGCGGCGAGGTCTCAGTGGCGCGATCGACTGGCGCCCCACCCAAGACCTGACCGTCAAGCTGGACACCATGTTTTCGAATTACAAAGTCGATTCGAAATACCACGGCTTTGGCTCTTACATGAATACCGGGGACGTCAAGTCGATTACCGCCGACCCCAATGGCACGGCCTTGAGTTTTACGCGAGGCAACACGGGCGTGCTTGCCAACGACTACATCGAGCAGTCGGCGCCGCGTAATGCTTATAACTTGCAGACTGGTCTCAACCTTGCCTACAAGATCAATGATTCGACCACCATCGACTGGGATACGGCGGTATCCCGTGCCTGGAATAAGGAGTCGGCGAACAGCTATTTCTTTGTCGTGGGCACCCGCAACGTCGGGGTCAGCCCGACCTGGGTCAATAACGGCTCTTCGCAGTTGCCCAGCTATAGCAATCTGATTTCGACCACCGACACCTCGGACTTGCGTGCGCATTGCTGCTCGGTCGGCGGCCAGGAGCCGAATGTCAGCGACAAGATTCTGCAGAGCAAACTGCATTTGTCCAAGAGCTTTAACGAGGGCACGCTGGCCGGCCTCGATTTCGGCATCGAGGGTACCGATCGAACCAAGACCCTGGTCAGCTGGGTTACCCCCAATAGCCTGCTGTGCGGTGAGTACTGCGGCTACGTGGCATCCATCCCCGCCGATGCCATCGGGGCGCATGTCTTCAATGCAGGCAACCTGGCCAATGGGGTATCGCCGGGTTTTCCGACCCAATGGCTTACTTATGACGTGAATAAGCTGCTGGCCTATCTGGCCAGTCCGGCGGCCTACAATCAATTGCCCAACCCCGCCGCATTCGCCGCGGCGCTGGCCGCCAATGGCGGTTCGTTCGCCGCGCGGCAGGACCCAAACACTTACAGCCGGATCAACGAAAGAACCAAGTCGGCTTATGGCAAGGCCAATTTTCAGGGCACGATCATGTCCAAGCCCTGGACCCTGGAAGTCGGCCTGCGCTACACCGAAACCGATACGACCTCGCGCGCTTATTCGGTGCCGTTGGAGGCGATTACCGTCAATCCGAACGATACGAGTAATTCGATACCCAGCTATGGCTCGCTGGCACCTATTTCGGCGACGGGTAGCTATCGCAACTGGCTGCCATCGGCCAACTTCAAGTTGAATCTGCGCGACGACATCATCTTCCGGACAGCGCTTTCCAAGACGGTGACCCGGCCGGACCTGAGTAATCTTTCCGCGGCAACCAGCTACAACTTCAGGCCGCAGACGCAAGGGGTTACCAAGGGTAATGCCGAGCTGCTTCCCTACGGCTCGAAGAACTTCGACATGGGCCTGGAGTGGTATATCAACGACGCCAGCTATGTGGCGATCGATGGGTTTTACAAGAAGGTCAGCAACTTCAATACCCTGGTGACGACCAAGACGACCATCCTCGGATTCCCCTTTGACCTGACCCAGCCAGTCAATTTGAATTCGGCGACGATTAAGGGCGAAGAAGTCACCTTCAATTACCAGTTCACTCGACTGCCGGCGCCGTTCGACGGCCTGGGCGTCGCAGCCAACTACACGCATGTCACCAGCAACGCGTCGATCAGTCCGTCGATTATCGCCAAGGCCGGCAAGTTCGCGGTTCCCGGCATTGGCGACTCGGCCAATCTAAGCGGTTACTACGAGAAGGGGCCGATCCAGCTGCGCCTGGCCTACAACTGGCGCGACAAATATCTATCGACGATTTCAGGAGACGAAAGCCAGCCGACGACGGTAAAGGCTTATGGGCAGCTGGATCTGAGCGCCAGCTACAAACTGATGGATAACGTCTCGGTGTTTTTCGACGCTACCAATATCACGCGCGAAAAAATCTTCCGCTACCAGGTCTATACGAATCGGCCGACCTACGCCGAAGTCGATGGAAGAACGCTGTCCGCCGGCATCAGGGCTTCATGGTAATGCGCGGCCATCGGCAAGCAGGGCGGGCGCGCGATGTGGGCAGGCCGAAGTCGGCAACGGCAGCATCGGCCTTGAAATGGCTGGGCGTGTCGATGTGCATGGCCTTTGCCGCGGCCGGCGCGGGCAGGGCGGCTACCAAGCAGCCCGGCAGCCCGCCGGCGTCGCATGCGCTGAGCGTGCAGCACGGCAAATTCATGCTCGACGGCAAGCCCTTTCAGATTATTTCCGGCGAAATGCACTATCCGCGTATTCCGCGCGAGTACTGGCGATCCCGCTTGAAGATGGCCAAGGCGATGGGGCTTAACACCATCACCAGCTATGTTTTCTGGAATGCTCACGAAAGCACCCCGGGGGTCTACGATTTCCAAGGGCAAAACGACCTAGCCGAATTCATTCGCGAAGCACAGCAGGAGGGGCTGTACGTCATTCTCAGGCCCGGCCCCTATGTCTGCGCCGAATGGGAGTTCGGTGGCTTTCCCTCATGGTTGCTGAAAGACCAGGACATCAAGGTGCGCTCGACCGACCCGAAGTTCATGCGGCCGGTACAGCGCTGGCTGCATCGACTCGGCTCGGAAGTGGCTGGCTTGCAGCTGGCCCGTGGCGGCAACATCATCGCGGTGCAGGTGGAAAACGAATACGGCAGCTTTGGCGATGATCAGGTCTATCTGGACGGCATCCGTCGCACGCTGGTGGACAGCGGCTTTGATAAATCCTTGCTCTATACCTCCGATAGCGCCGACCGCCCCGGCGCGCTGCCCGATCTGCCGGTGGTGATCAATTTCGGTACCGGCCATGCCAAGGAGAAATTCGCGCAGTTGCATCGGTGGCGCCCGGATGGGCCTTCCATGACCGGTGAATACTGGGCGGGCTGGTTTGATCATTGGGGCGCGCCGCATCACACCGCGGATGCAAGTGTCGAGGCCAAAGAGCTGGCCTGGATGCTGGGCCAGGGCTACTCGGTCAGCATGTATATGTTTCATGGCGGAACATCGTTCGGCTGGATGAATGGCGCCAACTGGGACGAAGACAGCTATCAACCCGACGTCACCAGCTACGACTATGACGCCCCCTTGGGTGAGAGCGGCCGCCCCAGCCCGAAATACTTTGCGCTGCGCAAGGCCATCGCCGAGGCCACCCAAAAAGCACCGCCGCCGCTGCCGGAGATTCCGTCCACCCAGGCTATCGCCGGCATAACGCTTAATGAGTCGGCGTCGCTTTGGGATAACCTGCCGACGCCCACGATGTCTCATGAGCTCAAGACGATGGAGGATCTGGATCAGGCTTATGGCGACATTCTTTATCGAAAAAAGGTGGTCGCCGAAACAGCTGGCGAGCTGGTCATCGACGGTTTGCATGATTACGCGCAAATCTATGTCGATGGCGCTCTGGTCGGCACACTGGATCGCCGACTGAAACAGAACAAGCTTGCGGTGAAGCTCGCCAAGGGCAGCACGCTGGACATTCTGGTCGAAAATTCCGGGCGGATAAATTTCGGCAAGGAGCTGCTCAAAGAACGCAAAGGCATTCTCGGATCGGTCAGCGTGAAAGGCAGTGCGCTCAGCGACTGGCAAATTTATTCGCTGCCATTGAGCAACTATGCAAGTCTGAACTACAGCAGTAAGCCCTGCCGGCAGGCGCCATGTTTTTATCGCGGAAGCTTCGATGCGGCGATGTCGGGTAGCGCATCGGCAGATACCTTTCTCGATACGACGGGCCTGACCAAGGGCTTCGCCTGGCTTAACGGTCACCCCTTGGGTCGTATCTGGAAGATCGGCCCGCAGCGCACCCTGTATGTTCCGGGGGTATGGCTTAAGCCCAAGGGCAATCAGCTGACGGTGATCGACTTGCAAGGGGCCGGGCGGCCGGTGCTGAACATGTTGAAGCAGCCTATCCTCGATGCGAAAGCCACGGCCGCGCTGCCCTAGGCAGGTTCTGAGCCCGCGATGACGCAAACCCTTTTTGTCTGGAGATCTTCTTAATGAGCGGTTTGACCTCAAACATCATGCGCACCGCGCTGTTGTCCGCGCTGGTCTTCACGGCATCCGTACAAGCCCAGCAGGCCCAGGATGCCCAGGCGAAAGATGCAGCAACGGCGTTGCCGCAAATGGGTTTCAATAATTGGAACTCTACCCATTGCCGTGCCGAATTCGACGAGGCGATGATTCGCGGCGTCGCCGACAAATTCGTCAGTCTCGGCCTTCGCGATGCCGGTTACCGCTACGTCAATATCGATGATTGCTGGGCCAACTGGAAACGCGACCAGGACGGCAACCTGCAGGCCAACCCCGAGCGCTTTCCCGGCGGCATCAAGGCGCTGGCCGACTATATCCATGCTCGCGGGCTCAAGTTCGGCCTTTATTCGAGCGCGGGGGTAAGCACCTGCGAGCCCAGTGAAAAGAATCGCGGTTTTCCGGGCGGGCTGGGTCACGAAAAGCAGGACGCCGCCTTGTTCGCATCCTTCGGTGTGGATTATCTGAAATACGATAATTGCAACAATCAAAAGATCGACGCCAAGCAACGTTATCAAGCCATGGGCGAGGCGCTGCGGGCGAGCGGGCGGCCGATTTTCTACAGTGTTTGCGAGTGGGGCGAAAACAAGCCCTGGCTGTGGGCGGGAGACCCCGCCGTCGGCGCAAGCTCATGGCGTACCACCGGGGACATCCGCGACAAGTACACATCGATGGTCGAGATATTCAAGCAGAATGTCGTACTTGATGGTTACGCCAGCCTGGGACATTGGAACGACCCGGATATGCTCGAAGTCGGCAACGGCGGCATGACCCATGAGGAATACCGCACGCACTTCAGTCTATGGGCGATCATGGCGGCACCGCTGCTGATCGGCACGGACTTGCGCAAGATCAAGCCGGATGCGCTGGACATTCTGTTGAATAAAGAAGTGATCGCGGTGGATCAGGATGCGCTTGGTGTGCAAGGCAAGCGCATCCGTGATGCCAGTGGCATTCATGTGATCGTCAAGCCGCTCAAGGACGGTAGCCGTGCCGTGGCGGTGTTCAACGAAACCAATGCCCAGCACGACGTCGCGGTCAGCGCCGAAGAGCTCGGCTTGAAGGCATCGGGGGCATACCGCATACGGGATCTGTGGCAGCACAGCCAGTCGCAAGGCGATGGCTCGATCAAGACGCATTTGCCTGCGCACGCCACGGCGATGTATCGCATCAGTGCCATGTAATTTTCCGCTTGCCGGCAGCTGTCTGGCTGCCGGAGCTGGCGCCGGTCGTGTCGATGCGGGGCAATTGTTGCCTATGAATATCCTTGTTAGTCTCTGGCCATGGAGACCACGAAGATGCTCGATCGGTTTCGCCGTTCCGGCCGCCTGACGCTGACCGGGCAGGTGCTGGAGTCGCTAGGGCAGGACATCGTTTCCGGAAAGCTGGGCAATGGCAGCTTCCCTACCGAGGCGGAAATTTCACAGCGTTTCCAGACCAGCCGAAGCGTCACCCGCGAAGCAGTGAAGATGCTTACCGCCAAGGGCATGGTCTCGGCCAGGCCGCGCAGCGGTATCGTCACCCAGCCGCAAGAGCAGTGGAGCTTGCTGGACCCCGACGTGTTGCGCTGGATGCTCGAGCGAAAATTCTCCTACGAGCTGCTGCGTCATTTCACCGAAATGCGCCTGGGCATCGAGCCCATCGCCGCCGCGCTCGCCGCGAAGAACGCCAGCCCAAGTGCGTTGCAGGCCATCGAGCATGGCCTGCAACGGATGATTGCCGCCGAGCATGGCGACGATGATCATCTGGAGGCGGATATCTCCTTTCATGTGGCGATATTGAACGCGACCGGCAATCCGTTCTACGTTCAGCTCGACGAGCTGATCACGACGGCGCTGAAAATTTCCATCCGCATGACCAACCGCATCAAGGGGCATACGGCCAGCGTGCCGGCGCACCGGCGTGTATTCGATGCGATCAAGGCCGCGGATGAGTCGCGCGCAAGCGCCGCGATGATGAAAATCATTGCCGAGGTGATCGCGCTTATTTCACGTGCACAGGCACTCGATGCGCGCGCAAGCAAGCCAAAGAAGCTGAAGTGACGCGCGGCAATGACCCGTGCAGCTATAGGAGTCGCCGTTGTCGAAAAAGAGCCAGGAAGCATTCGAGCACCGCCTGCAGCGGGTAAGCGACGCCAACGACGACGGCTAATGCTCCCAGACATCTCGCGGTATTGGCCAGTCACTGCGCGGCTGAAACAAAAAACGGCGACCGTTGCTGGAACGATCGCCGTTTTGCCATGCGAGATGCCGGGCCTGCGGCCCGGGTGATGCCTTGTTAGCGTTGCGCGCCCTGCGGCTGTGGTTGCTGTGGTGCCTGCGGTTGCTGATGCTGTTGCTGCTGTGGGTTCGATGGCTGCTGTTGTTGCCCGGCCTTCTGGAACTCGGCGCTGCTTTGCTCCAGCGGCTTGTTTACGGATTGATCGACATTCACTTCGGCCATGCGCTTGAGTGGCGAGTTAAGATCGCCTTGCACGGCGAAGGCGCGCTTGCCGTCGTCGCTCAGTACCACGTGATCGACCCGGGAAAGGCCCTCGGCACGGGCTGCCGCGGTCAGCGAGCCGGCAAGGTTGATGGATTTCTGGTCCGAGCTGCGGCCGTGTTCCACGTCGATGGCGCGGACGTTTTGCAGCGCCTGGGTATACATCGCATTACCCGGGTTGTGGCTGTCGGCCAGGCTGGCCTGAGGCGGGTGCGCAGCCAGTTGCACGGCTTCCAGTGTCTTCGGGCCGGCGACGCCATCGGGCGTCATGTTGTGCGCGCGCTGAAATTTCTCCACGGCAGCCTTGGTGCCGGCGCCGAAGCCGCCGTCCGCATGCAGTGGGCGGTCGTGCGCATCGGTGAAACCCAGCTTGGCCAGATCGGTTTGCAGTGCGGTGACCTTGTCGCCGTGCGATCCCTGATGCAATGAGCCGTTGCCGCCCGCCGCATGATGTTTGTGCTTTTCCGGCTCGATCGCTTTCAGGGCGTCCTTGATGTCTTGATCGCTGGCCGACTTCGATGGATTGAAGTTCGGATCGCCCACCTTGGCATGCGCGCGATCGAGGGCAGCGGCTTTCTCCGGGTCCTTGTAGGCGTTCTTGTATTGCTCGGCCAGGGTGGCGGCCTTGGGGCCGTCGTAGTACGAGTAGGTGCCCTTGATCTCGTTGGCTTTCGCAAGCACGTCGTTGTAGTCGCCGCCGTCCTTCATCACCTTTTCGAACTTCTTCATCTGCGACGGGATCTGGTTCTCCGTCTTGGCCAGAATGGCGACGGTTTCTAGGCGACGATCTTCCGGGATGTTCTTGCCGTACTTGTCCAGCATGTCCATCGCCGACTGGGTCGCGTCTTTGATCTGCGGATAGTCGACGTTCTTATGGATCCACTTCTGGCCGTCTTCGGAGGATGCCCACGCATTGATGCTATTGCGGGTGTCTTTGTCGATGAAGGCGAGGGTGGTGCGGTTGTGTTCGCCGTTGCCGTGAGTCAGCAGGTCGCTGCGAAGCTGTGCGGTGTTCTGGGTGAACTTCAGGTCGTGATCTTTGGCGTATTTCGCCGACTGATCGATGATGCCGTCCACGTAGGTGGTCTGGCCGGGCTTCAGCGCCGCGCCGTCGGTCGAACCCAGTGCCCAGGTGCCGCGCTTGCCCAGATCGACCTGGATGGTGCCCAGCGAATAGCCGCTGTCGGCGACGATTTTGTCCGCGCTGCCCCAGTTGGGGTCCGAGGTGCCGGAGGTGACGCCGGCGATAGAGAGATGAAACGAAGACGGGCCGCCTTCGGTGCCGCGCCCCACGACAAAATAGGTGGCGCCTGCAAGCGAGTTGACGTCGTGTGTATCGAGACCGGGCATGGTATTCCTCCTTGAAGTAATGATCTGACTACTGGTCGTTGGCGATGGTTAGATACTTGTCCAAGGCATTGGCGCGTTCGCAGAGGCGGAATATTTCGTTCTGGGTCAGCTGAAGGTCGGCCACCGCTTCATTGCCATAAAGCGTGACTTCGAAATCGCCATTCTTGTTGTGGAAGTCCAGCCACGCCCGTTCGGCGCTGACCAGTCCATCCTTCGCCTTGCCGTTGAGCTTGCCCAGCAGCGCCTTGTAAGTGGTGTTGAGCCGGGTGTCCTGGGTCTTCTTCTCGGCGGACAGGCAGGCGGCCGTGGCGACGGTGTCGGAGCCGGCCTTGTCGATGCAGGCATAAAACGTGGTGGTAATGCCCTTGGGCGCCTGGCGCTTGATCACCTGGCTGGTGCTGTCGGCGGCGAGCGCTGCAGCGCCGTAGACAAGAAGGGCGAGGCTAAGGGCGAGGGTCTTGACCGTTCTCATGGTGTAACTCCTGATCGTCCGTTTCTTATGACTGCTGCGAGGGTCAAGCCGGCAGCCAGCGTACGTTAAATGCTGACAGCCTTGCGGGCGGACGCTTCACTGCGAGGCGCACCGGAAGGCGGAGCATATTGGATCAATATTGACCACTCAACAGGCGCCCCTCCATCAGTCGACAGGGCGGTCCGGTGCCGGGGCGGCTCGGGCGGCCGCGGGCCGAATAGGCCAGGCTTGGAAAGCTATTGATTTCTCTGGTTTAACTTTAATTTGTTTGTACAAAATAATGATTTTATTGAATTTTAATTGGCCGTAGCCAGTGGCGCTACGGCCTGCCTGGTTCATGGTTTTGGGTTTATCGGTTTCAAGGGCTCAAGAACCTAAGTCGCCTGCGTAGCCATCACCGGTGAAATATTCGCGGCGCGTAACGACGGCCACAACACACTTAGTTGCCCGAGACTCAGCACGATAAGCGCGCTGATGGCGATGTAGGTTTGCGGCATGCGGGCCATTTCGTAGTGATCCACGATAAACGAGTTGGCGACATTGGCCAGGATCACGCCGATGACGGCGCCGACCCCGACCACCAGAAAATTCTCGGTATGAAAATACGTGAGAATATCGATGCGTCGGGCGCCCAGGGCGCGTCGAATACCGATCTGCCGCCGCCGCTGCGAGACCCAGTAGCTGGTCAAGCCGACGATGCCCAGTCCGGTGATCAGCAAGAGCAGCACGCTGACATAACCGAGGATCAGCGCCATCGAACGAAGCGGGCGATAAGCGTCCGCCCGGGTTTCTTCGAACGTGCTCACCTTGCCCAGGACACGAGTGCGGCTGACTGTGACCAGTGCTTTCTGCGCGGCCTGCAAGACGGCATCGCGCTGTCCCGGCTTGGCCCGCACCACATAAAGACTGGTGGCGCCCTGCCACAAGAACGGGGCCAGCACCGAGAACTCGGCGATGTCAGTCGCGGTGGATACGTTGGACGCCTGCATCTGCTCGACGATGCCGATAATGGTCGATGGATTCTTGCCAAGGTAGATCGGCCGACCCAGCGCGCTGCCGTTGGGAAACAGCCGTGTCGCCAGGGCCTGGGTCACCACCACCACCGCCGCTGAGTCGGGGTTTTCATGATCCCGATCCAGGTCGGCCACCTCGCTACTGGTAAACCAGCGACCGGCCACCAGATGCACGCCCAAGGTCTTGAGTCCATGATCGTCCACCGGATACAAGGTGGTCTCGGTAATGCCCTTGACGTCTTCGGCATTCAACGCCACGGTGAAGTGATAGCCGCCGCCAAGCAGCGGCAGGCCCAGGGTCACCATTGCATCTTCCACGCCCGGTAACGCGCGCAGGGTAGCCAGGTCAGTTTGCACGCGGGATTTGAAATCGCTGGAGTTGTCGCCCCACAGGTTATAGAACGAAAAGATATTCGCCTCGTCCACGCCGCTGGGGCGGGCCATCCGCTGCACCTGCTGCTCGGCAATGAACAGCGCGTTGCACACGATGGCCAGGGTCAAGGCAATTTGCAGCACGATCAGCACAGCACCCACCGGGTTGCGGCGTAAGGCTGACAAGATCGGAAGAACTTCCATCGCCGTATTCCTTTATTGTGTTTTCAGTTGCAGGGCGGGCTGGATGCGGCTGGCGCGCCAGGCGGGGTAAATGCCCGCGCCCACCGTCGCCACCTCGGCCAGCAACAGGGTGATCAACACCAGCACAAAATCGACCCGGGTCACGTTGGCGAGACTTTCGGCCACGATGCTGCGTTCGGTGGCGGCACCGAGCAGGGTCAGCAACAGGCCGGCAATGCCGCCAAGCGCCCCGATCAGCGCGGTTTCGGTCAGGCATTGCATGAATAAGTCGCGTTGCGAGGCGCCCAGGGCGCGCCGTACCCCCAGGTCAGCCGCGCGGCCGCTGAACTTCGCCAGCATCAAGCCGATCGCAGTGATCAGGCAGACCAGCAAAAAGCCAAAGCCCAGCGCCATGATGGCGCGTACTTCATCGGGGATGACGTGCTTGTAGACCAGCCATTCGCGCACATTGCGCAGCCGGGTCATCGGCGACCAGTTGAAACGCCCCGAGCGTTGCTGATCGGCGGCGTACTGGCCGAGAAACTCGCGATAGCTGGTCGCCTCGGCGGTGGTCGGCAGCTGCAGCCAGTACTGAATCCACACGCAGTTCGAGCTGAGCAGGCCTTGCCAGCCGGCGCCTGCATCGGGCACTTCATCGCAATTGGTGTGGCCGATGGTCTGCATCTGCCGATCGATCGCCGTGGTGAACGGCAGGAACAAATTGTCGGACTGCGCCAGCGCATCGCCGCCAAGATCGTAAAAGCGCGGCGCGGGATTCCACGGCTTGAGCACGCCGATGATGCGGTAATCCTGCCCGCCCAGGATGATGCTCTTGCCCACGGCATCGACGCCGTTGAACAGGCGCTCGGCCAGCTTTGAGCCGATCACCACGACATTGGCTCGAGCCTCTTCGTCCGCCGCAGTCCAGGCACGGCCGGATTGAAACGGTGTGTCGAACATGGCAAAAAAGCCAGGGCCGGTAGCGCGCGCGGAAACCGCGAACTGCGCCTTGCTGGTATCGGCCGGGGTCACGGTCAGCCGCGTTTGATACATCGCCGCCTGGCTTAGCGCCGGGTGCGAGCGCATCAATGCCTGGGTGTCGCGATAGCTTAGAAGATCCGGCGGCTCATCGCTTTTGCTGCGTGACTTCGGCCCCAGGCTATCGAGCTGTGCGACGAACAACTGCGACGATTTCCAGGGAATCGGATCCCCGGACATCGCGTAGTAAATCGTATACGTACTCATCGAGCCGCCAATGCCAATGGCAATGGTGGCGATCGTGAGTCCGGTAAGAATCAGATTACGTTTGAGACTGTTGGCGGCAAGCCTCAGGTAATAAGCGAACATAGACGTATCCTTTGCTAAAGAACTGCCACGGCGGACACCCATCTGGCAGATACCGCATCAAGCCGTGACCAGCAGGGTGTCGCGGGGTGTCGAAACACAAAACCTTCTACGCGGGCCCCTCAGGTGAAACAGCGGCATGATTGGGCAGCCCGTGTAGAGGTCATGTCATGAGACTTAGAAATCCATCGTGCGGCAGCCGAAAAGGCATTCAGAAGTAAGGCCTGCGTCGCGGCACATCTGCACGAATTTGTTGGATTCGATGATTTGCTTGCTCTCCGGCGTGTATTGCAGGCCGGCGACGAATTTCAGCCAGGGCTCCTGGCCCAGCGCATAGACATAAGCCGTTTTGCAGCCGAGTTCCTCGACGATGCTCCAGGCATGCGCCGCGTCCGAGCCCGACAAGCGCCGCGACTCGTCGTCCTTGCGGCCCACCGGGTTGCTCAGGTAGGTGCCGTAAAGCCAGGTCAGCGGCGCGCCGTTGCATTCCATGCCGACGAACAGGTGGTCGACCTTGCCTAGCCGCTCGGCGATGCGCCGGTACAGATGGTGGTCCTTGCCGTCAGAGTCGGCGACGAAGAGAAAGCTGCGCTGCTTCACCTTCACGTACATGGCATGTTTGCTGCTGATGCTCAGGTCGGCGTGCTCGCCGTAAAAGGGCAGGCTGCTGATGACGCCGTCCGGTATCTCCACGCTGTCCATCGGGTCCATCACATCGACGTTGAAAAAGCCCAGGCTTTTCAGCGCCAGGCGCATCGATGGGTCGGCAAAATTGTGCGCATTGTTGCGTGGTACCAGAATGCGGCCGATCCGATTGCGCAGCTGCAAGAGCACTTCGGGGCAGAAGTGATCCTGGTGGTTATGCGTCAGAAAAACATAGTCGATCACATCGGGCAGGTCGTTGAAGGTCAGCCGCGCTTCGGCTTCATTGGCGTCCCAGGTCACGAACGGATCGATCAGGATCGACACCGCGTCGGTCTGGATCAACACGCAGGCATGACCGAAATAACGCACCCTGACGCCATCGCCGCTGTAGTTGGGTTGGTTGCGCGACGGCGGGGTGGCGGTAAAGAAGTCGCGAAAACGCTCGCGCAGGCTCTCATCGACGCCCAGCGAACTCATCAGCTCGTTGAACGACACCGAGCTGATCCGGCTGGACGACAACAGGTCCAGCCGCTGGTCCGAAAACGGCATGGGTACGATGACCCGCCCGGGGGCATCGATGCGCGGGGTATTGAGAAAAAAGTTGCGATCCTCGTCCTTCATATCGCTGAAGCAAAGCTCCTGCGTATACGCATTGCTCAGGCCGGTGCCGTAAAGCAATTCTTCAAACAGGCGCAGGGAAGGGCGATGGTTCAGGTCATAAGTGGCCTCGACCAGGCCGGCCAGCGACGCCGGCAGTTTCTTGTAAATATGGTCGAGGCTGTGGCCGGTTTCGGTTTTTTGCAGCTGGCGGTCGAGCTTGATCAGGTCGTCGGCAAACTGGATCAAGCCGGAGCTGTGCTGCAAGGTGTCTTGCAGCAGGGCGCGAACGACCGGGACATCGCCTTGCTTCAGTTCCAGAAAGGTGCCGCCGAGCAGCTCGGGATTCTTCGAGGCTGCTTCGTGCACCCCTGGGCTGGCTATAAACGACTTCAGCATCGGTACTTGCCGGAACGCCAGGTTGAGTGCCTGTTGTGCAGGTGACAACAAATGGCCCCACGCATACCAGCGGCATGACAGCGGCTCGATCTTGGTGTCATTTTTTAAGTAAACCTGATCCTCTGAATAAACGGCACTCATGACTGCTCCTCCGGCAATACATTGCTGACAGTGTGGAAAACATGGTGAGAAAAGACCGGCATCGTGAAACGCTTGACCGCCTGGGTCTGCGGCAACATGGCAAGCCTCATATGCAGGCGCTCGCATTCAACGCTTGCGTCAGCACCTTGCCGATCTCGGCGCGGAACTCGGCATCGAGCATGCTTTCGACGGCACGCGCAGATGCATGGCCCGAGGCAAGCGCGGCGCGGAAAAACAGCATGTCCCCGAGGTATCGCGCCGGTGCAAAGGTCTGCAGTAACGACGCACTGCGGTCAAAGTGGTTTTTCATCCGCACGATGCTGTCGCGGTCGGCCGCCGACACCAGCCGCTGGCGAATCAGTTCGTCCAGGATCTCGTCGCTGCCTTGATCCTGCGCCGACAGCTGTTGCGCGCTAACGCCAAAACCAGCCAGGACGATCGATAGCGTTTCCCGCTCAGCCGCACGCGACTGTGCTTCGGTCAGGCGCTGCGCCTCCGCTTCCTGCGCGGGCGGATACGCATCGAGCAAAGCCAGCAAGGCCACTTCATCGCCGGCCTGCTGCAGCTGGGTCGCCATGGCGTGGGCGACAAGCCCGCCGATCGACCAACCCAGCAGGTGATATGGACCCGTCGGCTGTACCTTGCGTATTTCGCGGATGTAGTAAGCGGCATCCTCTTCGATGCTGGAGCGATGGGTTTCCGGATGGCTGTTTTCTGGCGCATGCAAGCCGTAGATCGGACAGTCGGCGCGGATATGGCTGACCAGGCCGGCGTAGCACCAGGGCAGATTGCCGGCAGGCGGCAGGCAGAACAGCGGAGCCTGCCGTCCCTTGCTGCGCAGCGGCACCATCGCGGGCAAGGAGCTGGCGGCCAGGCGAGCATGGAACTGCTCGGCCAGCCCCGCCACGGTGGGCGCCTCGAACAAGGCACGTATCGGCAATTCGATGCTTAGCGTCGTGCGGATACGGCTGAGCAAGCGCGTGGCCAGCAGCGAATGGCCGCCCAGATCGAAGAAGCTGTCGTCAATGCCGACCGATTCCCGGCCCAGTACTTCGGCGAACAGGCTGGCGAGAATTTCCTCGTGTGGCGTGCGCGGCGCGCGGTGCACGGACGAGGCGAAATCCGGTGCCGGCAGCGCCTTGCGGTCGAGCTTGCCGTTGCTGGTCAACGGCAGGCCCGCAAGCACCATCAGCGCGGCAGGCAGCATGTGCTCAGGCAGCTGTTCGGACAGTGTCCGGCGCAGCGTAGCCACCTCGATCGACTGCCCCGGGGCGGCTACCAGATAAGCGACCAGCTGCTTATGACCGTGCTGATCGTCGCGGGCGACGACGGCGGCCTGGGCTATCGCGGCTTGCTGCAACAGGCTGGCTTGGATTTCGCCAAGCTCCACGCGAAAGCCGCGGATTTTCACTTGCTGGTCGGCGCGACCGACAAAATCCAGCTCGCCATTCGGTAGCCAGCGAGCCAGGTCACCCGTGCGATACATGCGGCTGCCGTGCGCATCGAACGGGTTGGCGATAAAGCGCTCGGCGGTTTGCAGTGGGCGATGCAAGTAACCGCGAGCCAGGCCCGCGCCGGCGATATACAACTCACCGGCCACGCCGACCGGCAACGGTTGCAAGGCGGCATCCAGTACATAGACCTGGGTGTTGCGGATCGGCCGGCCAATCGAGGGCGCCTGCTCGCCCGACAAACGGGCGGTGACGGTCGAGCAGCCGGTCGTTTCGGTGGGGCCGTAGGCGTTGACCATGCGGCGTTGCCGTGACCATTGCGCCGCGATGGCTTGCGGGCAAGCCTCGGCGCCGGTGATCAGCGATTGCAGGGTGCTGAGGTTGTGCTCGGTGCCTAGCGTGGCCAATACGGTCGGCAGCAACAAGGCATGCGTGATCTGCTCCTCCTCGATCACCTGGGCCAGTTCATGACCCAGCAGCATGCCTTGGCGTGGCAGCACCAGGCGGGCGCCGCTGGCAAAGGCCATCAAGGTCTCCATCACCGACGCATCGAAGCTGGTCGAGGCGAATTGCAGCACTCGCGCCGATGCATCGATGGCGAAGCGTTCGATCTGGCTGAGCGCCAGGTTGTGCGCGCTGGCATGCGTGACGACCACGCCTTTCGGTCGGCCGGTCGAGCCCGAGGTATAAATCACATAGGCCGGATGGGTCGGGGCGAGCGTGGCGCGGCGATCCTCATCGCTGAGGTCGGTAGGCGCGGCTTGTTGCACGCGCTGGATCTGCCCGGCCTGATCCAACGGCATCAGCGAGCAGCCCGGCGGCAGGCGTTCGGCGACCGCGCTGATCGTAATCACCCGCAACGGCATCGCATCGGTAAGCATGAAAGCCAGCCGCTCGCGTGGATACTCAGGGTCCAGCGGCAGATAGGCCGCGCCGCTCTTCAGCACGGCCAGCAACGCCACCAGCATATCCAGCGAGCGCGGCAGGGCAATGGCGATGATTTGCTCGGGGCCGGCGCCGTCCTCGATCAGACAACGAGCGAGTTGATTGGCTCGCGCATTGAGTTGCCGATAGCTAAGCGTCTGCTTTTCGAACACCACCGCGACAGCGTCGGGTGTACCTGCGACTTGCTGCTCGAACCACGATGGCAAGGTCTGCGCGGGCAGCGGGTGGGCGGTATCGTTCCAGCCGAGTAGCAGTTGTTGGCGCTCCGCCGTACTGAGCAGGTCGATCTCGCCGATGCGCTGGTTGGCATCCACGGCGACCGCTTCCAGCAGGCGTACCAGGCGTTGGGCGAATAGCTCGATCGTGGCTGTATCGAACAGATCGGTGGCGTACTGAATGCTGCCGTGGATTTCCAGCGGCGTGCCATCGGCGGCACGGCTTTCGGCAAAACCGAAGGTCAGGTCGAACTTGGCGGTGTCCTGGCCAGCCGCTTGCGGGGTAAAGCTCAGGCCAGGGAGTTGCAGCTCGGCGACGCTATGGTTTTGCAGCACCAGCATGACCTGGAACAGCGGGTGATGATTCAACGAGCGCGGCGGGTTGAGAATTTCGACCAGCCGCTCGAAGGGCAGGTCTTGATGGGTGTATGCAGCCAGGTCATGGCTGCGTACCTGGCCCAGCAAGTCGCGGAAGCGAGGGTTGCCCGAGGTATCGGCACGCAGCACCAGGGTATTGACGAAAAAGCCGACCAGGTCGTCCAAAGCATCATCGGTGCGGCCGGCAATCGGCGTGCCGATGGGGATGTCATGACCTGCGCCGAGCTTGCTCAACAGCACCGCGACGGCGGCGTGCAGCACCATGAACAAACTGGCCTGACTGCCGCGCGCCAGCTCAGACAAGCGCGTGTGTATGCGCTGGTTCAAACGGAAGCCGACATGTTCGCCACGGAAGCTGGCCTGGGCCTGGCGGGGGCGATCGGTGGGCAGGCTGAGCTGTTCCGGCAGATCGGCCAGCGCCGAGGTCCAATAGGCGATTTGCCGGGCAATCGCGCTGTCGGCGTCGGACTCATGCCCCAGCCACTGCCGTTGCCATAACGCATAGTCGGCGTACTGCACCGCCAAGGCGGCCCAGGTGGGCGGGTGATTGTGCAGGCGTGCCGCATAGGCACGGGTCAGGTCGTGCTTGAGCGGGGCCAGCGAGGCACCGTCAGCGGCGATGTGATGCAGCAATAGCAGCAACACATGCTCGGTCGGGTTCAGCCTGAACAGCGATGCGCGGATGGGTAGCTCACGACTCAGCTCAAAGCTATAAGCGGCGGCCTGATCGAGTTGTTGACTAAGGCTGGCCTCGCTGGCGGCGAGCCATTCAAGGCTTAGCCGGGCGGTATCGGTGCTGAGAATGGTTTGCCAGGCCTCGCCATCGCTGTCGGCAAAGATCGTGCGCAGACTTTCGTGGCGCAGCAGCACATCGTTCAGCGCGGCCTGCAAGGCGTCGGTATCGAGTGGTCCTTGCAGGCGCAAGCCCAGGGGTATGTTGTAGGTCGCGCTGGGGCCCTCGAACTGATGCAGGAACCACAGCCGCTGCTGCGCAAACGACAGCGGAATGCGCCCAGGCCGTGGCATCGGGTGCAGCGCCAGGCGGGCGATATGCTCGGTGCCTAGCTGCTCCGCCATGCCGGACACCGTCGGCGTTTCGAACAGCGCGCGGATCGGCAGCTCCACATCCAGGGTCGAGCGGATACGGCTGACCAGCCGCGTCGCCAGCAACGAATGGCCGCCCAAATCGAAGAAGCTGTCGTCGATGCCGACCGACTCCAGGCCGAGCACATCGGCAAACAGGCTGGCGAGAATCTCCTCCTGTGGCGTCCGTGGCGTACGTCGGCTGGTCGAGATGAAATCGGGCGCCGGCAGCGCCTTGCGGTCCAGCTTGCCATGGGCGGTCAGCGGCAGTGCGTCGAGCACGATCAGCGCGGCGGGCACCATGTAATCGGGCAGGTGCTCGGACAGGGTGCGGCGCAGCGACACGGCATCGATATGATGACCGGCCGCAGCCACCAGATAGCCGACCAGTTGCGGCTGGCCGGCGTGATCCTCGCGGGCAATCACGCTGGCATGGGCGACGGCGGCTTGATGCATCAGGCAGGTTTCGATTTCGCCCAGCTCGATGCGGAAGCCGCGGATCTTGACTTGATGATCCGCGCGGCCGACAAAATCGAGCTCGCCATCGGGCAGCCAGCGCACCATGTCACCGGTGCGGTACATCCGGCTGCCGGCGGAGTCGAACGGGTTGGCGACAAAGCGTTCGGCGGTCTGCGCGACGCGGTTGAGGTAACCGCGGGCCAGGCCGTTGCCCGCGATATACAGCTCGCCGGCGACACCGACGGGCCGTGGCTGCAAGGCCGCGTCGAGCACGTACATCCGGGTGTTCCACAGCGGGCGGCCGATCGGTACCAGGCCAGCCGGTGCGCGGGCCGGGTCGGGTTTGCGCTGTACCTGCCACAGATGCGACGACACCTGGATCGTCGTTTCGGTTGGGCCATACAAATTGACGATCGGTGCACGCCAGCGCTGCACCAGCTTTTGCGCCAGCTCCTGCGGTAAGGCTTCGCCACCGGCGAAGATCAGGCGAAACCGCGGCTGCGCTGCGCTGGTAAGCAGGGTCGGCAGCATCGATGGCACCCATTGCGCCAAGGTGATTTGCTGACTCTCGCTATAGGCGAGGATGCCGTCGAGATCGTGTTTGAGCCGGTCCGGCAGGAGATACATCGGAATACCGCTAAGTAACGGAATCCAGAGCTCCCATTCAGCCGCATCGAAACTGACCGAGGTACGCGCCAGCAAACGGTCGTCGGGGAAACAGGGGTAGCAGGTCTGCATCCACTGCATGTGATTGACCAGGTTGGCCTGGCTGACCATGACCCCTTTGGGCTTGCCGGTAGAGCCGGAAGTAAAGATCACATATGCCAGATGCGCTGCTCGTAGCGGCCGCTTGCGCTGTGCGTCGGTGGGATTGCTGTCGGGCCGCTGCGCCAGATCGGCCTGCATGTGGTCGTGGTCAAGCAGCAACAAGCTCACCCCGGCCGGAAGCTGGGCGGCGGCGCCGGCATGGCTGATCACGCACGCCGGCACGGCGGCATCGAGCATGTAGGCGAGGCGGTCGCGCGGATACTCCGGGTCCAGCGGCAGGTAGGCCGCACCCGCCTTGAGCACGGCCAGCAGCGCGACCACCATGTCGATAGAACGCGGCAGCGCGATCGCGACGATCTGCTCCGGGCCGATATCTTGCGCGATCAGCTTATGCGCGAGCCGATTGGCGCGGGCGTTGATCTGCCGATAAGTCAGCTCGCTGGCTTCGAATACCACCGCGATGGCATCCGGCGTGCGCGCGACTTGCTGCTCGAACCACTGTGGCAGGGTGAGTTCGGCCAGCGGGTGGTCGGTTTCGTTCCAGCCGAGCACCAGTTGCCGGCGTTCGGCGGGGCTGAGCAGGTCGATCTCGCTGATACGCTGGTCGGCGTTGTCGGCGACCGTTTCCAGCAGCCGCACCAGCCGCTGCGCCAATTGTTCGATGGTCGCGGCATCGAACAAGTCGGTGGCGTATTGAATGCTGCCCCAGAATGGCTGCGGCGTGCCGTCATTCGCGCGGCTCTCGGCAAAGCCAAAGCTCAGGTCGAACTTGGCGGCGCCATAGCCGGTGCTTTGCGCGGCAACGGTAAGGCCAGGTAACGCCATCGTCGCGCTGGCGTTGTTCTGCAGCGACACCATGACCTGGAACAAGGGGTGATGGCTTAGCGAACGGGCTGGGTTGAGAATCTCGACCAATCGCTCGAAGGGCAGGTCTTGATGGGTATACGCGCCCAGGTCATGACTGCGCACGCGCGCCAGCAATTGAGCAAAGCTGGGGTTGCCCGAGGTATCGGCGCGCAACACCAGCGTATTGACGAAGAAGCCGACCAGGTCATCCAGGGCGTCATCGGTGCGACCGCCGATAGGCGTGCCGATGGCAATGTCATCGCCCGCGCCCAGTTTGGACAGCAGCACGGCAACCGCCGCATGCAGCACCATAAACAGCGTGGCTTGATGCTGACGTGCCAGCTCGCTTAGCCGTGCATGCAGCCGGCTGTCCAATGCAAAGCCCACATGCTCGCCACGGAAGCTGGCCTGCAGGGGACGCGGCCGGTCGGTGGGCAGGCTGAGCTGTTCGGGTAGGTCGGCCAGCGCCTGCTTCCAATAGGCGATTTGCGCGGCAATCGCACTGTCCGCCTGGGATTCGTGACCCAGCCATTCGCGTTGCCACAGGGCATAGTCGGCGTACTGCACCGGCAGCGGTGGCCAGGCCGGCGCATCGCCTTGAAGGCGTGCGCTATAGGCCGTCGTCAGGTCACGCGTCAATGGCGCCAACGACAAGCCATCGCTGGCGATGTGATGCAGCAACAGCAGTAATACATGCTGGGTCGGCCCTAGCGGGAACAGCCAGGCACGCACCGGGATCTCGCGGCCCAGCTCAAAGCCATAATTCGCGGCTTCGCTCAGTTGCTGCGCCAGGTCGGCTTCGCTGCTGGCCACGATCTCCATCGGCAGCTGCGTTGCGTCGGCATCGAGAATGGTTTGCCAGGCGCTGTCACCGCCATCGCTGAAAATCGTGCGCAGGCTTTCGTGGCGTGCCAGCACATCGTTCAAGGCGCCCTGCAGCGCCGGTATGTCGAGATGCCCGTCCAGGCGCAGGCCCAGGGGAATGTTGTAAGTCGCATTAGGCCCCTCGAACTGCTGCAGAAACCACAATCGCTGCTGGGCGAACGACAACGGAACAAGCGTCGGCCGAGGCATCGGCTGCAACGCCTGGCGTGCCCGATGGCCGCGACTCAATGGCCCGGCGAGCGCGGAAACGGTGGGGCTTTCGAACAATGTCCGCAGCGGCAGCTCGACCCCCAGGGTGGCGCGGATGCGACTGAACAAGCGGGTCGCCAGCAAGGAGTGGCCGCCCAGATGGAAGAAGTTGTCGTCGATGCCCACCGTTTCGAGGTTAAGCACTTCGGCGAACAGCCCGGCGAGGATTTCCTCCTGCGGTGTACGTGGCGTGCGTTTGCTGATCGAGACGAAGTCCGCCGCGGGTAAGGCGGCGCGATCCAGCTTGCCGTTGGCGGTCAGTGGCAAGGTATCCAGCACGATCAGGGCGGCTGGCAGCATGTAATCGGGCAGGCGTTCGGCCAGGCTGCGGCGCACCAGCGCGACATCGATGCGCTGGCCTGCCGTGGCGACCAGATAACCGAGCAACTGCTTTTGACCGGTGTGATCCTCGCGCGCAATCACCGTGGCCTGGGCCACGGCAGGCTGCAGCATCAGGCAGGTTTCGATTTCGCCCAGCTCGATGCGGAAGCCGCGAATCTTCACCTGCTGATCGGCGCGACCGATGAAATCGAGTTCGCCATGGGCCAGCCAGCGCACCAGGTCACCGGTGCGATACATGCGCTGGCCCGCTGCGAAGGGGTTGGCGACGAAGCGTTCGGCCGTCAGCGCCGCACGATTGAGGTAGCCACGGGCCAGGCCGTCGCCGGCGATATACAACTCACCGGCGACACCGGCGGGCAGCGGCTGCAGCGCGTCATCCAGCACATACACCTGGGTGTTCCAGATCGGACGGCCAATCGGAATACGTTCGTTGCGCAGGTTGTCCGTCGTCACGGTATGCACGACGCAACCCACCACTGTCTCGGTCGGGCCGTACTCATTGACCAGCGACGAATGAGGGGCGTGTTCCAGCCAGCGTGCCACCGAGGCCGGGTTCAAGGCTTCGCCACCGATGACCAGGGTATGGGCCATGCCGGCACGGTGCTCGGGCAGCACCAGCTGATTGAGTACATCCAGCTGTGCCGGGGGTAGCTTGAGCAAGCCAAACGGCGCGGCGTGCGCGGGGTAGCCGGCCAGTACCTCGAACTCCTGCTGCTGCGGCAATAGCGTGACGGTTTGTCCGGCCAGCAACGGCAGGTACAGACTCGTCACCGTGGCGTCGAACGACAATGATGTATTGACCGGCGCACCCGTGCCTTGGGCAGTGGGGTAGGTGGCGCCGGCCCAGGCGAGGTAATTGCTCAAGCCGCGATGCGTGATCACCACGCCCTTCGGTTTGCCGGTCGAGCCCGAGGTATAGATGACGTAAGCCGGGTGCGCCAGGGTCGGCGCGCCGCGACGCTGGTCGTCGCTGAGGTCGGTATCTGCCGCTTGTTGCAGGCGATGGATTTGCGTCACCTGATCCAGCATCAGCAGCGGTGCGTGGGCTGGCAGGCGTGCGGCGATATCGCTGACGGTAATCACCCGTAACGGCGTGGCATCGCCCAGCATGAAGGCGAGGCGGTCGCGCGGATATTCCGGGTCCAGCGGCAGATAGGCGGCACCGCTTTTCAGCACGGCGAGCAAGGCCACCAGCATGTCCAGCGAGCGGGGCAGGGCAAGGGCGATGATTTGCTCGGGGCCGGCGCCTTCCTCGATCAGGCAACGCGCGAGCTGATTGGCGCGTGCGTTGAGCTGTCGATAGCTAAGCCACTGCTTTTCGAACACCACGGCGACGAGGTCGGGGCTGCGCCTTGCTTGCTGTTCAAAAAGCTGCGGCAAGCTCAGGGCGGGCACCGGCTGCGCGGTGTCGTTCCAGCCGAGCACGAGTTGTTCGCGCTCGACCGGGCTGAGCAGATCGATCTGGCCGATGCGCTGGTCGGCGTTGTCGGCGATGGCTTCGAGCAAACGCTGCAGCCGCTGGGCGAACAGCTCGGCGGTGGCCGCATCGAACAGATCGGTGGCGTACTGAATGCTGCCGTGGATTTCCAGCGGTGTGCCATCGGCGGCACGGCTTTCGGCAAAGCCAAAGGTCAGGTCGAACTTGGCCATGCTGTAGCCAGTCGCTTGCGCCGCCAGCGTCAGGCCGGGCAGTTCCAGCGTATCGCTGCTGTTGTTCTGCAACGCCACCATTACCTGGAACAACGGGTGATGACTCATCGAGCGCGACGGATTGAGAATCTCGACCAGCCGCTCGAAGGGCAGGTCTTGATGGGTGTACGCACCCAGGTCATGACTGCGCACCTGGGTCAGCAATTCGCGGAAACTGGGGTTGCCCGAGGTATCGGTGCGCAGCACCAGGGTGTTGACGAAAAAGCCGACCAGGTCGTCCAGGGCGTCATCGGTGCGGCCGGCAATCGGTGTGCCGATGGGAATGTCATGGCCTGCGCCGAGCTTGGACAGCAGCACCGCGACGGCGGCGTGCAACACCATGAACAGACTGGCCTGATGGCTGCGTGCCAGCTCGGCCAGCCGCCTATGCACCTGGCCATCCAGATGGAAGCCCACATGGCCGCCGCGGAAGCTGGGCTGCGTCGGATGCGCTCGATCCGTCGGCAGGCTCAGCAATTCGGGCAGATCGGCCAGCGCCTGCTTCCAATAGCTGATCTGCGCCGTGAGCGCACTGTCTGGATCGGATTCATGACCCAGCCACTGCCGTTGCCATAACGCATAGTCGACGTACTGCACCGGCAGCGCGGCCCATGCCGGCGGCTGGCCCTGGAGGCGAGCCGTATAAGCGGTGCCGAGATCGCGAGCCAACGGTGCCAGCGATGCACCGTCGCCGGCGATGTGATGCACCAGCAGCAACAGTACATGCTCGGTCGGGCTTAGCCGGAACAGCCACGCGCGTAGGGGAATCTCATGCGCCAGGTCGAAGCTGTAGGCCGAGGCGTGGCTTAGCTGTTGCTGGATATCGACGTCGCTCGCCGCAACGATGTCCAGCTTTAGCTGGGCGCTGGCGGCATCGAGAATGGTTTGCCAGGCGCTGTCGCCGTTGTCGCTGAAAATGGTGCGCAGGCTTTCATGCCGGGCCAGCACATCGTTCAAGGCGGCTTGCAAGGCATTAGCATCGAGCTGGCCTTGCAGGCGCAGGCCCAGGGGGATGTTGTAGGTCGGGCTGGGGCCTTCGAACTGATGCAGAAACCACAAGCGCTGCTGGGCGAACGACAATGGAATGCGTTCGGGCCGTGGCATCGGATGCAATGCCGTGCGAACCGCACGCGCCACGCCGAGCTGCCCGGCGACGCCGGCCACAGTGGGATGCTCGAACAAGGCGCGAATCGGCAGTTCGGTTTCCAGGGTCGAACGGATGCGGCTGACCAATCGAGTGGCCAACAGGGAATGCCCGCCCAGGTCAAAAAAACTGTCGTCGATACCGACCGAGGCCAGCCCCAATACTTCGGCGAACAGGCCGGCGAGAATTTCTTCCTGTGGCGTGCGCGCGGCACGCTTGCTGGTCGAGATAAAGTCCGGCGCGGGCAGCGCCTTGCGATCGAGCTTGCCATTGGTAGTCAGCGGCAAGGCATCGAGCACGACCAGCGCGGCCGGCACCATGTACTCGGGCAGATGCTCGGACAAGGTGCGGCGCAGCGACAACGCATCTACTTGATGACCCGCCGCCGGCACCAGATAACCGACCAGCTGTTTATGCCCGGGCTGATCTTCGCGAACGATGACGGCAGCCTGGGCGACCATCGGCTGTTGCAGCAGCGAGGCTTCGATCTCGCCCAGCTCGATGCGGAAACCGCGGATCTTGACCTGGCCATCGGCGCGGCCGACAAAGTCGATCTGGCCCTGGGGCAACCAGCGCACCAGATCGCCGGTGCGATACATGCGCCCGCCGTGCGCGTCGAACGGATTGGCGACAAAACGTTCGGAAGTCAGCGCAGCGCGATGCAGATAACCGCGTGCCAGACCTTCACCGGCGATATACAACTCACCGGCTACGCCGACCGGTAATGGCTGCAAGGCGGCATCGAGCACATAAAGCCGGGTGTTATCCATCGGCGCGCCGATCGGCACGCTGGCCGCCACGGCATGCGGCGAACGCATGGGATAGTGGGTGGCGAACGTGGTGGTTTCGGTCGGGCCGTAGACGTGGACGACGCGGGTGTTCGGGCAGCGGTCGATGACTTTCTGGAAGGCGGCCGGCGAGGCGGCTTCGCCACCGGTCCACACCGCGCGTACCTGGCTGAAGCAGTGCGGCTGCTCTTCGGCCAGCAAGCGAAACAGCGCCGTGGTGAGGAACAGCGCCGTGACGTTTTGTCGGGTGATGACACGCTCAAGCACGTGAATGTCGGTATCGCCGGGCGGCGCCACGATGATCTGCTGGCCAGACAGCAGCGGCACCCAAAGCTCGTAGGTCGAGGCATCGAAGGCCTGCGCCGAATGCATCAGCACGCGTTGCTGGGCACCGTCTTGCCAGCAGCGGTCCATCGCCAGTTCCAGCACGTTGCGATGCGTGATGCCGATGCCTTTGGGTGCGCCGGTAGAGCCGGAGGTGTACATCACATAGGCCAGCTGGCCCTCGGGCACACTGATCGCCGGCGGGGTCGTCGGATGCCGGGCAATCGCCGCGGCATCAAGATCCAGCTGCACCAGTTGCGCGTGATGCGCGGGCAGGCGAGCGGCCAGCGCCGACTGGATGACCAGCACCGGCGCCTGGATATCGTCGAGCATAAAGGCCAGACGGTCGGCCGGATAACGCGGGTCCAGCGGCACATAGGTGCCACCGGCCTTGAGAATGCCCAGCACGCCGATCAGCACATCGAGCGAACGTTCCACGCACAAGCCGACCATGGTCTCCTGGCCGACACCGAGCGCTTGCAGGTGATGGGCCAGCTGATTGGCGCGGCGGTCGAGTTGCGCATAGGTAATGGATTGATCGTCGGCGATGGCGGCGATCGCATCGGGCGTCTTGCCGGCCTGTTCGGTAAAACGCTGCGGCAAGTTGCCGTTGGCGGCCGGGCGCTGTGTTTGGTTCCACTGGATCAGCAATTGCTGGCGTTCGTCCGCGCCGAGCAGGTCGATCTGATCCAGGCGCTGATCCGCATCCGTGGCAACCGCCTGCAGCAGGCTGACGATGCGTTGGGCGAATCGCTCCACCGTGGCCGCATCGAACAGGTCGGTGGCGTACTGGATGCTGCCGCGGAGTTCCTGCGGCGAACCATCCGCCGCACGGCTTTCGGCAAAGCCGAAGATCAGGTCGAATTTGGCCACGCCATAGCCCAGCGACTGCGGTGCCAGGGTCAAGCCGGGGAATTCCATCGCCGCATCGGCATTGTTCTGCAACACCATCACCACCTGGAACAACGGATGATGGCCCAGTGAGCGCAACGGATTGAGGATTTCGACCAGTCGCTCGAACGGCAGGTCTTGATAGGTGTAGGCGCTCAAGTCGTGACTGCGGACCCGGGTCAGCAGTTCACGGAAACTCGGGTTGCCCGAGGTGTCGGTACGCAGCACCAGCGTATTGACGAAAAAGCCGACTAGGTCGTCGAGCGCATCGTCAGTACGGCCTGCAATAGGCGTACCTATCGGTATATCGGTGCCGGCGCCGAGTTTCGACAGCAGTACCGCAATGGCCGCGTGCAAGACCATGAACAGGGTGGATTGATTGTCATGGGCCAGCGCCGCCAGGCGTGCATAAAGAGCGGCATCGAGACGGAAGGCGACATGGCCGCCACGGAAGCTGGCCTGTGGCGGACGCGGCCGATCGGTGGGCAGGCTGAGCTGCTCGGGCAGATCGGCCAGCGTACGTTTCCAGTACGCGATCTGCGCGGCAATGATGCTGTGAGGATCGGATTCGTGACCCAGCCATTGACGCTGCCACAGCGTGTAGTCGGCGTATTGCACCGGCAGCGGCGCCCAATCGGGTGCCTGCTGCTTCAAGCGTGCGCTGTAAGCCTCGGTGAGGTCGCGAAACAGCGGCGCCCATGACCAGCCATCGCTGGCAATGTGATGCACCAACAGCAGCAGCACATGCTCGTCCGGGCTTAGCGGGAACAGCCAGGCGCGGATCGGAATCTCATGCGCCAGATCGAAGTGGTAGACGGCCGCCTCGCTGAGCTTGTGCTCAAGCTCGGCCTCGCTCACGGCAACGATGTCCAGGTTTAGCCGGGCCACCCCGGCATCGAGAATGGTTTGCCACGCGCTGTCGCCGCCGTCGCTGAAAATGGTGCGCAGACTTTCGTGACGCATCACCACGTCATTCAATGCCGCCTGCAGCGCCGTCGCGTCGAGCTGGCCGTGCAGGCGCAGGCTCAACGGAATATTGTAGGTCGCGCTTGGCCCTTCGAATTGACGCAAGAACCACAGCCGCTGTTGCGCAAAGGAGAGCGGCATCCGCTCTGGCCGCGGCATCGGCGTCAAGGCCAGGCGCACACTGCCGCCGGCCCCCAGTTGCTCGGCCAGGCCGGCAACGCTGGGGCTTTCGAACAGCGTACGGATCGGCAGTTCAACATCCAGGGTCGAGCGAATGCGGCTGACCAGCCGCGTCGCCAATAGCGAATGGCCACCCAGGTCGAAGAAGCTGTCGTCGATGCCTACCGATTCGAGGTGCAGCACTTCGGCGAACAGGCCGGCGAGGATTTCTTCCTGCGGGGTGCGCGGCGCGCGTTTGCTGACCGAGACGAAATCCGGCGCCGGCAGGGCGCGGCGATCGAGCTTGCCATGCGCGGTCAGTGGCAACGCATCAAGCACCACCAGCGCGGCCGGCACCATGTAGTCGGGCAGCTGCTCAGCCAGGGTCTGGCGTAGCGTCGGCGCATCCAGGCTTTGTCCGGCGCTGGCCACCAGATAGCCGACCAATTGCTTCTGGCCTGGCAAGTCTTCACGCGCAATCACCGCCGCCTGGGCCACTGATGACTGTTGCATCAGACAGGCTTCGATTTCGCCCAACTCGACGCGGAAGCCGCGGATCTTGACCTGGCTGTCGGCGCGTCCGGCGAAATCGAGCTGGCCGTTGGGCAGCCAGCGCACCAGGTCGCCGGTGCGATACATGCGCCTGCCGCCGGCGTCGAAGGGGTTGGCGACAAAGCGTTCGGCGGTCAGGGTGGCGCGATGGACATAGCCGCGCGCCAAGCCTTCACCGGCGATGTACAGCTCACCGGCGACGCCTTGCGGCAACGGCTGCAAGGCATCGTCCAGCACATACAGCTGGGTGTTATCCAGCGGGCTGCCAATCGGTACGCTGGCACCGACGCTATAAGGGGCGAGCATGGCGTGATTGGTGGCAAACGTGGTGGTTTCGGTCGGGCCGTAGCCATTGACCACCTTTAGCCGTGGAAAGCGATCCAGCAGCGATTGAATGACGATGGGCGAAAGCACATCGCCACCGGCAATCACCTGGCGCACCTCGGCAAAGCAATCGACGCACTCTTCCGCCATCAGATGAAACAGGCCGGCGCTCAGCCACAGCGAGGTCACGTTTTGCTGGCGGATGACACGTTCCAGCACGCGAATATCGGTTTCGCCCGCTGGCGCCACGACAATTTGCCGGCCGCTGAGCAGCGGCACCCACAGCTCATAGGTCGACGCATCGAAGGCTTGCGCCGAATGCATCAGCACGCGTTGCAGGGTTTCATCCTGCCAGCGTCGATCCATCGCCAGTTCCAGCACGTTGCGATGGGTCACGCCAATGCCCTTGGGCGTGCCGCTGGAGCCGGAGGTGTACATCACGTAGGCCAGGTGCTCGGCGCGTGCGGTTGTCTCGGGCGCGCTGATGGGGCGCCGGGCAATCGCCTCGGCCTCGCCATCGATTTCCACCACCCGGGCCCAGTGTGAAGGCAGCCGCTCGACCAGCTCGGCCTGTGCCACCAGCACCGCGATCATGGTGTCGTTAAGCATGAAGGCCAGGCGCTCGGACGGATAATCCGGGTCCAGCGGCACATAGGTGCCGCCCGCCTTGAGGATGCCAAGCACGCCGATCAGCACATCCAGCGAGCGTTCCACGCACAGCCCGACCATGACCTCCGCGCCCACGCCGAGCGCTTGCAGATGGTGTGCCAGTTGATTGGCGCGGATATCGAGTTCGGCATAGCTTAGCGATTGATTGCCGGCGACCGCGGCGATCGCATACGGCGTCCTGCCGGCCTGCTCGGCAAAGCGTTGCGGCAAGGTGCCAGTAGCGACCGGGCGCTGGGTATCGTTCCAGTCCAGCAGCAACTGCTGCCGTTCGGCATGACCGAGCAGATCGATCTGGCTGATCGGCTGATCGGGATTTTTCGCCACCGCCTCAAACACCGCGCGCAGCCGTGCCACCCAGGTCTGCGCCGTGGCGCTGTCGAACAGGTCAGTGGCGTAGGTCAGGCTGGCTGCCAGCCCATCGGCTGCGCCGCTGTCGGTACGCCGCTCCGAGAAGGTAAAGGTGAGATCGTAGTTGGCGCTGTCGCCGCTCAGCGGCTGCGATGAAACGTCAAGGCCGGGTAGCTGCAGCGATGCATTGGAGTTGTTGCCGAACACCAGGGCCACCTGGAACAGCGGATGGTGCGACTGCGAGCGGACCGGGTTGATGATTTCGACCAGGCGCTCGAACGGCAGATCCTGATGCGTATAGGCGGCCAGATCGACCGCGCGGACTTGCTGCAACAGCTCGCGGAAGCTGGGGTTGCCCGAGCAGTCGGTGCGCAATACCGAGAGATTGACGAAGAAGCCGACCAGATGGTTGAGCGCGTCATCGGTGCGCCCCGCCAGCGAGGTGCCGATGGGAATGTCGGTGCCCGCCCCGAGCTTGCACAACAACGTAGCGATGGCCGCGTGCAAGACCATGAACAACGTGGCCTTGGCATCGCGCGCCAGTTCCAGCAAGCGGACATGCAGCGGCGTGTCTAGCTCAAAGATGCGTAGTTCGCCATGGAAGCTCGATTGCGCCGGGCGCGGCCGGTCCGTAGGCAGCGTCAGCTGCTCGGGCAGGCCGGCGAGCGTTTGCTTCCAGTAAGCAATTTGCGCGGCAAGCGCGCTGTCCGGGTCCGATTCATGGCCTAGCCATTGGCGCTGCCACAGCGCGTAATCGGCGTACTGCACCGGCAGCGGCGACCATGTCGGCGGCTGACTTTGCAGGCGTGCCGCATACGCAGTGGCCAGGTCGCGCGATA
This sequence comes from Dyella silvatica, assembly GCF_026283955.1. Classification (GTDB taxonomy): domain Bacteria; phylum Pseudomonadota; class Gammaproteobacteria; order Xanthomonadales; family Rhodanobacteraceae; genus Dyella_C; species Dyella_C silvatica. The sequence continues at coordinate 63,368 of NZ_JAPDPE010000004.1, read as the reverse complement.
GCGGCGCCCACGACCAGCCGTCGCTGGCGATGTGGTGCACCAACAGCAGCAACACGTGCAGCGTTGGGCTTAATGCGAACAGCCATGCACGGATCGGCATCTCGCGCGCCAGGTCGAAACTGTAGCCGGCGGCCAGGTCGAGTTGACGCTCAAGTTCTGCTTCGTCGCAGGCGACCACGGAAAAATTCAGCGATACGGCATCGCTGTCGAGAATGGTCTGCCAGGCGTGGCCATCGCGGTCGCTTTCGCTGAACACCGTGCGCAGGCTTTCGTGGCGTATCAGCACATCGTTCAAGGCCGCCTGCAAGGCTGCCGTATCGAGCTGGCCTTGCAGCCGTAGTCCCAAGGGAATGTTGTAGGTCGGGCTGGGGCCTTCGAACTGGTGCAGAAACCACAGTCGTTGCTGGGCAAAAGACAGCGGAATGCGTTCGCTGCGCGGCATCGGCCGCAACGCCGAGCGCGCGGCGCCGCCCATGCCTAACTGCCCGGCCAGGCCGGACACCGTGGGGCTTTCGAACAGGGCGCGAATCGGCAACTCGACATCCAGGGTCGAGCGAATGCGGCTGACCAGGCGGGTGGCCAGCAAGGAATGGCCGCCCAGATCGAAGAAGCTGTCATCGATGCCGACCGATTCCAGGCCGAGAATTTCCGCAAACAGGCCGACCAGGATTTCTTCCTTCGGCGTGCGCGCCGTGCGTCGGCTGGTGGAGATGAAATCCGGCGCGGGCAGTGCCTTGCGATCGAGCTTGCCATTGGTAGTCAGCGGCAAGGCATCGAGCATGACCAGGGCGGCAGGCACCATATGCTCGGGCAGGTGTTCGGACAGCGTGCGCCGTAGCGTGGCGGCATCCAGGGTTTGTCCAGTGGCGGCGACCAGATAGCCGACTAATTGCTTGTGACCGGGCTGATCCTCGCGAACGATGACCGTGGCCTGGGCCACCGACGGCTGCTGCAGCAAACAGGCTTCGATCTCGCCCAACTCGATGCGGAAGCCACGAATCTTGACCTGACTGTCGGCGCGGCCGACAAAGTCCAGCTCGCCCTGCGGTAACCAGCGCGCGACGTCACCGGTGCGATACATGCGGCGACCGTTCGGATCGAACGGATTGGCGATAAAGCGCTCGGCGCTCAGCGCCGGGCGATTCAAGTACCCGCGTGCCAAACCCTCACCGGCGATATACAACTCACCGGCCACGCCGACCGGCAACGGCTGCAAGGCGGCATCCAACACATAGGCTTGCAGATCGGGGATGTGTTTGCCGATCAGGCTATTGCTGCGCGCGGCAATCCGTTCGCGGTCCAAGGCGACAAAAGTGACGTGTACGGTGGTCTCGGTGATGCCGTACATATTCACCAGTCGCGGACTGTCTTCGGCATGCCGCTCGTACCAGTCATGCAGGCGCGCCAGTTCCAGCGCCTCGCCACCGAAGATCACCCAGCGCAGCGACAATTGCTGACCCAGCTGCGGTTGCTCTCGATCGGCCTGCATCAATTGATAGAACGCCGAGGGCGTCTGGTTGAGCACGGTAACGCGTTGTTCGACCAGCAGCGTGAGGAAGTCGGCGGGCGAACGGCTGGTGAGATACGGCACCACCACCAGACGTCCGCCATGCAATAGCGGCCCCCACAGCTCCCACACGGAGAAGTCGAAAGCGTAGGAATGGAACAAGGTCCAGACATCGCTCGCACCAAAATGGAACCAGTCCTGCGTGCTGGCCATCAGCCGGGTGACGTTCTGGTGTGGAATGACCACGCCCTTGGGCTTGCCGGTGGAGCCGGAGGTGTAGATGACATACGCCGGATGCCGGCTATGCAGCGGCTGCACGCGCTCGCGGTCGGTCGGGTTATGGGTCGGGCAGGCGGCGATGGCCGCACTGACCAAGGCATCGTCGAGGCATAGCAGCGGAGTCGCCGGGATGGCGGGCGCATATCGGTGCGCAGCGCCATGGTATTGCCCCGGGGTGCCCGACAGATCGAGTTGTTCGATCGGGCATAGCGGCGCCGCGATCACCGAATGCAACAGATGCAGCAATTGTTCGGTCAGCGATACCGCCGTGTGGCGATCGAACAAATCGTTGGCGAAAGCCAGGCTCGCCGAGATGCCCGCCGGGATACCGCCGGCAGCACGGCTCTCGGTGAAGTTGAACAGCAGGTCGAAGCGCGTGCCGCCGGCCGAACGCAAGGGCTGCGACGAGGTATCCAGCCCTGCCAGGGTCGGGGCGGTCTCGTCTTGGTTTTGCAGCGCCAACAACACCTGGAACAACGGATGATGCGAGTTGGAGCGCTGCGGATTAATGATTTCGACCAGCCGCTCGAACGGCAGATCCTGATGCGCATAGGCGGCCAGATCGGTGCCACGCACACTGGCGAGCAAATCCTGAAAGCTGGGATTGCCCGAGGTATCTACGCGCAAAACCAGAGTGTTGATGAAAAAGCCGACCAGATCGTCGAGCGCATCATCGGTGCGTCCGGCGATCGGCGTGCCGACGACGATGTCGTTACCCGCGCCATGTCGTGATAGCAGCGTGGCGACCGCGGCATGCAGCACCATGAACAGCGTCGCGCGGTTGTGCCGGGCCAGTTCCAGCAAGCCACGATGCGTCGCCGCATCGATCTCTACTTGCACATGGTCGCTGCTCAGCGAGGCCTGGGCCGGACGCTGGCGATCGGTCGGCAAGATCGGCTGCCGCGGCAGGCCGGCGAGGGCCTGTTTCCAATAGCCGATCTGGCGGGCGATGGCGCTGTCGTGATCGGCGTCCGTGCCGAGCAGGCGCTGCTGCCACAGGGTGAAGTCGGCGTATTGCACTGGCAGTTCGGCCCAGCGCGGCGCATGCCCCTGGCGGCGAGCGCCATAGGCATCGCCCAGGTCGCGCAGCAGCGGCGCTACCGACCAGCCATCGGCGGCAATGTGATGCACCAGCAACAGCAAGACGTGTTCGCTCTCGCTTAGCGCAAACAGCCATCCGCGCAGGGGTATTTCTTCAGCCAGCTTGAAGCTGTAGGCGCTGGCCTGGGTCAGTTGTTCGGCGAGTTCGGCTTCGCTGGTGGCGATGGATTCGAGGCTTAGCTGCAGCGTCTGCGGGTTGAGAATGATTTGCTCGCCGACGCCATCGGCTTCGGCAAACATCGTGCGCAGGCTTTCATGGCGTGCCACCACATCGTTCAGCGCCGCATGCAACGCGGCGCTGTCGAGTGGCCCTGCAAGGCGCAAGGCGACAGGAATGTTGTAAGGCTTCGGGCCTTCCAGCTGATGCAGAAACCATAGCCGTTGCTGCGCGAACGAGAGCGGGATGGTTGGCGGGCGCTCGCTGCGGCCCAAGGCCAATCGGGCGGCATGGCCCTGGGTCAGCTGCAACACCAGTTCGGCGATGGTCGGCGTATCGAACAAGGCATGGATGGCCAGTTCCACCCCCAGGGTCGAGCGGATACGACTGATCAAGCGGGTGGCCAGCAAGGAATGGCCGCCCAGGTCGAAGAAGTTGTCGTCGATGCCGACCGTTTCCAGGCCAAGCACTTCGGCGAACAGGCCGGCGAGGATTTCTTCTTGCGGATTGCGCGGTGCGCGGCGGCTGATGGAGCCGAAATCGGGTGCCGGCAGCGCCTTGCGGTCCAGCTTGCCATTGGCCGTTAGCGGCAAGGCCTCGAGCACGACCAGCGCCGCGGGCACCATGTAGTCAGGCAAGTGCCCGGACAGCGTGCGGCGCATGCTCGTCGTATCGACAACCTGTCCCGCGGCGGCGACCAGATACCCCACCAGCTGTTTCTGCCCCGCCTGATTCTCACGGGCGATCACCACCGCCTGGGCGACGGCAGGCTGTTGCAACAGGCTGGCCTCGATCTCGCCAAGCTCGATGCGGAAGCCGCGAATCTTCACTTGATGATCGGCGCGGCCGATAAAGTCGAGACGGCCATCGGGCAGCCAGCGCGCCAGGTCGCCGGTGCGATACATGCGCCTGCCGCAAGGATCGAACGGGTTGGCGATAAACCGTTCGGCGGTCAGCGCCGCGCGGTTGAGATAGCCACGCGCCAGGCCTTCACCGGCGATATACAACTCGCCAGCGACGCCGCTGGGCAGCGGCTGCATGGCGGCATCCAGAATGTATACCTGGGTGTTCCAGATCGGACGGCCAATCGATGGTGCGTCGGTGCTGGCCTGGTCGAGTTCGGCGAAGGTCGACCAGATCGTGGTTTCGGTCGGCCCATAGAGATTGACGACATCGGCGCCGGCGCGGTGAAGCTTTGCCGCCAGTGAGCTGGCCAGGGCTTCACCGCCGACCAGCGCGCGCAGCCCCTGCAAGGCAGCCGTGCCGGCGGCGGCCAGCTCCTGCCATAGCGTAGGCGTCGCCTGCATCATGGTGGCGCCGGTTTGCACGATGAGTGCCGCCAGCGCCAGCGGATCGAGCACGGTTTCCCGCCGCGCAAGCACCAGGCTGGCGCCGCTGACCAGCGGCAGGAAGATTTCCAGCGCGGCAATATCGAAGCCGATGGTGGTGACCGCAAGCAGCCGCTCCTGCGGGCCGAAGGCGAGTTGCGCCTGCATCGAGGCGAGGAAATTTCGCAGGCCGCGGTGCGCTATCACCACGCCTTTCGGCTTGCCGGTAGAGCCGGAGGTGTAGATCACATAGGCCGGGTGCAGCGCGGTTGTGGCGCGCACGCGTTCGGCATCGGCGATGTCGCCATCGGCACATTGGCGCAACTCGGCGATGAGCGCGGCATCGTCCAGGTTCAACCGCGATGGCACCGTCGGGAAATCGATCTCCACCGCATGCTGGGTGGCGATGCAGGCCGCACGGGCATCCTCGGCCATATAGGTGAGCCGGTCATGCGGGTAGTTGGGGTCCAGCGGCAGATAGGCCGCGCCGGATTTGAGCACCGCCAGCATGGCGATGACCATATCCACCGAGCGCGGCAGGGCGACGGCGACCATGTCTTCCGCACCGATGCCTTGGCCGATCAAGACCCGCGCCAGGCGATTGGCTTGGGCATTGAGTTCGCCATAGCTGAGCGATATCTGGTCGAAGATCAGCGCCACGGCATCCGGGGTCGCTGCCACCTGTTGTTCGAACAGCCGTGGCGTGGTCTCGGCAGACACATTGTGTGCGGTGTCGTTCCAGCCGAGCAGCAGCTGCTGCCGTTCGGCGCCATCGAGCAGGTCGATCTGCTCGATGCGTTGCCCGGCGTTGCGGGCGACGGCTTCTAACAGGCGTACTAATCGCTGCGCGATGCGTTGCGCCGAGGCGGCGTCGAATAAATCGCTGGCGTATTCCATGCTCGCCCGCAGTGTCTGCGGATTGCCGTCCAGCGCGGCGCTTTCGGTAAAGGCAAAGCTCAGGTCGAACTTGGCGATGTTTTGCTCAGTCGCCTCCGGGGTAATCACCAGCCCAGGCAAGGCCAGCGCATCGCCCATGTCGGTCTGCATCGAGACCATCACCTGAAATAGCGGATGGTGACTGTGCGAGCGGGCTGGGTTGAGAATTTCCACCAGCCGCTCAAAAGGCAGGTCTTGATAGGTGTAGGCGTTGAGGTCATGGCTGCGTACCTGCGCCAGTAACTCGCGGAAACTCGGGTTACCGGAGGTATCGGTGCGCAGCACCAGAGTATTGACGAAAAAACCAACCAGGTCGTCGAGTACATCGTCGGTACGGCCGGCGATGGGCGTGCCGATGGGAATGTCGTTGCCGCCGCCGAGCCTGGATAGCAGCACGGCCACCGCCGCGTGCAGCACCATGAACAAGCTAGCCTGCTCATGGCGGGCCAGCTCAGCCAGGCGCGCATAGGTATGGCAGTCCAGACTGAAATCGACATGTCCGCCGCGGAAGCTGGCCTGGATCGGGCGCGGCCGATCCGTCGGCAGGCTGAGTTGCTCGGGAAGGCCGGCCAGGGCTTGCTTCCAGTAACTGATTTGCGTGCTGAACGCGCTATCCGGATCGGACTCGTGACCCAGCCATTGACGTTGCCACAGCGCATAGTCGGCGTACTGCACGGGCAGTGGCGCCCATGCGGGTGTCTGGCCTTGAAGCCGCGCGGTGTAAGCCGTGCTCAGGTCGCGCGACAGCGGCGCCAGCGAGCCGTCGTCGGTGGCAATGTGATGCACCAGCAGCAACAGCACATGCTGTGATGGGCTGATCGTAAACAGCCAGGCGCGTATCGGTATTTCGTAGGCCAGGTCAAAACAGTAGGCGGCGGCCTGGCTGAGTTTGCGGCCCAGCTCGGCTTCGCTGCTGGAAAACCGTTCGAGCTGGAGTTGGCTGGCATCGTCGGCGAGAACGATTTGCTCGGCATCGCCCTCGCTGCCCTCGTCGCCGAAAACCGTGCGCAGGCTTTCATGACGCCGGACCAGATCATTCAAGGCCGCCTGCAATGCGGCCTTGTCGAGATGCCCTTCCAGGCGCAGGGCCAGCGGTATGTTGTAGGTCGCGCTGGGGCCCTCGAATTGATGCAGAAACCATAGCCGCTGTTGTGCAAAAGACAAGGCCGTATGCGCCGTGCGCGGCATCCGAGCCAAGGCCAGTCGAGCGCTGTGGCCGTAATCCAGCTGCGCGGCAAGCGCGGCCACCGTCGGCGCTTCGAACAGCGTGCGGATGGGCAGCTCGATGCCCAGCGTCGAACGGATGCGACTGACCAGGCGGGTCGCCAACAAGGAGTGACCACCCAGATCGAAGAAGCTGTCGTCGATGCCGACCGAAGGCTGCCCGAGCACCTGGGCGAACAGCCCGGCGAGCATGTCCTCTTGCGGTGTACCCGGGGCGCGGTATGGGGTGGACGAGAAGTTGGGCGCCGGCAGGGCATTGCGATCGAGCTTGCCGCTGGCGGTCAGCGGCAATGCGTCCAGCACCATCAGCGCGGCAGGCAGCATATAGGCGGGCAGGTGTTCGGATAGGCTGCGTCGCAGTGCCGCTGCATCCACGCTTTGCCCGTGGGCGGGCACGACATAGCCGATCAGTTGTTTCTGCCCGGCATGATCGTCGCGTGCGATGACCACGGCCTGGGCCACCGCGGCCTGCTGGCTCAGGCAGGCTTCGATTTCGCCCAGTTCGATGCGGAAGCCACGGATCTTCACCTGATGATCGACGCGGCCCAGGTAGTCGAGCTGGCCATCGCTGCGCCAACGCACCAGATCGCCGGTGCGATACATCCGCTGGCCGGCCGCGAAGGGATGCGCGACGAAGCGTTCGGCAGTCAGCGCCGGGCGATGCAGATAACCGCGTGTTACACCCTCGCCAGCGAGGTAAAGCTCACCGGCGACACCGCTCGGCAAGGGCTGCAATTGCGCATCCAGCACCAAGGCCTGGGTATTGCTGAGGGGGCGGCCAATCGGCGGGCATGCTTCGCTGCCGCTCTCGGCGATGCCGGCCAGTGCATAGACCGTGGTCTCGGTCGGGCCATAGATATTCGCCAAGCGGGTGCTGGGGGCACGTGCGCGTATCGTCTTGAACAAGGCCGGGGGCAACGCCTCACCGGCGAACACGATGGTATCGGCGGCGATATCCAGCGACGACTGATCCAGCAGGCAGGAGAAAACCGACGGTACGCCGCTGACCAGGCTGCCGGCCCAGGAGTCGCGCTCATTCAAGGCCAGCGCATTGCGTAGCAGTTCGATCCGGCCACCAACCACCAGCGGAGCGAAGATCTCAAATACTGAGACGTCGAAGTTCAACGAGGTGGTGGCGAGCACCCGTGACAGTCCGCGCAGTCCGATATCGGTGGCCGCCCAGCTCATGAAGTCGGTAAGGTTTTGCTGGGTAACCACCACGCCTTTGGGCTTGCCGGTGGAGCCCGAGGTGTAAATCACATAGGCCGGATGTTGCGCCAGCAAGGGGCGCACACGTTGCGCTTGGGTCGGTGCGTCGCCGCTGGCGGACGCCGATGTCGCACGCAGCTCTTCGCTGTCGATCAACAGCGGCGGAATGCTGCTTGGCAAGGCGGCAATGGTTGAGCTGTCGGCGATGATCCGGACCGGCCGGGCATCGTCGATCATCATGATCAAGCGCTCGCTGGGATAGTCCGGGTCCAGCGGCAGATAAGCCGCGCCAGCCTTGAGCACCGCCAGCAGCGCGACCATCATCTCGTGCTTGCGCGGCAAGGCGATGGCGACGATATCTTCGGCGCCGATGCCGTCCTGGATCAAACAATGAGCCAGCTGATTGGCGCGCCGGTCGAGCTGCCGATAGCTGAGTTCATCGCCGTCGCACAGCACGGCGATGGCTTCGGGTGTGCGGGCAACTTGTTGTTCGAACAGCTGCGACAGGGTCAGCGCCGGTACGGCACGTACCGGGCCGTTGCCATCAGGCAGCGATGGTGGTTGCTCAGGCTGATCGAGCAGTGCGGTCGCTGCGCCGGAGATGTCATTGCGATCGTCCGGCAGTGGGAGCGCAGGCATGATCCCGGCGGCAACGGCGACGGGTTGCTCAAACCGCGAATGCTGTGGCTTGGCGATGGGTCTGGGCAGATCAGTGATGGCGATATGGCCGTGATGGCCAGGCAGGCGCGCCGCTTCGTCGCGCCTGCTAATCAGGCGTACCGGGCGCGCATCCTCAAGCATGAAAGCCAGGCGGTCGGACGGATAATCCGGGTCCAGCGGCAGGTAGGCGGCGCCCGCCTTGAGCACCGCCAGTACGGCTATCACCAAGTCCATCGAACGCGGCAAGGCAATGGCGACAATCTGCTCCGGCCCGATGCCGTCCTGGATCAACCGGTGAGCCAACTGATTGGCGCGGCGGTTAAGCTGTCGATAGCTGAGCTCGCTGTCTTCGCATACCAGTGCGATGGCCTCGGGCGTCTGGCTGGCCTGATCTTCGAACTGCTGCACCACGGTGGCATCGGCGACCGGTGCGGCAGCGGGGTTCCATTCGCTAAGCAAGGTCAGCCGTTCGGCCGGCGTCAACAGGCTGATCTGACCCAGCGGCCGGGCGGCTTCCTCGGCGAAAGCTTCGAACCAATGCAACAGCCGCTGGGCGAATGATTCGATCGCGCTGCGCTCGAACAGGTCGGGCCGGTAACCCAATTGCAGATGCAGCTGCTTGCCGGGAACCGCCCACAAACCCAGCGGATAATGCGAGCGCGCACCGCCCTGGCCGCCGTTGAATTCGACCTGCAGCCCTTCTTCACGTGTTGCCACGGCCTCGGGGTCGAACGGGTAGTTTTCGAACACGATATGGCTGTCGAACAATTCGCCGAGTCCGGCGATCTGCTGAATCTCGATCAATCCGATGTGGTTGTGTTCGAGCAGGCGTACTTGCTGCTCTTGCACCCGCGTGACCAGGGCGGGCAGCGTTTCGCCGGGCGTCCATTGCAAGCGCAGGGGCAGCGCGTTGATCATCAAGCCGACCATTTGTTCGGCGGCGTGCAATTCGGCGGGGCGCTCGGCCACGATGATGCCGAACACCACATCGTTGCGTCCGGTCAGGCTGCCCAGACCCAGGCCCCAAATGGTTTGCACCAAGGTGTTCAAGGTGACGCCGAGACGGCGCACTTTCTGCTGGATGGCGGCGGTCAACGCCTCGGGCAAAGTCAGCGTCAGCGCCTCTTGCATGGCACCGATGGCGGATGCGCCCGGGGCCACCCGGGTCGGCTCTTCCAGCCCGGCAAAGTGTTGCGCCCATGCAGCCTGTGCGGCGCCGCGGTCTTGTTGCTTGATCCAGGCCAGGTAATCACGGAACGGAGTTACCGGCCGCAGAGAGCTGGCGTCGCCTTGCGTCTTGTACAGCTCCAGCAAATCGCCGAGCAGGATCAGCCATGTCCAACCGTCGATCAGTACATGGTGGTTGGTGCAGACAAAGACATGCCGTTGCGCCTCCATGCGTACCAGGGTGAAACGCATCAAGGGCGGCTGCGCCGGATCGAAACGGCGTGCGTGATCGTCGCTGAGGATGCCTTGCAGTTCGCGCTCGCGCTGCTCTTGCGCCAGTGCCGACAAGTCGAGGTATTGCCACGGCAAGGTGACCTCGTGCGGAATGATCTGCACCGGCTGGTCGAGGCCTTCGTGGACAAAGCCCGCACGCAGGTTCGCGTGACGCTGGAACACCCCGTGCGCAGCCGTGTGCAACCGTGCCGGGTCCAGTGCTCCATGCAACTGCAGCACACGCTGCACGATGTAGCTGCCGGTATCCTGTTCGTCGTATAGCGCACGGAACAAAAAGCCTTGCTGCATCGGTGACAGCGGCAGGATGTCGGCGATCGCGGGGTAGCGCGCTTCCAGCTGTTCGATCTGCGTTTGAGTCAACGCGACCAGCGGCACGTCCGAAGGCGTGAGGCCACCCGCGTTGGGCTGTTTCGCGCAGTTGGCCAATGCTTCCAGGGCGCGGAACCAGGTTTGCGCCAGCTCGCGCATATCGGTTTCGGAAAACAACTCGCCAGCCCACGACCAGTGCGCGGTCAGTTCGGCACCCTGGCTGCGGTCGTAGGTAATCGCATTCAGCGAGATGGCATAAGGCAGTGGCCGCTCCAGGTCGGTGCCGCTGTTGAGGCCACCGGTCGCGATAGCGGTTTCATCGCTGCGATGTTCCGAGGCACTGAAACGGCCCAGGTAGTTGAAGCCGATCTGCGCCGGCGCCGCGCTGGCCAGGATCTTGGCCGAGGCCGGATTGAGGTAACGCAGCAAGCCGTAACCCATGCCGTTGTCAGGCAACTGGCGCAGTTGTTCCTTGATGCGTTTAAGCGCGCGGCTCAGCAGCTGGCCGCTGCCAATGGCTTGCTCCAGGTTATGCGTGCCTGCATCCAGGCTTACCGGCACATGGGTAGCGAACCAGCCGACACTGCGCGACAGATCGATACCGTCAAAAATATCCTCGCGGCCGTGGCCTTCCACATCCACGCGCACCGCCGATTCGCTGCCGCGCCCGCGCTGATGACGCCAATGCGCCAACGCCAGGGTAAAGGCGGTCAGCAAGACATCGTTGATGCGCACATGGAAGGCTGCCGGTACGCGGGTCAGCAGTTCCGCCGTGATGGCCGAGGGTAAGGTCACGCTGTAGCTGGCCGCTGTTCTGACGGTATCGCGCGTGGTATCCAGGCGGCGCGGCGATAGTAGTGGGTCCGCGCGTTCGACGATGGCCTGCCACAAGGGCAGCTCGGCCCAGCGGGTTGGCGTCGACGCTTCGGCGGCCAGCCGCTGCGCCCAGCGTCGATACGAGGTGCTGGCCGCATCGAGTACCAGACGCTGGCCGGAAAGGCTGGCCTCACAAGCGCTCAGCAGATCCGGCGCCAGGATGCGCCAGGAGACACCGTCCACCACCAAGTGATGCAGCATCAGCAGCAACAGGCCAGGGGTGCCCACGGCGCGTTCGAAGAACACCGCTTGCACGACGCGACCGGCTTCCGGGTCCAGGCGTGTTTGGGCGAGATCGCGCTCGGCATCGATACGCTGGCGCAGTTCGTCGAGGCTTAGGGCGGAGACGTCGATGGCCTTGATGCCATCGGCGGCGCGGAAGGCCTCGCGAGGCTGGATATCGATCATTGCCCCCGCTTGATCGGCCTGTTCGGCAGCGCGCTGCAATCGCAGTCGCAGCACATCGTGATGTTCGACCAGCGCTTGCAATGCCGTGGCCAGCTGAGCCGCATCGAGGCCAGCTGGCAGTGCCAGCAACATCGACTGATTGAAGCGCTGGATCGGGCCGCCGGTATCGAGCAGGCGGTGCATCACTGGGGTCAGCGGTGCCATGCCGATGGCGACATCGTCGCTGACCGTTGCCGTTACCAGCGGCTGGATCATCGCGGCCAGGGCAGCGACGTTTTGATGCAGGAAGATATCTTTGGGCTTGAGCAGCAAGCCGGCCTTGCGCGCGCGGCTGACTAGCTGGATCGAGCTGATGCTGTCGCCGCCGAGGTCGAAGAAGCTGTCGTCGATGCCGACCGCGTCCAGCCGCAACACCTGCGCGAACAAGCCGGCAAGGACTTCCTCCTGCGGTGTGCGCGGGGCGCGCCGATCCGCCGAGGAAAAATCCGGCGCCGGCAGCGCCTTGCGATCCAGCTTGCCGTTGGGCGTCAACGGCAGCGCCGCCAGCACGACGATGGCGCTGGGCACCATGTAATCGGGCAGCTGTTCGGCCAGTTCGCGACGCAGCGCGGCCGGGTCCAGGGTGTGCCCGGCGGCGGCGACGGCATAGCCGACCAGCTGCTTCTGGCCCGGATGATCCTCGCGGGCGATGATCACGGCATGCTCGACCGCCGGCCGCTGTTGCAGGCGCGCCTCGACCTCGCCCAGTTCGATGCGGAAGCCACGGATCTTGACCTGATGATCGATGCGTCCGAGGTAATCGATCACCCCGCTGGGCAACCAGCGCACCAGATCGCCGGTGCGATACATGCGGCTACCCGGCTCACCGAACGGGTTGGCGACAAAGCGCTCGGCGGTCAGCTCGGGCCGCTGCCGATAGCCACGGGCCAAGCCGGCACCGGCGATATACAACTCGCCGGGCACGCCCTCCGGTACCGGCTGCAAGGACGCATCCAGCACATACAGCTGGGCGTTCCAGATCGGACGGCCAATCGGAATGCTGTGCGCGGTGCTGACGTCGTCGGTGATCTCAAAGGTGGCGCAGCCGACGGTGGTCTCGGTGGGGCCAAAGTGATTGATTAACCGCACGTCGGGAAAGCGCTGCTGCCAGAAGGCGATATCGGCCGGGACCATCGCCTCGCCACCGGTCATCAGCGTCTGCGTCGGGCTGGCCGCCAGACTGCTTTGCAGGTTTTGATTGATCAGCTTCAGATGCGAAGGCGTAACCTTGACCAGGGTGTACGGCACGGCCTCACCGGGACCGTTGCCCAGTCGCTCGACCTCGTCGCCGGCCGGCAAGGCGGTCAGCGGCTGGCCGGCGATCAAGGCACCGAAGACGGTGGTGATGCCGGCATCGAAGCTGATCGAGAAGACCGTGGGCGAACCGCCCTGAGATAGTTCGGGGTGCTGGTAATAAGCCTGCCGATCCCAGCGCAGATAATTGGCGATGGCGTGGTGCGCGATGACCACGCCCTTGGGGCGTCCGGTGGAGCCGGAGGTGTAGATGAGATAGGCCGGGTGCGCCGGCTGCAGCGGCTGCAGCCGTTCGGCCTGGGTGGGATTTGTCGAGGGCATCGCGGCAAGCGCTGTCTGCACCTCGGCGGCATCCAGCAGGCAGCGCGTCAGCGACGACGGCAAGCTATGGGCCTGTTCGGCAAAGCTGAGGGCAACAGCCGGCTGGGCGTCCTCGATCATCAAGGCCAGGCGCTCGGCCGGATAATCCGGGTCCAGCGGCAGATAGGCGGCACCGGCCTTGAGCACGGCGAGCAAGGCGACAATAAGTTCCAGCGAGCGCGGCAAGGCGATGGCGACGATGTGCTCGGGGCCGATGCCTTGCTGGATCAGGTAATGGGCAAGCCGGTTGGCTTGTTCGTGCAAGGCCTGATAACTAAGCGACTGGCCTTCGAAGATCAGCGCGGTGGACGGCGACGCGGCATGCGCTTCGAACAGTTCCGGCAGGGTCGCGGCGGGCAGCGGCTGGGCGGTGTCGTTCCAGTGGTACAGCAGGCGGGTGCGCTCGTCAGGGCGCAGCACGCTGACCTGGCCGACGGTGTGATCCAGATCGTCGGCCAGGGTTTCGAACAGACCTTGCAGACGCTCAGCGATGAGCTCGACGGCGGCGCGGTCGAAGGCATCGGGGCGATAGCCCAGGCGCAGTTCCAGCGAGGCACGCGGAATCGCGCACAGGCCCAGCGGGTAATGGGTGCGGTCGCCGCCTTCGCGGCCGACATAGTCAACCTGCAGCTCATCGGCCGAGCGTGCATCGGGCGAGATCTCGCTGATCGGCGCGTTCTCGAAAACCACATGGGTATCGAACAGCTCACCCAGGCCGGCGATGCGCTGAATATCGCTGAGGCTTAGATGCTGATGCTCGATCAGGCTGGCTTGCTGCTCTTGCAACAGCCGCAGCAGTTGCAGCAGCGTTTGCGCCGGGCGCAACTGCAGGCGCATGGGCTGCGTATTAAGCAGCATGCCGACCATGTTTTCCACGCCGGCCAATTCGGCTGGCCGGCCTGAAACGGTGACGCCAAAGACTACATCGCTACGGCCGCTTAGGCGGCCAATCAATAGACCCCAGGCCGCCTGCACCAGGGTGTTGACGGTAAGCCGGTGGCGGCGGGCCTGGCGGGTCAATGCCTCGGTCAGGGTTTCCGACAGATGCAGGCTAAAGGTCGCGGTAGGTGGCGCGGTAGCCGGCAGATGACTGACCAGGCGACTGGGATCTTCCAGGCCTTCGAGATAATCGCGCCAGGCGTTGCGCGAGGTCTCCGGATCTTGTTGCTTGACCCAGGCCAGGTAATCCCGATAGGGCGTGACTGGTGCCAGCGCCGAGGCGTCGCCGCGGCTTTTTTGCAGGGCAAACAGCTCTTTCAGCAGAATCGGGATCGACCAGCCATCGAGCAGGATGTGATGGTGGGTAAAGACCAGCCGGTGGCGACCGGCATCCAGCCGAATCAGGATAAAACGCAGCAGCGGCGGACGCGCCGGGTTGAAACGTTGCTGGTTGTCTTTATCGAGCACGTTTTGCAGCTCGCGCTGCTGCGCGGCCTGGTCCAGCGCGGACAGATCGACGAACTGCCACGGCACCGTGATGTCGCGTGGAATGATTTGCCGTGGTTGCTCAAGCCCTTCGTGCACGAATGCCGCGCGCAGATTGGGGTGCCGTTGCAACAGCGCGTGTATGGCCGCCTGCAGCGCTTCCGGCTCCAGTGGTCCGGTCAGCTCGAACACCAACTGGATCTGATAAGCATCGGCGGCTTGCTCGTCATACAGCGCGTGAAACAGTAAACCCTGCTGCAGTGGTGCCAACGGCAGAATTTCGGCAATTTTCGACATGATTTTCTCTTTCAATAATTCGATGGAATGCTTGTTCGAATGAGCAACCTAAAATCACATTTGCGAAAACATCGATTCCAAAAGCTCGATCTCCGACTGCGGAAGCGCTTCCGCCAAGGGGTGATCCGACGAGGTCGAGCCGCCCACGCCAGGCTGTTCGGCATACGCGACCAGGGCGTGCAGCGCATCGAACCAAAGCTGGCCGAGCTGACGGATCTCGGTCTCGCTGAACAACGCCTGCGCCCACGACCAGCTGGCGCTCAGCACAGGGCCGTGTTCGCGCTCATGAGTGATGGCGTTGAGGGTGATGGCATGGGGCAGCGGCAACTGCGGATCGGTGCTGCCACCGAGATCGTCGGCCTCGGCCAGCGGCATCCAGGCGTGTGTACTGGATGCGTCGAAGCGTCCCAGGTAGTTGAAGCACAGCTGCGCCGAAGGCAAGCCTGCCAGGGTCTTGGCGGTACTGGGATTAAGCTGTTGCAGCAAGCCGAAACCGATGCCGTTGTCGGGCAGGGCACGCAGTTGCTCCTTGATGCTTTTAAGAGCCTGACCCAGATCGGCATGGCCGGCCATCGCCTGCGCCAGATCGATGGCGCCAGGGTCCAACCACAGCGGAAAGACGCTGGTGAACCAGCCGACAGTGCGCGACAGATCGAGCCCCTCGGCGATGTCTTCGCGGCCATGGCCTTTCAGATCCAGCCGCACGCCCAGCGAACTGGTCTGGCCGCGCTGTTGACGCCAGGCGGCGACCGCCAGGGCGAAGCCGGTCAGCAATACATCGTTGATGTGGGCATGAAACAGCGCCGGGACGCGCGTCAATAACGCGCTGGTAAGACTGCTGGGCAAACTCAGGCTGAGCTGTGCGCTGGTGGCTACGGTATCGAGCGCGGCGCTCAGCGGGCGCGACGACAGCAGGGGGTCGGGCTGTTGCAGGATTTGCAGCCACGACGGCAACTCGGCCAGTCGCCGTGCGCTGCTGGCTTCATGTTGAAGACGCTGTGCCCAATGCCGGAACGAGGTGCCGACCGGATCGAGCTGGACGGCTTGTCCGGCCCGTATCGCCTGCCAGGCAGAGACCAGGTCAGGCAGCAGGATGCGCCATGACACGCCGTCCACCACCAGGTGATGCAGGATCAGCAATAGACGTCCGGCGTGCCGGCGCCCGGCATCGAACCAGACCGCTTGCAGCATCACCCCATCGGCCGGTGCGAGGCGTTGATCGGCGGCGTGGCCGGCCGCGGCGATGCACGACGCTAGGGCGGTGGCATCCAGGCCGTCGATATCGATGCGCTGCAGGCACGAGGTGGTGCTGAGGCTGCCTGCGGGCGGTATATGCAGCTGCCATGCCGAGTCGGGGGCGTTGCGTTGTACCTGCAGGCGCAGGATGTCGTGATGATCGAGCAGTGCCTGCAGCGCATCGCTCAGCTGCTCGGCGCTCAGCTCGGCCGGTACCTGTAGTAGTCGATGCTTGCCGCTGGAGGCGTTAGCCGCAACCGCCTGCGATGGCAGCCAGCGCTGCATCGCCGGTGTGGCCGGCAAGCTGCCGATGGCGACATCGTTGGCGCGGCTCCACGAGCTATCGGCCATGACGGCGACGCTGGCCAAAGCCTCGACGCTTTGACGTTCGAAGACTTGTCGCGGGGTGATGGTCAAACCCGCTTTGCGCGCGCGGGTGACCAATTGGATCGAGTGGATGCTGTCGCCGCCGAGGTCGAAGAAATTGTCGTCGATGCCGACCCGTTCCAGCCCCAATACATCGGCGAACAGGCTGGCAAGCATTTCTTCTTGCGGGGTGCGTGGCGCGCGATAACCGACAGCGACGAAATCCGGCGCGGGTAGTGCCTTGCGGTCGAGCTTGCCGTTGGTAGTCAGCGGCAAGGCATCGAGCATGACCAGGGCGGCAGGCACCATATGCTCGGGCAGGTGTTCGGACAGCGTGCGCCGTAGCGTGGCGGCGTCCAGGGTCTGTCCAGTGGCGGCGACCAGATAACCGACCAGTTGCTTATGCCCGGGCTGATCTTCGCGAACGATGACCGTGGCCTGAGCCACCGACGGCTGCTGCATCAGGCAAGCTTCGATCTCGCCCAGCTCGATGCGGAAGCCACGAATCTTGACCTGGCTGTCGGCGCGGCCGACAAAGTCCAGCTCGCCCTGCGGCAACCAGCGCGCGACGTCGCTGGTGCGATACATGCGGCGACCGTGCGGATCGAACGGATTGGCGATAAAGCGCTCGGCGCTCAGCGCCGGACGGTTTAAATAACCACGGGCCAGACCCTCACCGGCGATATACAACTCGCCGGCCACGCCAACCGGCAACGGCTGCAGTGCCGCGTCCAGTACATAAGCCTGCAGATCGGGAATGTGTTTGCCGATCAGGCTATTGCTGCGAGCGGCAATCCGTTCACGGTCCAAAGCGACAAACGTCACATGCACCGTGGTCTCGGTGATGCCGTACATATTCACCAGTCGCGGACTGTCTTCGGCATGTCGCTCGTACCAGTCATGCAGGCGCGCCAGTTCCAGCGCTTCGCCACCGAAGATCACCCAGCGCAACGACAATTGCTGACCCAGCTGCGGTTGCTCCCTATCAGCCTGCATCAATTGATAAAACGCCGACGGCGTCTGGTTGAGTACGGTGACGCGTTGTTCGACCAACAGCTTGAGGAAGTCGGCCGGCGAGCGGCTGGTGAGATACGGCACCACCACCAGACGACCGCCATGCAACAACGGCCCCCATAGTTCCCACACGGAGAAATCGAAAGCGTAGGAATGAAACAGCGTCCAGACATCGTTCGCGCCAAAGTGGAACCAGTCCTGGGTACTGGCCATCAGGCGGGTGACATTCTGGTGTGGAATGACCACGCCCTTGGGCTTGCCGGTGGAGCCGGAGGTGTAAATGACATAGGCCGGATGCCGGCTATGCAGCGGCTGCACGCGGTCGCGGTCGGTCGGATTACTCACGGGGCAAGCGGCGATGGCTTCGCGAACCGCGACCTCATCCAGCCATAGCGCGGTGCTCGGCGGCAAGTGGGCGGCCAGCTCGCGCAGGGTCAGCATGCGTAGCGGCTTGGCGTCCTCGACCATAAAGCTGAGGCGGTCGATCGGATAGTCGGGGTCCAGCGGCAAATACGCCGCACCGGCCTTGAGCACGGCCAGCAGGGCGATCACCATCTCGAGCGAACGCGGCAAGGCGATGGCGACGATCTGCTCGGGGCCAATGCCTTGCCGGATCAGATGATGCGCAAGCTGATTGGCGCGCTCGTTGAGCTGCCGATAGCTGAGCTCGCTGTCTTCGAACACCAGCGCAACCGCTTCGGGCGATTGCAGCACCTGCTGCTCGAACTGCTGCACCACGGTGGCTTCGGCGACCGGTGCCGATAGCGGATTCCAATCAGCCAGCAGCTGTTGCCGTTCGGCGGGTGTAAGCAGGTCGATCTGGCCAATCGGCTGCGTCGCATCGGTGGCAACCGCTTCGAACAGCTGCAACAACCGCTGGACAAAACCCTCGATGGTGGCGCGATCGAAAATATCGCTGGCATATTCGATAAAGCCATCCATGCCACGCAGCACGCCGTCGCTGGCACGGCTTTCGAAAAAGCCGAAGGTCAGGTCGAATTTGGCGATGCCATGGCCCAGCGATTCCGGCGTCAGCGTCAGGCCGGGCAGGCTCATCTCGGCGGCGGCATTGTTCTGCAGCACCAGCATGACTTGAAACAGCGGATGGTGATTCAGCGAGCGCGGCGGGTTGAGTATGTCGACCAGCCGTTCGAACGGCAGATCCTGATAGGTATAGGCGCTCAGGTCGTGACTGCGCACGCGCGCCAGCAAGGCCTCGAAGCTGGGGTTGCCCGAGGTGTCGGCGCGCAAAACCAGGGTGTTGATGAAGAAGCCGACCAAGTCGTCGAGCGCATCGTCGGTGCGTCCGGCAATCGGCGTGCCCACGGCAATATCGTCACCGGCGCCGAGCTTGGACAGCAGCACCGCGATCGCTGCGTGCAGCACCATGAACAGACTGGCTTGATGGTCGCGCGCCAGTTTGGACAGTCGTGCATGCAGGCGTGCATCGATATGCAGCGCTACCCGATGCCCCTGAAAGCTGGGCTGCGCCGGGCGCGCTCGGTCAAGCGGCAGGTTGAGCTGTTCGGGCAGGTCAGCGAGTGCCTGCTTCCAGTAAGCGATCTGCGTGGCGATGGCGCTGTCCGGGTCGGATTCATGCCCCAGCCATTGCCGTTGCCACAACGCATAGTCGGCGTACTGCACCGGCAGTGGCGCCCAGCCAGGCGCCTGCCCATGAAGGCGTGCGGAGTAAGCGATATTCAGATCGCGGAACAACGGCGTCCACGACCAGCCATCGCTGGCGATGTGATGCACCAGCAACAGCAGCACGTGCCGGCTCGGGCCGAGCCGGAACAGCCAGCCGCGGATCGGCATCTCATGCGCCAGATCGAAGCTATAGCCAGCCGTCTGCCGCAGCGCTTCATCGAGACCGGCTTCGCTGACGGTGATGGTCTCTAGGCTCAAGCGCGCCGCGGCTGGGTCGAGAATGCTTTGCCAGGCGCCGCCGTTGTCTTCATCGTCGTTGAAAATGGTGCGCAGGCTTTCGTGGCGCAGCAGCACGTCGTTCAATGCCGCGTGCAGTGCGCCGGTATCGAGCTGCCCGTCCAGTCGCAGGCTTAGCGGGATGTTGTAGGTCGCGCTGGGGCCTTCGAACTGATGCAGAAACCACAGGCGCTGTTGGGCGAACGACAGTGGGATACGCTCGGGTCGCGGCATCGGCCGCAGCGCCGAGCGGGCGGTGTGCCCCATCCCCAATTGCTCGGCCAGGCCGGCGACGGTGGGGGTTTCGAACAGGGCGCGGATCGGCAGTTCGACGTCCAGGGTCGAGCGGATACGGCTGACCAGGCGCGTGGCCAGCAGCGAATGGCCACCCAGGTCGAAGAAGCTGTCGTCGATGCCCACCGTTTCCAGGCCCAAGACTTCACCGAACAGGCCGGCCAGGATCTCTTCTTGCGGGGTACGCGGAGCGCGCTTGCTGGTGGAGGCAAAGTCCGGTGCCGGCAACGCCTTGCGGTCCAGCTTGCCGTTGATGGTCAACGGCAGCGCATCGAGCACGACCAGGGCGGCAGGCACCATGTAGTCGGGTAGTTGTTCGGATAGCTGATGGCGCAATTCGAGCATGAAGGCGCGGGTGTCGCTGCCTGCATCTGGATTATTGGCGTAAGCCAGCAACGGAGTGTTCGCCGTGTCGTTAGCCGTATAAAGCCCGGCCATGCTGCCGTTGCCGCTGATTTCGGCAAGCATCAAGACCGCGTCGAACTGTCGTCCATCCGGCTTGCCCGACCAGGTCAGCCAGCTGCGGTAGCCCAGCGAGGCGGCGACGTCGCACAGATGTTCCGGGTCGATACCCTGGGTGGTCGCGGCATCGATATCGAACTGCTGCTTGGCTTGCGCCACGCTGCCATCTTGCAAGCGCAGCATGGCATGCACGTCGCCGATGATGCGGCCATTGGGTACACCGTTGATACGCAGGCTGGATGGCCGCTCGGCCGACAGATACTCACGCAGCGATGCAAGGCTGGCGAGGTCGTGGCTCCATTGCAGCTGCACCGACGGGGTTGCCGGGCTCACCGCGGCGGGATGCTTATGCAGCACCACGTCATAGCGGTAACGGGTCAGCTCGTTGTGCGCGCGGCCGCGTTTCAACTGAATGTCGATCGCGCCGATATCGTCGCTGCTGGTTTGCAGCGCGGTGAAAAAACGCGGGTCGAGCAACAGCTCCCGTTCCATGCTCAGGTTTTGCGCAATCATCCGTTGCAGCTGCGCGGTGTCATCGCCGGCATCGGCCTTGTGCAACGCCACCGCCGTCGCAAAGCAGCGCAGTAGCTGCAGGTTGCGGATATCGCCGAGGAACAGGCGGCCGCCAGGCGCCAGCAAACGCATGGCCTGCCGGATGACATCCAGCAGATAGGTCGCGTTCGGAAAGTACTGGATGACTGAGTTGATAATGACGGTGTCGAAGAAGCCCGTCGGCAGCCCGCTGAAATCGTTGGCGGGCTGATTGCGCAGCTCGACGATGCTCGGCAGGGTGGCGCTGGCGGCGACCTTTTCCCTGATCGTCTGCACTGCCGCCGCCGACAAATCAGTACCCCAGTAGGCGACGCTGTGCGGGGCGATTTTCCACAGAATCAGGCCCGAGCCGATGCCGATTTCCAGCACGCGCCTGGGCTGCAATGACTGAATCCGTGCGATGGTGGCTTCGCGCCACTCGCGCATGTCTGCTTCGGCAATCGGCTGTTCGTCATAGCTGCTAAGCCAGCCACGGAAATCCTCTTCGGAGGCGACAAAGGTTTTATCGCTATAGACCTTGTCGTAGAGAAACTGCCATTCGTTGACTTGCTCGACTTCGCGCTGGGCATTTCGCTCGATGACTTCGGCGCCCGCACGAACCAGGTAACCGACTAGCTGCTTATGCCCGGGCTGATCTTCGCGAACGATGACCGTGGCCTGGGCCACCGACGGCTGCTGCATCAAACAGGCTTCGATCTCGCCCAACTCGATGCGGAAGCCACGAATCTTGACCTGGCTATCGGCGCGGCCGACAAAGTCCAGCTCGCCCTGCGGCAACCAGCGCGCGACGTCGCCGGTGCGATACATGCGGCGGCCGTTCGGATCGAACGGGTTGGCGATAAAGCGCTCGGCGCTCAGCGCCGGACGGTTTAGATAACCACGGGCCAGACCCTCACCGGCGATATACAACTCACCGGCCACGCCGACCGGCAGCGGTTGCAGTGCTGAGTCCAATACATAAGCCTGCAGATCGGGGATGTGTTTGCCGATCAGGCTATTGCTGCGCGCGGCAATCCTTTCGCGATCCAGTGCGACAAACGTGACGTGTACGGTGGTCTCGGTGATGCCGTACATATTCACCAGTCGCGGGCTGTCTTCGGCATGCCGCTCGTACCAGTCATGCAGGCGCGCCAGTTCCAGCGCTTCGCCACCGAAGATCACCCAGCGCAGCGACAATTGCTGACCGAGCTGCGGTTGTTCTCGGTCGGCCTGCATCAACTGATAGAACGCCGAGGGCGTCTGGTTGAGCACGGTGACGCGTTGTTCGACCAGCAGCTTGAGGAAGTCGGTCGGTGAGCGGCTGGTGAGATACGGCACCACCACCAGACGTCCGCCATGCAATAGCGGGCCCCACAATTCCCACACGGAGAAATCGAAAGCGTAGGAATGGAACAGGGTCCAGACATCGTTCGCGCTGAAGTGGAACCAGTCCTGCGTGCTGGCCATCAGGCGGGTGACGTTCTGGTGTGGAATGACCACGCCCTTGGGCTTGCCGGTAGAGCCGGAGGTGTAAATGACATACGCCGGATGCCGGCTATGCAGCGGCTGCAGGCGGTCGCGGTCGGTCGGGTTGCTGGTCGGACACGCAGTGACGGCTACGCGAACCGCGACATCGTCCAGCAACAGCGCGGTGCTCGGCGGCAAGTGGGCGGCAAGCTCGCGCAGGGTCAGCATGCGTAGCGGCTTGGCGTCCTCGACCATAAAGCTGAGGCGGTCGATCGGGTAGTCGGGGTCCAGCGGCAAATACGCCGCACCGGCCTTGAGCACGGCCAGCAGGGCGACCACCATCTCGAGCGAACGCGGCAAGGCGATGGCGACGATCTGCTCGGGGCCGATGCCTTGCCGGATCAGGTGATGTGCAAGTTGATTGGCGCGCTCGTTGAGCTGCCGATAGCTGAGCTCGGTCTGCTCGAATACCAGCGCTATAGCGTCGGGCGATTGCAGCACCTGCTGCTCGAACTGCTGCACCACGGTGGCTTCGGCGACCGGTGCGGCCAACGGATTCCAATCGCCCAGCAGCTGTTGGCGTTCGACCGGCGTGAGCAGGCCGATGTGCCCCAGCGGTCGTGCGGTCTCTTCGACAAAGGCTTCAAACCATTGCCATAGACGCTGGCTGAAATGTTCGATCGTGCGGCGCTCGAACAGGTCCGGCCGGTAACCCAATTGCAGCTGTAGTTGCTTGCCGGAGCTGGCCCACAGACCCAGCGGGTAGTGCGAGCGGGTGCCGCCCTGGCCGCCGTTGAACTCCACCCGCAGGCCTTGCTCGCGGGTGGCCAGTTCTTCGGGGTCAAACGGATAGTTGTCGAACACGATATGGCTGTCGAACAACTCGCCGAGTCCGGCGATCTGCTGAATCTCGATCAGCCCGATATGGTTGTGCTCAAGCAGGCGTACTTGCTGCTCCTGCACCCGCGTGACCAGCTCCGGCAGCGTTTCGCCGGGTGTCCACTGCAAGCGCAGCGGCAAGGCGTTAATCATCAGGCCGACCATTTGTTCGGCGGCCTGCAACTCGGCTGGACGCTCGGCCACGATGATGCCGAACAGCACATCGTGGCGCCCGGTGAGACTGCCCAGGCCCAGGCCCCAAACGGTTTGCACCAAGGTGTTCAAAGTGACGCCAAGGCGGCGCGCTTTCTGCTGAATCGCCGCGGTCAACTGCTCCGACAAGCTCAGCGTCAACGATTCCTGCATGGCTCCGATGCTGGATGCGCCGGGAGCGACCAGGGTTGGCTCTTCCAGGCCATCGAAGTACTGCGTCCACGCGGCGCGCGCGGCGGCGCGATCCTGCTGCTTGATCCAGGCGAGGTAATCGCGGAACGGCGTGACCGGGCGCAGCTTGGAAGCATCGCCGCGGCTCTTGTACAGATCGATCAGATCGCCGAGCAGGATCAACCATGTCCAGCCGTCGATCAGTACATGGTGGGCGGAATGGATGAGCTGGTATTGCGTCGCTTCCAGCCGCACCAGGGTGAAGCGCATCAACGGCGGTTGCGCCGGATCGAAACGGCGCGCGTGATCCGCGCTGAGTATGTCTTGCCGTTCGCGTTCGCGCTGCTCTGGCGGCAGTGCCGATAAGTCGATGTATTGCCACGGCAGCGTGACATCGCGCGGGATGAACTGCACCGGCTGCTCAAGGCCTTCATGGGCAAAGCCGGCACGCAGGTTCGGGTGACGTTCGAGCAGCGCCCAGGCCGCTGCGCGCAGGGCCTCCGGGTCCAGGGGGCCGCTTAGATTGAAAACGCGCTGGGTGGTATAGGTGCCTTGTTCGCGTTCGTCGTACAGCGTGCGGAACAAAAAGCCTTGCTGCATCGGCGACAGCGGCAGGATGTCATTCAATGCAGGGTGTTGCGCCTCCAGTCGTTCGATCTGGGCCTGATTAAGCGTGACCAACGGCAGGTCCGATGGCGTGAAGCCGCCGGCTTGCGGCAGCCTGGCATGCGTAACCAAAGCCTCCAGCGCTACAAACCAGGTTTGTGCCAGCTCGCGGATGTCGGCTTCGGCGAATTGTTCTTCCGTCCATTGCCAGATGGCATTGAGTTCGGGGCCATCGGCTTGGTCGAAGGTGACCGCGTTCAAGCTCAGGTCATGCGCGACCAGCAGGTCGAGGTCTGCCGCGCTGGAGCGGGTAATCGCCAGTGCTTCGTCGTCGAGCAGCGGGCCGGCCTCTTCTGCCGAGGCCGCCGTCAGCCGACCCAGATAGGCGAAGCCATAAGGCGTCGCGATCGAGTCGGGCAGGGCTGCCGCGGTTGCCGGATTGAGGTAACGCAGCAAGCCATAGCCGAGGCCGCGACCGGGTATGCCACGCAGTTGTTCCTTGATGTCCTTGAGCGCGCTGCCGATAGCGGCGCCACCGCTGAAGGCTTGCTCCAGGTCGATCAGGCCGGGATGGATGGCTACCGGAAACTGGCTGGTAAACCAGCCGATCGTGCGCGATAGATCGACGCCTTCAAAAATATCCTCACGACCGTGACCCTCCAGGCCGATGCGTATGGCTGTCTGCCCGTGGCCGCCGCGTTGTTGGCGCCAGTGCGACAAGGCCAGGGCGAAAGCGGTCAACAGCACTTCATTGATACGCGCGTTGAATAGCGTGGGTACGCGGGTCAGCAAATCGCTGGTGATGGCACTGGGCAGCTTCAGCTGGAAGCTGTTGATGGCGCGTGTGGCAACGGCTGAGGCAGCCGCTGTGCCTGCCACGTTTAGTCCACCGGGCGCAGCGAGCATGTGTTGCCACAACGGCAGTTCGGCCACCCGTTGTGCCGAGCCGGCCTCGGCGGCCAGCTGTTGGGTCCAGCGCCGGAACGAGGTGCCGCATGGATCGAGTGCCGGCCGTTGGCCCGCGCGAATGGCCTGCAAGGCGGCGGTGAGATCCGGAATCAGGATGCGCCAGGAGACGCCGTCCACCACCAGCCGATGCAGCGACAGCAGTAGCTGGCCATCCTGCTCGCTGCCCGCATCGAACCACACGGCGTGCAGCATGATGCCTTGCTCGGGATGCAGTTGCGTTGCGGATGCCTGACTGGCCTCCAGCATGCGTTGACGGCATTGCTGCGGATCGAGATTGGCGATGTCGACACGCTGCAGGCATGCGGATGCTTGAATCGCTCCGGCGGCGGGGATGTCGAGTTGCCAGTCACGGCCAGCGGCCAGCGTGCTTACGCGAAGCCGCAGCATCGGGTGATGATCGAGTACGGCTTGCAGCGCGGCGGTCAATGGCTCCGCGGTGATATCCGCCGGCAGCTTAAGCAGTCGCTTGATGCTGGGCTGGCTCGGGCCGGCGACCGCGCCGCGTTCGAGAAACCACCGCATCACCGGAGTGGGCGCGATGGTGCCGATGGCGACATCGTCACTCACCGTTGCCGTTGCCAGCGGCTGGATCATCGCCGCCAGGGCGGCGACGTTTTGATGCAGGAAGATATCTTTGGGCTTGAGCAGCAAGCCGGCCTTGCGCGCGCGACTGACCAGCTGGATCGAGCTGATGCTGTCGCCGCCGAGATCAAAGAAGCTGTCGTCGATACCGATCGCGTCCAGCCGCAACACCTGCGCGAACAAGCCGGCGAGGATGTCTTCGTGCGGGGTGCGCGGGGCGCGCCGATCCGCCGAGGAAAAATCCGGCGCCGGCAGCGCCTTGCGATCCAGCTTGCCGTTGGGCGTCAGCGGCAGCGCCGCCAGTACGACGATGGCGCTGGGCACCATGTAGTCGGGCAGTTGCTCGGCCAGTTCGCGTCGCAGGGCGGCCGGGTCCAGGGTGTGCCCGGCGGCGGCGACGGCATAGCCGACCAGCTGCTTCTGCCCCGGATGATCCTCGCGGGCGATGATCACGGCATGCTCGACCGCCGGCCGCTGTTTCAGGCGCGCCTCGACCTCGCCCAGCTCGATGCGGAAGCCACGGATCTTGACCTGATGATCGATGCGCCCGAGGTAATCGATCACCCCGCTGGGCAACCATCGCACCAGGTCGCCGGTGCGATACATGCGGCTGCCGGGCTCGCCGAACGGGTTGGCGACAAAGCGCTCGGCGGTCAGCTCAGGCCGCTGCCGATAACCCCGGGCCAGGCCGGCACCGGCGATATACAACTCGCCGGGCACGCCCTCCGGTACCGGCTGCAAGGACGCATCCAGCACATACAACTGGGCGTTCCAGATCGGACGGCCAATCGGAATGCTGTGCGCGGTGCTGACGTCGTCGGTGATCTCAAAGGTGGCGCAGCCGACGGTGGTTTCGGTGGGGCCAAAGTGATTGACCAGCCGCACGCCAGGAAAGCGTTGCTGCCAGAAGGCGATATCGGCCGGAACCATCGCCTCGCCACCGGTCATCAGCGTCTGCGTCGGGCTGGCCGCCAGGCTGCTTTGCAGGTTTTGATTGATCAGCTTCAGATGCGAAGGCGTGACCTTGACCAGGGTATACGGCACGGCCTCAGCGGGGCCGTTGCCCAGCCGCTCGACCTCGTCGCCGGCCGGCAAGACGGTCAGCGGCTGACCGGCGATCAAAGCACCGAAAACGGTGGTGATACCGGCATCGAAGCTGATCGAGAAGACCGTGGGCGAACCGCCCTGGGCCGTTTCGCCGTGCTGGTAATAAGCTTGACGATCCCAGCGCAGATAGTTGGCGATGGCGTGGTGCGCGATGACCACGCCCTTGGGGCGTCCGGTGGAGCCGGAGGTGTAGATGAGATAGGCCGGGTGCGCCGGCTGTAGCGGCTGCAGCCGTTCGGCCTGGGTCGGGTTTGTCGACGGCATCGCGGCAAGCGCTGTCTGCACCTCGGCGGCATCCAGCAGGCAGCGCGTCAGCGACGACGGCAAGCTATGGGCTGGTTCGGCAAAGCTGAGGACAACAGCCGGCTGGGCGTCCTCGATCATCAGGGCCAGGCGCTCGGCCGGGTAGTCCGGGTCCAGCGGCAGATAAGCGGCACCGGCCTTGAGCACGGCGAGCAAGGCGACGATAAGTTCCAGCGAACGCGGCAAGGCGATGGCGACGATGTGCTCAGGGCCGATGCCTTGCTGGATCAGGTAATGGGCAAGCCGGTTGGCCTGTTGATGCAAGGCCTGATAGCTAAGCGACTGGCCTTCGAAGATCAGCGCGGTGCTCGGCGAAGCGGCATGCGCTTCGAACAGTTCGGGCAAGGTGGCGGCGGGCAGCGGCTGGGCGGTGTCGTTCCAGGTGCTGAGCAGGCGGCTGCGCTCGTCGGGGCGCAGCACGCTGATCTGGCCGACGGGGTGATCCAGATCGTCGGCCAGGGTTTCGAACAGGCCTTGCAGGCGCTGGGCGATCACTTCGACGGCAGCGCGGTCGAAGGCATCGGGGCGATAGCCCAGGCGCAGTTCCAGCGCGGCGCGCGGAATGGCGCACAGGCCCAGCGGGTAGTGGGTGCGGTCGCCGCCTTCGCCACCGAGGTCTTCCACCTGCAAACGGCTAGCGGAGGCTGCATGTGCCTGGCTTGCATCGGTCGAGCTTGGGTCAATCGTCAGCTGGCCGACCGGCATGTTTTCGAAAACGACATGGGTGTCGAACAACTCGCCCAGGCCAATAGCCCGCTGGATGTCGCTGAGGCTGAGGTGTTGATGCTCGATCAGGTTGGACTGTTGTTCTTGCAGCTGCTGCAACAGGCTGAGCAAGGTCTGCCCGGGCTGTAAGCGCAAGCGCATCGGCAGCGTATTGATAAGCATGCCGACCATGTTCTCCACCCCGGGAAGCTCGGCGGGGCGATGGGAAACGGTGACGCCAAAGACTACATCGCTGCGGCCGCTTAGGCGGCCAATCAACAGACCCCAGGCCGCCTGCACCAAGGTGTTGACGGTAAGCCGATGGCGGCGCGCCTGCCGGGTCAATCTATCGGTCAGTGCCTCGGAGAGGTGAAGGCTGAAAATTTTCGTGGGCGGCGCGCTGGCCGCCAGGTTGCTGACCAGGCGGCAGGGATCTTCCAGGCCGTCGAGATAGTCGCGCCAGGCCTGGCGCGAGGTTAGCGGATCTTGTCGTTTGATCCAGGCCAGGTACTCCCGATACGGCGTAACCGGTGCCAGCACCGAGGCGTCGCCGCCGCTTCGATGCAGGGTGAACAACTCTTCCAGCAAGATCGGAATCGACCAGCCGTCGAGCAGGATGTGATGATGGGTAAAGACCAGCCGGTGCCGCTGGGCGTCCAGCCGGATCAAGGTAAAGCGCAGCAGCGGCGGACGCGCCGGGTTGAAGCGTTGCTGGTTGTCTTTGTCCAGCACGCGCTGCAATTTATCTTGTTGCGCGACCTGGTCCAGCGCGGACAGATCGACGAACTGCCACGGCACCGTGATATCGCGCGGAATGATCTGGACCGGTTGATCCTGTCCTTGATGGATAAAGCCCGCACGCAGATTGGCATGCCGTTGCAGCAGCGCATGTACCGCCGCCTGCAAGGCTTCCGGCTCGAGCGCTCCGACCAGCTCGAAGATCATTTGAACGTGATAAGCATCCACAGCCTGTTCGTCGTACAGCGCGTGGAACAGCAATCCTTGCTGCAGGGGCGCCAGTGGCAGAATTTCGGCGATCTTCGACATGGCTGGCTTCCGTTAGGGACTAAGGTCCGGCTCGCTGAAATCCAGCGCGTCCAGGCTTAAGGAAAATTCCGCTTCAAGACTTTCGATGTCGGTCTGGTTGAGCTCGATCAGGTCCAGGTCCGAAGGCGTGAACCCGCCGACGCCAGGCTGCTCGGCATAAGTGACCAGGGCGTGCAGCGCATCGAACCAAAGCTGGCCGAGCTCCCGGATCTCGGTCTCGCTAAACAACGCCTGCGCCCATGACCAGCTGGCGCTCAGCTCGGGGCCGTGCGCGCGCTCATGGGTGATGGCGTTGAGGGTGATGGCATGGGTCAGTGGCAGCTGTGGATCGGTGCTGCCGCCGAAATCGTCAGCCTCGGCCACCGGCGCCCAGGCCTGTGCGCTCGATGCGTCGAAGCGCCCCAGGTAGTTGAAGCACAGCTGCGCCGAGGGCAAGCCTGCCAGGGTCTTGGCGGTGCTGGGATTGAGTTGTTGCAGCAAGCCAAAACCGATGCCGTTGTCGGGCAGGGCGCGCAGTTGCTCCTTGATGCTTTTAAGAGCCTGACCCAGGTCGGCATGCCCAGCCAAAGCCTGCGCCAGATCGATGGCGCCGGGGTCCAGCCAGATCGGAAAGACGCTGGTGAACCAGCCGACGGTGCGCGACAGATCGAGCCCCTCGGCGATGTCTTCGCGGCCATGGCCTTCCAGATCCAGCCGCACGCCCAGCGAACTGGTCTGGCCGCGCTGTTGACGCCACGCGGCAACCGCCAGGGCAAAGCCGGTCAGCAACACATCGTTGATACGGGCATGAAACAGCGCCGGCACGCGCGTCAATAACGCGCTGGTGAGAGGGCTGGGCAAGCTCAGGCTGAGCTGTGCGCTGGTGGCTACGGTGTCGAGCGTGGCGCTCAACGGACGCGACGACAGCAAGGGATCGGCGTGTTGCAGGATCTGCAGCCAGGATGGCAACTCGGCCAGCCGCCGTGCGCTGCTGGCTTCATGTTGAAGACGCTGTGCCCAGTGCCGGAACGAGGTGCCGACCGGATCGAGCTGGACGGTTTGGCCGGCCCGTATCGCCTGCCAGGCAGCGACCAGATCAGGCGGCAGGATGCGCCAGGACACGCCATCCACCACCAGGTGATGCAGGATCAGCAATAGACGTCCGGCGTGCCGGCGCCCGGCATCGAACCAGACCGCTTGCAGCATCACCCCATCGGCCGGTGCCAGGCGTTGATCGGCGGCATGGCCGGCCGCGGCGATGCACGACGCCAGCGAGGCGGCATCCAGGCCGTCGATATCGATGCGTTGCAGGCACGAGGCGGCGCTGAGGCTGCCTGCGGGCGGTATATGCAGCTGCCACGCCGAGTCGGGGTCGCTGCGCTGCACCTGCAGGCGCAGCATGTCGTGATGATCGAGCAGTGCTTGCAGCGCGGCGCTCAGCTGCTCGGTGGTCAGCTCGGCCGGTACGTGCAGCGACAGACTTTGCGTGAATACCGCGGCTGCGCCGTTGTGCTCAAGAAAACCGCGAATGATCGGTGTCGCCGGCAACGTACCGGTGGCTATGTCGAGGTGCTCAGGGGCCAGCGAGGCGGTGCTCAGCGCCCGGGCAACCGCCGCCAGTCCGGCGACATGCTGATACTTGAAGACATCCTTGGGGGTGAGTACCCAGCCCGCTTTGCGGGCACGGCTGATCAACTGGATCGAGCTGATGCTGTCTCCACCGAGGTCGAAAAAGCTGTCGTCGATACCGACCGAGGCCAGGCCCAATACGTCGGCAAACAGCTTGGCGAGAATCTCCTCCTGCGGGGTGCGCGGCGCGCGGTAATGGGCCGAAGTGAAATCCGGTGCAGGCAGCGCCTTGCGGTCGAGCTTGCCATTGGTGGTCAGCGGCAAGGCGTCGAGCACGACCAGGGCGGCAGGCACCATGTACTCAGGCAGATGCTCGGACAGGGTGCGGCGCAGCGACAACGCATCTACTTGATGACCCGCCGCCGGCACCAGATAACCGACCAGCTGTTTATGCCCGGGCTGATCTTCGCGAACGATGACCGTGGCCTGGGCGACCATCGGCTGCTGCAACAGCGAGGCTTCGATCTCGCCCAGCTCGATGCGGAAACCGCGGATCTTGACCTGGCCATCGGCACGGCCGACAAAGTCGATCTGGCCTTCGGGCAGCCAGCGCACCAGATCGCCGGAGCGGTACATTCGCCCGCCGTGCGCGTCGAACGGATTGGCGACGAAACGTTCGGCGGTCAAGCCAGCGCGATGCAGATAACCGCGTGCCAGACCTTCACCGGCGATATACAACTCACCGGCTACGCCGACCGGCAACGGCTGCAAGGCGGCATCGAGTACGTAGAGTTGGGTGTTATCCATCGGCGCGCCGATCGGCACGCTGGCCGCCACGGCATGCGGCGAACGCATGGGATAGTGGGTGGCGAACGTGGTGGTTTCGGTCGGGCCGTAGACGTGGACGACGCGGGTGTTCGGGCAGCGGTCGATGACTTTCTGGAACGCCGCCGGTGACGCGGCTTCGCCACCGGTCCACACCGCGCGTACCTGGCTAAAGCAGTGCGGCTGTTCTTCGGCCAGCAAGCGAAACAGCGCCGTGGTGAGGAACAGTGCGGTGACGTTTTGCTGCGTAATCACTCGTTCGAGTGCGCGTATATCGGTTTCACCCGCTGGGGCGATGACGATTTGCTGGCCCGACAACAGCGGCACCCAAAGCTCATAGGTCGAGGCATCGAAGGCCTGTGCCGAATGCATCAGCACGCGTTGCTGGGCACCGTCTTGCCAGCAGCGGTCCATCGCCAGTTCCAGCACGTTGCGATGCGTGATGCCGATGCCCTTGGGCGTACCGGTAGAGCCGGAGGTGTACATCACATAGGCCAGCTGGCCTTCGGGCACGCTGATCGCCGGTGGGGTCGTCGGATGCCGGGCAATCGCCGCGGCATCGCCATCCAGCTGCACCAGTTGCGCATGATGGACAGGCAGGCGTGCTGCCAGGGCCGACTGGATCACTAGCACCGGCGCCTGGATATCGTCGAGCATAAAGGCCAGGCGATCGGCCGGATAACGCGGGTCCAGCGGCACATAGGTGCCACCGGCCTTGAGAATGCCCAGCACGCCGACCAGCACATCGAGCGAGCGCTCCACGCACAGGCCGACCATGGTCTCCTGGCCCACCCCATGCGCTTGCAGATGATGGGCCAGCTGATTGGCGCGGCGGTCGAGTTGCGCATAAGTGATGGATTGATCGCCGGCGATGGCGGCGATGGCCGAAGGTTTTTTTTCGGCCTGTTGCTGGAACAAACCATGCAGGCATGAATGTTCGAAGGGCGGGGTCCTGGTTTGATTCCAGGCCTGCAGTAAGACGGCCCGTTCCTCGGGCGGCACGATGCTTAGTTGTCGCAGCGGGGTTTTAGGTGCTTGTTCCAGTGCCTGCAGCAAGCTTTCCAGCGCCTGCTGCATGTAGCCGAGCACGCGTTCCGGATCGAGCGAACGGACGACCTGGGTGGTCAGGCCGAGGGCATGTTCGAAGTCTTCCACCGACAGCGTCACCGGATAATTGGTGCGCTCTTCGCCACTGATCCATTCGACGCCGTCCAGCGGATGCGCGGCCAGCAGATGAGTCGCATCGGCCGGATCGCGGCTATGCGGAATGCCACTGGAGGCGTTGTGCCGATAATTGAGCAGGGCGCTGAACAGCGGTGCCGTGGCGGCGCTTCCGCTGCAGCGCTGGGCCAGTGCCAGCGAGGCGTGCTCATGGCGCAACAAATCGGCTAGCCGGATATGCGTATCGCGTGCGCGGGTTTCGACATCGGTGCCGTCCAGGTCCAGGCGCAAAGGCAAGGTATTGATGAACAGGCCCATGGCCTGGTCGGCGCCTGCGCCGGCATCCATGCGTCCGAACAACACCGTGCCGAAGACGACTTGTTCGCGCCCACTGGTCTTGGCCAGCAGCAGCCCAAAGGCCAGATGGCACAGGCTGGCCAGGCTTACGCCGAGTTGGCGCGCCTGTAGCCGCAAGCGCTGGTTCAATGCCTGCGGCAGCATCCGCTGCGCTTCGATAACGCCGCTACCGTCCCGATGCACGTCGCTTAGACCGAACGGCAGGGTCGGCTCGTCGATATCGGCGAGCTGGCCGCGGAAAAAACGCTCGTGCTCGGCGCGCGGTATGCCTAGCCGAGCCTGGGCAATCAGGTGGCGGAAGGGCTGCGGCGTGTCCAGCGTATGCGCCTGCCCATGCAGAAATAGCCGCACCTCAGCCTGCAGAATGTCGACGGTGGAGTGGTCGCCGATCAAATGATGCATAAGCTGCAACACGACCCAGCGGTGGTTCGCCGGGTCGTGTGCGATAACGAAACGCAGCAGTGGGGCCTGCGTCAGATCAATGCGGTGGTGGCGTGGATCAAAGCGCCGGGTCAACTGCTCGACGATGGCGCCTTCGGCTGGATCGAGTCGCAGTTCGCTGACTTGCAGCGGTGCCTGTCGCCAGACCACCTGGGCCGCGCTGGACAAGCCATCCCACACAAAGGCGGTGCGCAGAATGTCGTGGCGATCGATGACTTGCTGCACCGCTTCGAGATAACGCTGCAGCAAGGCCCGATCGGCGAAGGCCATCAGGTCGATCAACAGGTAGGGGTCACCCTCGGTATCGAGAATGTGATGAAACAGAATGCCTTCTTGCAGCGGCGACAGGGCGTAGATGTCCTGAAGATTGGCCAGCCCGCCAGGGACCAGGCCAATGACATGATCGATCTCACTTTGCGTGAGGTCGATCAGCGGCAGCATGTCCGGGGTCAGCGCGGTGCTCGCCGTGGTGATGGCATTGGGCGGCACCGCCACTTCGCGATAAGTGCCCAGGGTGGCGGCAAGCGCCGCCAAGGTGGGTGCCGTGAACAGTGCGCGGATCTCGGTGGCCAGGCCCAGCCGGCGCAAACGTTCCATCAGCTGGATGGCCAGCAGCGAATGGCCGCCCAATTCAAAGAAGTGGTCGTGTCGGCCGATGCGTTCCAGGCCAAGCAGCGCTTGCCAGATGCCGGCGAGGGTGGTTTCGATCTCACCCTGCGGCGGCTCATAGCCACGGCGGACAAAGGCCGAATCGGCAGGGGCGGGCAAGGCCTTGCGATCGAGCTTGCCGTTGCTGTTCAGCGGCAAGGCATCCAGCATGACCAGGGCGGCAGGCAGCATATGCTCGGGCAGGTGTTCGGATAGCGTGCGCCGTAGCGTGGCGGCGTCCAGGGTCTGCCCAGTGGCGGCGACCAGATAGCCGACCAATTGCTTATGCCCGGGCTGATCCTCGCGAACGATGACCGTGGCCTGGGCCACCGACGGCTGCTGCATCAAACAGGCTTCGATCTCGCCCAGCTCGATGCGGAAGCCACGGATCTTGACCTGGCTATCGGCGCGGCCGACAAAGTCCAGCTCGCCCTGCGGCAACCAGCGCGCGACGTCGCCGGTGCGATACATGCGGCGACCGTTCGGATCGAACGGATTGGCGATAAAGCGCTCGGCGCTCAGGGCCGGACGATTCAAGTACCCGCGGGCCAAACCCTCACCGGCGATATACAGCTCACCGGCCACGCCAACCGGCAACGGCTGCAAGGCGGCATCCAACACATAGGCTTGCAGATCGGGGATGTGTTTGCCGATCAGGCTATTGCTGCGAGCGGCAATCCGTTCACGATCCAGTGCGACAAAGGTGACGTGTACGGTGGTCTCGGTGATGCCGTACATATTCACCAGTCGCGGACTGTCTTCGGCATGCCGCTCGTACCAGTCATGCAGGCGCGCCAGTTCCAGCGCTTCGCCACCGAAGATCACCCAGCGCAGCGACAGTTGCTGGCCCAGCTGCGGTTGTTCGCGATCGGCCTGCATCAATTGATAAAACGCCGACGGTGTCTGGTTGAGCACGGTGACGCGTTGTTCGACCAACAGCTTGAGGAAGTCGGCCGGCGAGCGGCTGGTGAGATACGGCACCACCACCAGACGGCCACCGTGCAACAACGGGCCCCACAGCTCCCACACCGAGAAATCGAAAGCGTAGGAGTGGAACAGGGTCCAGACATCGTTCGCGCCGAAGTGGAACCAGTCCTGGGTGCTGGCCATCAGGCGGGTGACGTTCTGGTGTGGAATGACCACGCCCTTGGGCTTACCGGTAGAGCCAGAGGTGTAAATGACATACGCCGGATGCCGGCTATGCAACGGCTGCACGCGCTCCTGGTCGGTCGGGTTATGGGTCGGGCAGGCGGCGATGGCTTCGCGAACCGCGACGTCATCCAGCCATAGCGCGGTGCTTGGCGGCAAGTTGGCAGCAAGCTCGCGCAGGGTCAGCATGCATACCGGCTTGGCGTCCTCGACCATAAAGCTGAGGCGGTCGATCGGATAGTCGGGGTCCAGCGGCAAATACGCCGCACCAGCCTTGAGCACGGCCAGCAGAGCGATCACCATCTCGAGCGAACGCGGCAAGGCGACGGCGACGATCTGCTCGGGGCCAATGCCTTGCCGGATCAGATGATGCGCAAGCTGATTGGCGCGCTCGTTGAGCTGCCGATAGCTCAGTTCGCTGTCTTCGAACACCAGCGCAACCGCTTCGGGCGATTGCAGCACCTGCTGCTCGAACTGCTGCGCCACGGTGGCTTCGGCGACCGGTGCGGCCAACGGATTCCAGCTTTCCGTCAGCACCTGCTGTTCGCTGGGCGGCACGATGCTTAGCTGCCGCACCGGCGTTTGCGGGGCTTGCTCCAGCGCCTGCAGCAGGCTTTCCAGCGCTTGTTGCATATAAGCGCCGACCTGGCTGGGGTCGAGCGGCTGAACGACTTGAGAAATAAAGCCGAGGCTGTCACCAAAGTCTTCGATGGTGAAGGTGATCGGGTAGTTGGTGCGCTCCTGACCGCCTAGCCATTGAATGCCATCGATGCTGGCCGAGGCATCGCTATCGTCGTTGGCGATCGCTACGTTGTGAACATAGTTGAGCAATGCACTGAACAACGGCACCGCAGCGCTGCAGCCGCTGCAGCG
Organism: Dyella silvatica; assembly: GCF_026283955.1. Taxonomy (GTDB): domain Bacteria; phylum Pseudomonadota; class Gammaproteobacteria; order Xanthomonadales; family Rhodanobacteraceae; genus Dyella_C; species Dyella_C silvatica. The sequence goes on along the minus strand of NZ_JAPDPE010000004.1, from coordinate 27,661 downwards.
CTGAGTCAGCGCCAGCGAGGCATGCTCATGACGCAATAGATCCGCCAGTCGAATATGCGTATCGCGCGCGCAAGTTTCGACATCGGTGCCGTCGAGGTCGAGGCGCAGCGGCAGCGTGTTGATAAACAGGCCCATGGCCTTGTCGGCGCCATCGCCGGCATTCATGCGTCCAAACAAAAGGGTGCCGAAAACAACGTGTTCGCGACCGCTGCTCTTGGCGATCAACTGGCCGAAAGCCAGATGGCAAAGACTGGCCATGCTGACACCGAGGCGGCGTGCCTGCAGGCGCAGCCGGTCATTCAAGGCTTGCGGGAACAGGCGCCGGGTTTCGAAGACGCCCGAGCCATCCCGGTGCACATCGCTCAGGCCAAACGGCAGGGTGGATTCGTCGATATCGGCCAGCTGGGCGCGGAAGAATCGCTCGTGCTCGGCTTGCGGCACGCCCAGGCGCGCTTGCGCCACCAGGTGGCGGAATGGCTGGGCCGCTTCCAGCGTATGTTGTCGGCCCTGCAAAAACACCCGCACTTCGGCTTGCAGAAACTCCACCGTGGAGTGATCGCCGATCAGGTGATGCATGAGCTGCAACAAGACCCAGCGCTGGTGCTCGGGATCGTGCGCGATGACAAAGCGCAGCAACGGCGCCTGGCTGAGATCGATGCGGTGATGGCGCGGATCGAAACGCTGGGTCAATTGCGCGGTGATGGCGCCATCCTGCGGATTCAGCGCCAACTCGGTGATATGCAGCGGGGCCTGTCGCCAAACCACTTGCGCGGCGTTGGAGAGGTTTTCCCATTGAATCGCCGTACGCAGGATGTCGTGCCGGTCGACCACCTGCCGCACGGCCGCGAGATAGCGCTCGACCAGGTCGCGGTCGGCAAAGGCCATCAAGTCGACCAGTAGATACGGGTCGCCCTGGGTATCCAGCAGATGATGAAAAAGAATGCCTTCCTGCAGCGGCGAAAGGGCGTAGATGTCCTGGATATTGGCCAGTCCGCCCGGCACCCGTTCGACGATGTGATCGATCTCGGCCTGCGTGAGGTCGATCAGCGGCAGCATCGACGGGGTCAGTGCCATGCTGTCCGAGCTAATCGCATTCGGCGGCACGCATGAATCTCGGTGCTCAGCCCCAGCCGACGCAAACGCTCCATCAGCTGGATGGCGAGCAGCGAATGACCGCCGAGCTCGAAGAAGTGATCGTGTCGTCCCACTCGCTCGACACCGATAAGCTCCTGCCAGAGCGATGCCAGCGTGGTCTCTACATCACCTCGCGGCGCCTCGTAGTCGCGGCGGACAAAGGCCGCATCGACCGGTGCGGGCAGCGCCTTGCGATCGAGCTTGCCGTTGCTGTTCAGCGGCATCGCCGTCAGCACGACCAGGGCCGCCGGCACCATGTAATAAGGCAGCTTCGCAGATAACCCGTGACGTAGCGCAGGCAGGTCCAGTGAGTGGCCGGCAAGCGGCACGATATAAGCGACCAGTTGCTTGAGGCCGGCGCTGTCCTCGCGGGCGACAACGGTGGCTTGCGCTACCGCAGGCTGCCGCATCAGGCAGCTTTCGATTTCGCCAAGCTCACTGCGAAAGCCGCGAATCTTGACTTGGCTGTCGGCCCGGCCGAGGTAGTCGAGCTGGCCGTCTTTGCGCCAACGCACCAGATCGCCGGTGCGGTACATGCGCTGTCCCGGTTCGTACGGATGGGCGACAAAGCGCTCGGCCGTAAGCGCGGGGCGATGCAGATACCCGCGCGCCAATCCTTCGCCGGCAAGATAAAGCTCGCCGGCGACACCTGCCGGTAGCGGCTGCAAGCCCGCATCGAGCACATAGACACGGGTATTGCTCAGCGGACGTCCGATCGGCGGCGGCACATCGCTATCGCTGCCGGCCTCGGCGAACCAGCCCAGTGCGTAAACCGTAGCCTCCGTAGGCCCATAGAGATTCGCCAGCCGCGCTGCCGGCGCCCGCGTGCGCATGGCTTTGAACAGCGCGGGCGGCAACGCCTCGCCAGCCATCACGATGGTGTGGGCGGCGATGTCCAGCGAGGGGTGCTCGACCAGGCCGGAAAAAACCGATGGCACACCGCTGACCAGATGGCCCGACCATGAGCTGCGTTCGCCCAGTGCCAGCGCGTTGCGCAGCAGTTCGATGCAGCCGCCATTCGCCAGCGGGGTAAAGATCTCGAATATCGAGACATCGAAATTGAGCGAGGTCGTCGCCCATACATGCGACAGCTCGTGGGTATCAAAAGCGGCGGATGCCCAGGCCATGAAATCGGCGAGATTGCGCTGGGTGACCACCACGCCTTTGGGCTTGCCCGTTGAGCCAGAGGTATAAATCAGCGCCGCCGGATGCTGGGCCAGCAGTGGCCTTACGCGCTCGTGTTGGGCGGGATCATGGCTGGTCGCTTGCGCCGCCGCAGGGCGCGGCAGTTCGGCGTCGATCAACCAGTGCGGCGTATCTGCGGGCAGGCGCGCGATGGTCGATGCGTCGGCGATGATCCGGGTGGGCCGGGCATCGTCGATCATCGTGAGCAAGCGCTCGGTCGGGTAGTCCGGGTCCAGCGGCAGGTACGCCGCGCCGCATTTCAGTACCGCGATCAGATCATGCGCCAGGCGATTGGCCGCGGTGTTCAAGGCGCCATAGCTCAAGCGCGCTTCACCCGAGATGACGGCGATGGCGTCCGGGGTCTGCCTTGCCTGGCGCTCGAACAGTTCGGACAAGCTGGTGTCGGCTACCGGCTGTGAGGTGGCGTTCCAGTCGACAAGTATCTGCCGGCGCTCGTCGGCACTAAGCAGATCGATTTGTCCGATGGCGATATCCGGGTTGTCGGCCAGCGCCTGCAAGAACCGCACGAAACGCTGCGCCAAGGCAGCAGCGGTGTCGTGATCGAACAGGTCGCAGGCATAGGTCAGATGTCCGCTCAGCCTGGCGAGCGTCTGATCCGCCGAGCCTTGCTCGTTGAAGTTGAACGCCAGCTCGAAGCGGCGGTTATCCGTAGGCCCGGGCAACGGCGTGGCCGATGTTGCCGAGATCGATGCGCAAAAGGACGCCGCGACGTCGTCGCCGCCATGCACGGCAAGCATGACCTGGCTAAGCGAGTGGGGCAGGGCGGAGCTCGCAGGAGTCATGCATGCCGCGATCTGCGGCGCCGGAAGTTCGCGGCTGGCATAGGCGTCCAAGTCGGCCGCGCGCACTCGACCCAGCCATTCGATAAAACGCGGGTTGCCAGAAACATCCACACGCAAGATCAGGTGGTCGACGAAGGCATTGGTGCTGGCGTCGGTTAAGCCATGTTCCAGGCCGCTGGCCAGCGGTGTGCTCAGTGGAAGGTCGGTGCCCGCGCCCATGCGATACAGCCACGCCGTCAAGGCGGCATGCAGCACTATGAACAAGCTGCTTTCGGTGCGGCTGGCGAGATCCATCAGTTGGCCATGCAGGCTGGCCGCGATCGCCATGTCGACGCTGTCGCCGCGCTGGCTGATCGGCGCAAGGCGCGGGCGATCCGTGGGCAGCGTCAACCGCTCCGGCAGGTCGGCCAGGGTTTTCTGCCAGTAAGCGATCTGCCGCGCGACATCGACTGCCACCGGCGCACCGCCCTGCGGGCGTGTGGGTGCCTGAGCATCGACGCTATGGATCGACGATCCATGGTTCATTGACATGAAACCCCCAAAGACAACACGTGCACACCGGACATCTGCATGAACAGCCGCCGCCATGACCGACATGGCGCATCAGGTGAGATGACGGCGGATGTTTCAGTAACCGAGGTAGCCCACGGACGTTCGATTCAGCTTGGACATTCGAGCGCTGCCGGGCTCTGGGCCACGTACAAGCGCTTTCTGAATTCCGCACGAATAAAGGTCAGTCCCATGATCATCTCGGCGATGCTCGACGCGAGCATCAGTTCCCACATCCAGCTGGGATTGAAGTCGGGATGAAACGAAAGCGCCCATGCGGGCACGATCATCAAAATGGATGAAACGATGACGGTGATAAGACTGGCGCGGGTATTGCCCAGGCCCGTCAGGGTGCCGAAGCAGGAGAGAATCACCGTCAGCGGAAACAGGTTGAACGACATGATCCGCAAATAGGTCACGGTGTTGGCGACCACCTGGGGGTCGTCGGAGAAAGCTTTGCAGATACTTTGTGCAAAGAGCTGCGCGACGATAAACATCAGCGGCGTGGCGATAAACCCGATGGTGATCGAGGCGCGAAAACATTCGCGCACGCGATGGCCGAGCTTGGCGCCGAAGTTCTGCCCGGCAACGACGCTGGTTGCGCTGCTCAAGGCGACGATAGGCATGATGGCGGATTGAATCAGCCGTTGACCGATGCCCATGGCAGCCTGTTCGGAAGGGCCGAAGGGGCGCAGCAATTGAAGCACCAGCAACATGTAGCAGGCGAGTACGGCGCTTTGAATGCCGACCGGCAGACCGATCTTGAAGGCTCGCCATAACACCAGTGGCTTGGAAAACCAGCGCATCGGCTGAAACTTGAGATAGTCGGTCTTGCCAATAAAGTAGAAGCCGAGAATGGCCAGCGCGGCCAGGGTCGACGCGAAGCTCGCGGCGCCGGCGCCGACGATGCCTAGCTTGGGAAATCCGAGCCAGCCAAAAATAACCAAGGGTGAAACGATCAGGTTGACCATCACCGAAACCAGCTGGGCGAGCATGCTGGCGCGCATATTGCCGGTGCCGCCAAGCGCCGCGCCCATGACCGCCGAAGGCACCTGGATGGCAATCGACGGGATGTACCACAGCAGCAACTGAGTAATAAGTAAGGAGGTTTCGCCATCGGGTGTTAGCAGGGCGCCGAAGGTGCCGCGAAATATCCAGGCCAGGCATCCGGCCAGCGCCATCAAGATGACCGCCGCACCAAAGGTTTCGTTGAAGATGCGATTTGCCAGCGCTTGATCTTTGGCGCCGACGGCTTGCGATATCAGCACTCGGGCGCCAACCGTGATGATCGGCACCAGCGTCAGTACGATCATGATCGGGCTGCCGGCGAGGGCGACCGCGGCTTGCGCCTTGGGGCCGAGCTTTCCCAGCCAGAAGAAATTGACCAGCGTGTAAAGGGTGCCTGCGATCATGTTGACGATCATGGCGCTGGCCAGGTTCAACAGCTGCCTAATCATCGATCCCTGAGTAAGGTCTTTCATCGCTTATTCCTTGCCGCTCATCGTTTGCGAGGCTTGGTCAATAACCCTGCGCGGAAATAAGCGCGGCGATCAGTGCATGAATACAAATGGAGCAGTCGGGCGTTTCGCCTGGCGAAGTCATTTGATTCATTATGGAGTCCATGTATGACACTTTTTCACCCGACAGATAGAAGCGATTAAACAGTGGCGGTCGCAATAATTTTCCATCGATATTCTTTGACGTCGATCAGGCCGCATGTTCTTGATCATTTTGTGAATAAACCATTCACGCACAGCAATGGGTCAGCGCTTTGATTGCGATGATTTTGATTAATGACGCTGAGTTTAATAAGGCAGTTTTTGGCAAAGCCTTTCTATCGCTGCCATGCTTTCGACATGGCAGCGGCCGGCAGTAACTTTTTCTGTTCCGATATAGCCACCCCTGGGTAGGTATCGGAAACCTCCAGGGAGGCCGCGCCGCGATTAACCTTTAATGCGTGTTGATCGAGGTTTCGCGGCGGCAAATCCCTTGCTAGGCGACACCTGCTTCCATGGCGGCGACCAGGCTGTTGGGACGCATGTCCACCCAATGCTGCTCGATGTAGTCAGTACAGGCCTGACGAGCTTCCGGTCCAAACTTGACCGACCAACCGCCGGGCACCTGGGCGAAATTTGGCCACAGGGAGTATTGACCTTCCTGGTTCACCAGCACAAGAAACACTCCATCTTTGTCTTCAAAGGGATTGGTCATGTCGATCTCCGTGAATGTGCGGATAAATTATTTAGATGCCTGGATGACAGCGGTATGATTTATTTCTTACTAAGCCACATATCCACGCATAATGGATATGAAAAATCGATATTGCATGATTATTTATGGCAATAAGTCGCAAGTTTTCGATCATTTTCCCGCAAGGATGCGGCGCATCCTTGCCAGGTATCGCGCGCCAAAGCCCCGACCAGTAAGGCCTGACGATTATTGATTAATTTATTCCACTTTCGACCCGTCGCACGCGCCGATGCCGGCGCATGAGTGCGTCGATCTAAGCTTCACAATCTCCCCTCGCTGCATTGACTGGTGATCGACCGATACCGGTGATCCATAGTCAATTGGTTTAAAACGCCGGTCTAACACATGGCAGCTTGTTGATACTAGATGATCGATCCGTGAAGGCGTCGTGAATGATAAAAGTGCTGATTTAAGCCGAAATCGGCGCTTTCCGTCAGCTTGACTCGCACACGTTCACGAACTCATCTCGGTCAATGATGAATTGAGTTTCCGACATGCACGCCCCGGTGTACTCAGCCATTCGACGAATGGATGCCCACGCGCGATCAGCACAGACAGCAACATGCAGGTTGCTCGACGGAAGCGGCTAGTGGCAGCAACCTCGTCGTTTCATAGCAGCCCTGTTCAAAACGACAGCGCCTGGATAGCTGGATCTTCATTCGCATGGGCAAATTCGTGCTTTATGCTGGGCACCGGGGAAAGGACACGGGGGAGTTCGATGGGAGCCAAAGCGCATTACGCACTCGCATGCCGAGGTTCCGGCGGATCCGGTCGAGGTGGTGATTGCGCCCAGGCCCATGCAGCCAGCGACGGCCTTGCCCGCATCCCTGCTTACGGCGTCAGTTGCCGATACTGATCCGGGTTCAACGCAGACCGTTGATCTTCTCGATGCGCAGGAGGCGTTGAAGTCCGGCAAGGCTCGTTGCCTTGGCGGCCTGGTCTATCTTGTGCGGATCGAGCAAGGCACGACCATCATCGACAATTGGCCTCACCGCGTGCCGTGTCAGCACTAGCCGGCAAGCTGGAGTGGTGTCCGCCTGTTTTGCAGCCACGATTTGCGCTGATGCCCGGTTGGTCGACTGCACATAGCCGGGCTGAAGCAGATCAATCCGTTTTATCCCTCGACTTCCAATACACCCCAAAGACCAGCACGGGTTCCGCGGATGAAGCAGCAATGCTTTCGATATGGGTTTTACCTGGCAAGGCATGACCTAATGGGATGGAAGCACATGCGCATAACTCGTTGGCACCGGTGATCTTGCCCTTCATGTACAACACCTCCGCGCTTGCCGGACGGTCCAGCGATCTGCCATCACTGGTGCTCAGGTGCACCTGGATGTGTGCTCCCTGCAAAGCCTGGTCGAACATCGCGTCCATGTTATGTACGTCGATCGCGCCCGAGCGCAGCACGAAGCACACCGAGCTCTTTCGACCCAGTAATGTCAATGGACGATCAAACGGAAAAGCCGTGGGCTCGGCCCTCAACTGAAACTGGTCTTTGGCAAGGACCACGTTCTCGGCGTTAATCCCGAACACCTTGTCGAGTGATTCCTCGCTTGGCGACCGGCATCCGCCCAGGAGTAGGGCGAAGCATGCGACATATGCCCATGCAAGCCGGCTCCGTTCGACCGCGGCCATGGATTCGCGTATCGCCATGGCGTATCCGATAACTGCGCTCATGGCAGGGCCTCGGCCGACCAGCCTCGCGCGGCGCCGGCCCCGGATAAATAGACGTCCGGGGCCGGCGCGCACGCTCAGGGCGGTACCGTTCGCGCCAGATCATTCACCACCAGCAGTGGCTGGCGTGCGACGGTGGTGGCAAACACCGTGAGCGCGAAGTTGAGTTGTGGCTCGCCCGTTCTGGTCGGATCCTGGGTGGCCAGCCAATCGTCGATCAATGCAGCGAACGGTGGCACAAACGCGGGCGGAGGCGTGGGGACGACGGGCACGTCGGCCGGCGGCAGCATGCCGATGGGCAGGACCGTGCGCGGCACGCCGGGGATCAAGTGATACGAGTAGGCACTGGTCATCGTCACGCTGCTATCGATCTTGCCATCGCCACCGCTGAACAAGGCGGCATAGAACGCGGCAAGCACGTCGGCGACGCCGGCCCCGACCGGCGCGACGGCATCGAGCGAGAACGTCGTGTAGTCCAGCCGCGGCACCAAGGGATTGGCGAAGCGCACCGTCGGTGTCTGGAAAACGAAGTCGTCGCGAGTCTTGATGCGGGTGATGTCGGCCACTGGCGTGAGGATGCGATTGCGCTCCACCAGCAACGACGACCAGGCGTGCTGATGCATCAGCACGTTGAGCCCCTGCATCGAGACGCTTCGCGACGGGATCGCCTGGGCGGCATCGAATGACAGGTAGTTGCCCTCTGTATCGCGATAGCGGTAGGCGATCACGACATTGGCGGGCGGCGGCGACACCGGTTCGGCCTGATAGACGTCCGGCGCGATCTCGATCCAGGTAGCCGGCAGTACGATCGTGCCATTGGAGATGGTGCCGGCGGCCGCGTTCCAGGTCGCGGCGATGCCATTGATCTGCAGGTCGAGGATTTCAGCCATCGCCTGGTCGCCGTCCGCGCGGTCGAGTCGTGTATTCATGCTGATCTCGATCCGTGCCGGTGCATCGCCCGAGGCCAGCATCTGCGCTTTCGGTGTGCCAGCGGCAAGCGCGGCGGCGACCGCGCTGACCTGTTCCTGGAAGGCAGCGACGGCTCGATGAGCCAGCTCGATGGTTGCCTCGTCGGCACTGCCGGCGCCGATCGCCGGCAGGCTTAGGGCGAGGTCGGTGGACACCGCCGGGTAGCTGGACACGAACTGCGCCAGCGCGGTGAACAGGTCGGGCGCGTTGGAGCGCGGTGCGAATAGATTGTCGAGCGGCGCATTGAGCTCGATGGTGACGTGCACCAGATCCTGCGCGGCCTGGTCGCCGGAGTAGCTGAAACGGTAGGTCCACAGCGGCAGCTGGTCGGCGCTGGCCGGTTGCGGGTACCGTTTTTCGCCGGTCTGCAAGGTCATCGAGGGTGGCACCGGCAGGGCGCGGTTGAGCACCGGGACGTTCGAGGTAGCGCTGCCGAGCGCGACCTCGATCGGGCCACTGACGAAGGCCAGCCATTGACTCTGCAGATAGCCGTCGATCCCCGGCACGGCGCTGCGGCCGAATTCCATATGACTGATCTGGTAATCCAGGTTGAGCGGGATATAGGCCTGACCGCTGACGTTCTTGGTGGTCAGCGCGAACGCCAGCCGCGGTGCATAGGTGTTCTGCTCTACCGTGGTCGGCCCCAGCGGCAGGCGCGCGGGCGACAGCGTGTAGTTCTCGTTGGCGGAGTTGGCTGCCAGGGTCGCACGCGGCTGGCCGTACAGGCGCGGCGGCAAGGGGCCGCTGCCGCCGGTGACGTTATTCAGCCCGAACACCAGGGTGGCGCCGGCGGCATAAGCCGGCCCCAGCTGGGCCAGCAACTGTTGCCGCAAGGTGGTCTGGGCGGCCCATAGCGAGGATGCATCGTCCGCGCTGGTGGAGAGAATCGGCGCCATCGTCGCGCTGATCGAATCGGCCAGCGACTGCTTGGCCGCCAGCACCTTGCCGAGGTAGCCATCGACCAGCGGGTCGCTGGCGCCGAGCAGTTCGTCGAGCACGTATACCGAGGTCGAGGTCGGTCCCGACAGGAAGGTGTCGACCGCATCGAGCACGGCCTGGAACCACAGGTTCTGATCCACGCCGGTAAACGCCGAGCTGATGCTTTCCCCGCTCGGGTACTGGGTCAGCGTCGCCGAGCGATTGACCAGCGCCCGCGCGATCGGCCGTGGCGCGTAGTAGCTCGCCGCGTCGCCGATATCGAAGGCGATGCCGTTGGCGCCGAAGCGCACGGCCCACAGTTGCCGGCTGTTGCCGCCGCCGGCATTGCTTTGCGCGCGCAGGCCTTCGCCGACACGCAGGCGCCAGGTCGCGGTCTGGAACACCGTCTCAAAACGTTTGGCGAAGTCGGTGTAGGCGATGCTTTCGCCGCCATCCGGCTTGGGCAGCAGCGGACAGTCGACGCTGACACCGCCCGGCAGTGCGGCGATATCCGGATCGACCAGCAGCGACTGGCGGGCGAGGCTTAGCGTGAGATCGAGTTCGATCAGGTCACCGGCGGCCAGGCCGGCCGGATCGATCGGCACGCTCAACGTCGCTTTCGGCGCCGCCGGCAGCTGGGTATTGCCGGCGACGGCCGCCAGATAGGCCACGCAATCGGCGACGAAGCCGCGGATCATGCCGGCCTCGGTGTCGCTTAGCGTGCGCAACGGCTGGGCCAGCAGCGAGTTGGTCAGCTGCATGCCGACCGCGTTGCCGCTGAGGTTCGGCACGTTCTGCTTGGTGTAGTCCTGATGCAGCTGGTAGTAAACCAACTGGTAGAGCGCGAGGTCGCGCTGCGCCTGGTCGCGCTGGCCCACGTAGTTCTGGGTACTGAGCTGCAGTTCGATATCGAGCTTGGCGTTGGCGGCATCGCCCGAGTAGCTGTAGTACAGCAACGCCTGCGGCCAGCCTGACGGGTTGACCAGGGTGTCACGGTAGCGCACCGGAATCGCCTCGCCGTTGATCGCGCCGGTATAGCCGGGCGGTACCGCGGTGAACGGCGTAACGGTGGTATTGCCGAACAAGTCCTGCCATTGCATGGCGATCTGTGCCGGCGTGCCCACGCCGATATAGGGATTGTCCGCCGCCGGCGCGTAGGCGAAATCGATCGCCGGATTGACCTTGGCGAAGGTGCCCAGGCCCAGCATCTGGCGATAACGGTAATCGTCGTCGAGCGCGGCGGTGAGCCGGTCGCGTCGGTGCGCGGCCGCGCGCAACGGATGCTGCGGCGCCGCCGCGGCGGCATCGCTCTGCGGGCCGAACGGCAGGCCGAGTGGACTGGCGGTGAAATAGGCGTTGGCGGCAAAGCCGGCCGAGAGCGTGTTGTACAACGCATACATCGAGACGCGCGCGAACGCTTCCTTGTCGCCCGGCGTCGGGTTGGGCGGCAGCGTTGGCTGGCCGAGGTTGGCGCGCTCGAGCGAGATGCCGACGTTGGCCGGTCCGATCGTGGTGCGCGGTTCCAGCACCTGGGTATCCAGCTGCAGCACCGTGCCGGCAGCCAGCAGCCTGGGTGTGGCGGCGACCAGCACGGCGAGCGCGGTGGGCGAGAGCCGGTAGTAGCGTGAGATCGAATCCAGTGTCTGTCCGGGTGCCGCATTCGCCGCAACCACATACTCCACCGTCGGGATATAGAACACCGCGCCGAGCGCGACGGCGACGCCGGGATTGAGCGTGGCGATATCCGCCGCGGTGATCGGCTTGGCCGCACCTTGCGAGTAATACGTCGCCAGCGTCGCCAGCGTAGTGGCGGGATTGACCACGTCGGCCGGGCCAAGCTGGCGCTCGATGCCGGCGATGGTCAGCCGCGAACCCGCGTTCACCACGGCGGTGGGATTGGCCGTCGCGATACGCCCTGGCGAGGTGCCGTAGGTCGCCGCCAGCGCGGCCAGCGAAGCCTGGCCGTCGAGCGGTTTGCTGGTGCTGCTGCCGACTTGCGCGACCAGTTCGACGATATCGCGCTGGCGGTCGATGTCGTCGGTAGTGACGAAGCCGTTGACGAAGTCCAGCGGGGTCTCGCCGATGGAGGCCGCGCCCTGGGTGGCCAGACTGAAAACAAAGCTCAGCGTGGCGGTGCCGTTGGCGTCGAACAGTGCGGCGGGCAGGCCGGCATCGCCGTCGAGCACGCGGTAATACAGGTAGTAACCACCGTTGCGCACCACCGACAGTTCCCACAGCAGGCGAGCCAGCTCGGCCGGCGCATTGGCGATGCCGTGCGGCTGCTCGGCACCCAGCCGCGCGGCCAGGGCCGCCGTGACTGGATTGGCTTCGGTGGAGAGGTTGGTCTGGGTCACAAAGGACAGGAACTCGGCGGCGCCGAGCGAGATCAGCTCGAGCGCATCGCCAGACGCGGCGGCGGCTCCCGTGGCCTGGCTGTAAAGCAGCGACACGCTTGATGTCAGCGACGGCCCGAACACGGCCAAGGCGCGCATCATGCCGGCCAGCTGCGCACCGCTTTCGCTAGCCGGTGCGACCAGTTCGTAGACATTGGGCAACGAGGGTGCCAGCGCCGGGCCGGAAGGCACCGAGCCTTCGCCCTGCGGCTGCGCATCGGCCAGCGATTGCGCCGGCATCCGCTTGATCTGCACATCGATGCGAGTGGCCCAGGCGAAGCTGGTCAGCGCCGTAGCGGCGCTTTCGGTGCCGGATGCCGAGTTGGCCACGCGCATCGGCGCGTAGCGCGGCATACGCGACATCAGCTCGCGCAGGTCAGGGAACAGCGGCACCAGCGCCGACTCGCGCGCCGCCGTCTCGGCGACGAAACCGCTGGGCAGCGACCACCAGGTAGGCTGGGCCAGCGGGTTGCCTGGACCCTGGCCGCGGTCGGTAACGCGACCCAGCGCGGCACGATCCGAGGTAGACCACAGCGCGGGATTGCCCAGCGCGATGGCACGTGCCGCCACGTCGGCCAATGGCAAGGCCTGAAAGCTCGGCGCCGGCTGAAAGGCGCCGGTCTTGGCCCAGCTCACCACGATGTCGAGCAGGCTCCACGCCGAGGTCAGCTCCACTTCAGCCTGTTTGCCGGGCGCACCATTGAACTGCACGAAGTCCAGCGGCACCTTGTGCGACTGATCCGCGCGCGCGATCTCGATCGCGTAGCCAGCGTCGGCGCCCAGCGACGACGGCGTCGGAAACTGCTGGCCGGTCAGCTGGTACAGGCCGTAGCCGGCTTGCTTGGTCGGATAGAGGAAGCGGTCCGACAGGCTCAGGCCGTCGCCGCTGGGCAGGCGCAGGCCGAACATCAGGAAGCGCGACACCATGCCGGCGGTCATCGCCACCTGGTCGGTGGCCTGGATCGCCGACCACAGATCGCTGGCCGGCAACATGCTGAGGTTGGCCAGCGAGAGGGTGCCGCCATTGGCATCGAGCGCGAACAGCCCGGCGACTTGCAGGTTGCTGTCGGCGAGTGCCGGCACGCTGGTGGCGAACCGTGCCGCGATACCGGCCAGCGTATCGCCGCTGGCGCAGGTGTAGGCGAACGAGGGAATCGCCAGCGCCGCGGCGGGTGCCAGCAGGTCGGCGGCATCCAGCAGGTTGGACTGCGTGGACAGCGCATCGAGGGTAATGCCCAGCGCCTTGGCGATCGCCGCGAAGGAATCGCCAGGCGTAGTGACATAGTCCACGGTGGTCTGGCTGGCATCGGTCAGCTTCAGCAGCACGCCGGCGCGCAGCACGCGCGCATCGCCATTGCCGGTCACCAGCGACGACGGCGACGTGTTCCAACGCGGCGGATTGGCGGCATCGGAATAACGCCCGGCGACCGTGCGCAGCGTATCGCCGGCCTGGATGGTGCTGCTCAAGCCCGCCAGCGTGAGCTTGGTGGCGACCGTCAGCGGATGGTCCTGGTTGGGCAGGGCGATATCGTCGGGTAGCAGTGCGTTGCCGCGCTGGTTCGCCCAGCCGACGATCCAGCCGATCGAATCGGGCGAGGCGGCGCTGTTGCTCAGTTTGTAGACATAGGCATCGAGCGCGTCGAGCGCGGCCTGCAGCAACTGGCGGCCGATGATCGAGAAGGCGTCGCCAAAGACCAGCGAGGCGAGCGACTCGGCGGTCTCGCCGGTGGCGCGCAACTGCGGCGCATCGGCTTCTTCGCTGATCCGCACCGCGACTTCGGCGAAGGTGCGCGATACCTGTGCCCGGTAGCTCGGCGTCGCGGTGGTATAGGTTTCGAACGGGATCGGCTTGGTGCCGGTGCCGCCGCTCGGGTCGGGCACGGTCAGCGACAGGCCGTCGAATACCGGGAACAGCATCGCGCCGGCCGCCATCGCGTCGCGCGTGCGCTGGTCGCTGGCCTGGGTGGTGGCGATGTCCAGGGTGAAGTGGTCGGCAAGAAAGCCGAGCAGATCGCCGGTAGACAGCGCCGGGGTTTCCAGGTCGGCCAGCCGGGCCACAAAGGTTTCCAGGTCGGCGCGGCTGAGTTTGGCCGGATCGCCGCCAAGGGCATCGACCAGCCAGGGGAAGTAGGCATTGCACAGGATATCGAACGAGGTCTGGCCGGAGGCGGCACCATCGACCGAGGGCGCATCCATGGCGAACAGGAAGACGAAGGCGCCTTGCTGGGTCGACGGATCGGTCGCTTTCTCCGCGGCGAGCACGGTGTACTGCGGCGCCGTGACCAGGTGCAGCGTCGGCTTGTCCAGCGCCGCGGCCAGATGGGCGGCCAAACGGCGCGGCTGCAGCCGTAGCTGGCGGGCGCGGGCACGGATCGCGGCCGGGCCCTCGGTCAGCAGCTGCCGCCGACGCGCGTGCGAGGCCGCGGCCAGTTTGGGGCTATCCCATGGCGCGGTGCCGTCAGAGCCGATCACGAAACTGGCCGTGACGGTCATGGCGAACGACAACGAAATCGAGATGGAGAACAGGCCGAGGTTGATCTTCACCTTCAGGCTGATGTCCACCCGTGCGGTGGCGACAAGCGGGATCGCGCGGTAGGACTCGTAGGTGATCTTCAGCGACAGCGTGATGTTGACGTTGACCGAGGCCTGGATGATGGCGAAGTCGACCTTGCCGTACAGCAGGCCGATGATGCCGACCGTGCCGCTGAGCTTGAAGTAGTACTCGTCCTGCAGGCTGCCCTGGCCGGCAAGGGCGAGGTCGCGGCCGGCGGATCGCGCTGGTTGGTACGGATGCCAGGCCGCGATCACGCCTTCGATGATGCCGAACACGGTCAGCGCGAAACCCGCCTGCAGCGGACCCTTGACGAAGTTGTAGCCAAGACCGAGCTGCAGCCCGAGGCCGAACACGATCACCGGATTGAACGTGCCCAGTTCGGTGCGTGGGACCTGGGTTGCGGTGGCGCCGCTGAGTTTGCCGAAGTACAGGCCACCGGCACCAAGCACCGGCACGCCGTAGACGATTGCGGAGATCGAGAACGAACGCCGGAAATCCAGGTTGTACGGAAAGCCGATATCGATCAGGAAATCGCCGTTGGTATAGATCTGGATACCGATCTGCGGCAGCACCACCGAGACCGCGCCAAAGTTGAGGTTGCGGATCGAATCGGGGAAGGTGAATTCGAGCTGGAACAGACCGATATCGTCGGTGATCTTTTTGTACAGGATGTCGATGATGAGGCCGGCCAGTCCGCCGGCGCGCGCGCCGGCGAGCGCCAGGCGCAAGCCGTAGAGATTCGGATCGTTGAAGACCAGCTTGACGTCTACCGTCCACACGCCGGCGATCTTCAGCACCCCCAGATGACCGGCGATCAGCCAGTGGTTGGCCGGCTCGTAATAGGGCACGCCGTTCTGGGCCGAGCCCTTATTGGCGGTGGGGTTGACCGGATTCTGCTTGCTGATCGTGTTGGGCACGCCTTCGAGCGCGAGGATCGCCTCTTGCGTGGTCGCAAACGTCTGGTAGCCGGTAATGCCGATGCGCTGGCCCAGCGCAAGCAGATACAGCTTGAAGTATTCCTCGCCGGTGCCGGGCACCGACGGCATGTTCTGCACGTCCTGGCCCTTGGCCGGATCGAGCAGGTCGCCCATCGTCCCTTGCAGCGGTCCCGGCACGGTGCCGTCGATCGCCAGCGTGACCTTGCCGTCGGTGTCGCGGCGGAAGATCAGGCCCTTGATCACGATAAAGCCGAGATTGAGCGGACTGGACAGTGTGTATGAAGCCGACAGCCGGTTCTTGACGCCGGACTTCAGCGACACGATCAGGCTCAGGCCGTCTAGCGATATCTGGTTAAGCAGATCCCAGGGCGAGGACAGGGTGAAGTACGGGTCGCCGAGCGTGCGCACCAGCGCCTGGATCAGCGTGCCGACGGTCCAGCCCTTGAGCGAAAAGGTGAGCTGTTCCTTGCCGGTCTCGTAGGTGGCGCGGAAGCCTTCCCATTCGACATACAAGCTTTCGTTGGGGCCTTGCGCGGTCGGCTGGAACTGATAGCCCATCTTCAGTTCGAGGTTGATCGCGGTATAGACCCAGGTGCCTTCGGCCAGGCCGGAGAACTGCTGGTTCGCCGGCTTGGCGCCGTCGTAGGCGATCATCAGATGCGCCGGATCGATGCCGACCTTCTGCTCGCCGAGATCGAACAGCCAGGAGAACGTGGTGTCGATCGCATACGTCGTCGGCGGCTTGCCGCCCTTGCTGGCCAGCCGCGCGGTGATATCGAAGGTCTTCAGCAGCAAGGTGCCGGGCAGGAAGTTGGGGAAGTCGTAGCTGCCGTAGGGGTCGAAGAACTGCTGGATCACCGCGCCGATATCGACCGGCTGCGCGAGCTGAGCCTTCAGCAGCCAGTTCGCCGGATCCGCGAAACCGTCATAGGCCACCAGCACGTTAGCGCCCAGCGGGCCGACCGCCAGCGTGCCGCCGATGCTGGCTTGCCACTGCGTCTTGTCGCCGTTGTTGTTCTGCGCATCGCCTTGCGTCGGCGTCATCGCGGCCAGGGCGACGCGGCCATTGGATATCGCCAGAATGGGCTTGCCGCCGACTTCGAGGAAGCTGACCTGGACATCAAAACCACTGCCGAAGCTGAAACTGCGCTCGGGGTAGTCCACCGTGGCGGTGATGTCCGACACGCTGGCGTCGACGCCATCGGGCAGGGTGATCGCGCCACCTGACAGCACATCGACGAAGTCGCGCAGCGCGGCGGTGCCGACGAAGCTGGCATCGAATTGCAGGTCGGAGCCGAAGCTCACGGTGAACAGGCCGTTGCTGGCCGGCGTCTTACCTTTAAAGATTTTCGGCGCCAGCGTGAACTGGGTGGAAAACTGGAAGGCTTGCTGGCGGGTGGCCGCATTGAACGGATCGATCAACGACCAGTCGAGCGCAAACGAAGTGAAGGTGAAATCGAGCCCGGGCGGCGCGTCGGGCAGCGGTGTCCAGGTCATGCCCGGCACGCTGCCGATCTGCAGCCCGATGCGCGACATTTTCGGTGGTGTGCCGACGATGCCGGCCAGCGCCAGTCCGCGCAGGCTTACCGAGGTCATGAATTGCTGCAGCACCGGCGGTACCGAAGAGAGATAGCTGCGGCCGCCGCTCTGCGCGCCACCCGCCAGCGCCAGCATGCTCGACGGCGTGAGCTGCGGACCGCCGGTGATCGCGCGCAGCGAGATATGAAACGGCACCCGGCCATCGGCCTGCTGCGGCAGCGCCACTTCGAGCAGGAAGGCCGAGGGCTGGCCGTCCAGTGCAAGCTCCGCCGAAATGGATAGCTGCGCTGTCTGCTGGGTATCGGCGATCTCCTTACCCTGCGGGTTCGCCGGCGGCGGCAGGGCGAGGGCGATCGCCGGCTTGCTCACCTGCAGGTAGATCAGCGAAAAGCTGTTGTCGCTCACCGAGCCGCGCAGATTGCCGCTGGGGAATAGCACGGTCCGATTGTTATACGTAGACAGGTCCAGGTCGCCACGCAGGGTGACCAGGGCCGGCGGTTTGATGATGGGATCGAACAGGGTGAACAGCGGTGTCGCCGAGGGCGGCACGCCGCAGGCGATGGCCGCGTTCTGGCGCGGGCCGTTCGAACTGAGAAAGGTGAAGGTGGCCGAGCTCACTGGCAGCACCTTGAACTGCCAGTCTGTCATCCGCGGGAACGAGGTAGTCCAGGTCCAGCCGGCCGGCTTGCTCTCGATCGCGACGACCAGTGTGGCGCCATCGGCGGACAGCGAGAAGGTGAGTTTGCCGGTACCGTCAAGGGCCACGCCGATAAAGGGCAGGCTGACACCCTGGACGAGAAAGCTGTCGTTGGCGACCGGGCCGACGCTGCCGGGCTTGGCCGAGACTTTGAAATCCGCCGCCGCCTTTACCTGGAAGGCCTTGGCGAGGTCGTCGTCATACGACTTGGGTACCTGCACGGCGGGGTCCGCCATGCCGGCGGTCAGGTAGGCGGCGTCGAGCGCGAACGCCGCCGCTGCGTCGACGCTGGCCTTCAAGGCCGCCTGTAAATTCTGGATCGCAGTGCTGGCCATCGAGATATCCCCTAAACGTCGGTGAACAGCGCAAAGTGATCACTGGTGCTGACGATATGACCGTAGCGTTGCCAGGCGAGCAGCATGGCAGCGTTGCCGGCATCGTAATCAGCGGCGTCCGGCGCCTGCGGCCATACGAACGGCACGATCGGCGCGATCTCGGCGGCGATCGGCACCGTGCCGGCCGAGGCGCCTGCCGGTACCGGAGCGACCGCCGAAAGCGGCGAGGAGAGCACCGTGTTCATGATCGTCGTCTGGTAATTGCGGCCGTTGTCCAGCGGCCACACCAGCACGTTGTCGATCGAGTAGTAAAGCGCGGACTGGTAGCGATACGGTGGGTAATACGAGGCCGTATCGCCATCGGACCACAAGAAGCGCGAGGTCTGCTGGTTGCGGACCAGCGGCGGATCGTCGAGCGGGTTGATATGGGTGCCGAAATAACCCTTCCATGCCTCGAGCGCTGCCCCCACCGGTGCGGCGGCACTGGGGCGTAGCAGCTGGCGATAGTTGTTGGTCACGGTCAGCGGATCGAACACCGTGCTGAGCGAGCCGTCGTCCTGCAGCAGGCTGGCGTTGAAGTCGCCGCCGACGAGGCGGGTTTCATGAGCACCCAGGGGGCCGACGATGTCGAAGGCGGTCGACATGTCGGTAATGAACGCTGCCGCGCCCGGTGCATTCGCCGGCGCATGCACGCCGAACACGGTGATGTCGCGCAGCGCGCCGCCGCTGGCCTGTTCGGTGAAGCTGACCATAAAGGGTGGCCGCGCTATGCCGAAGTCTAGATTGGCGCCGGCCGAGCCGGCCGTCAGTACGCGCAGCTGGATGCGCGCGGCCACTGTGTTTTCGGCGAGCGTGGCATTGTGCAGGGCGCCGGCGGGAATGGTGCGGGCGGCGGTGGTCGGCGGCACCAGGAAGGCGTTGAGATCTACGTTCTGGCCCAGCCGCTTGTTGGTGCCGTAGGCTGCCGCCGGGCGTGTGCCCGGCAGCACTGACGGACCATCGACACCACCCGGCCAGGTGTTCGGGCCGGTGAAGAAGCGCTGGGTGGTGCCGGTGGTGCCGCGATAGAACACGGCGATCGCTTCCTGGCCCACGTTGCCGGGCTGGCCGGCCAGCACCAGTGGCGGCACCATGCGCCACTCAGGGCTGATCACGGTCGGTGCTGTGGTGCGCAGCCAGTTGAGCAGCTGCACCGGGGCGGTGATGCGTTGCGCTATCCGGCTGCCCTTGGTCGATTGCGCTACGGTTTCGACGATCACGATGATGTCGGGATTGGTCGCCTCGATCACGCGGTAGAGCAACGCCGTGCGCTCGGCCGCTGACAGCGCCCAGGTCATGCCTGCGTCCGGATCGTTGTCGGTGGATGCGTTGTAGAAGCGTTTCTCGCCGAAATGCTCGACGTTCCAGAACAGGCAGCGGGTCATGGGCGCTCCTCGCCGATAGAGGTGATTGCCGCTGACTTGCGCTCGCTGGGCGACGCGGACAGGGACTTGATGTCGTCGGCGACATACGCCGCATACCAGCCCAGACTGCCGGCCCGGTCCGGGTCGCCGAACAAGAAGAAGCGGATGGTCGCGCTGGGCGGCAGCTTGGCGATGCCGAAGATCTTCAGCGCGATGTCGTTGAGGCTGAGGCAGTAGTAGTGACGCGGCGGCGGTGGCGGCTCCTGGTTGGTGGCCGGCACCTGCTGGCGCGACAGCGCGATCGCGCCGACCGCGATTTTGAACACGCCTTGCACGCTGAATAGCTTGGCGCCCGGTGCCGCGCCCGGCAGGCTCAGCCCGATGAATAGCGAACGGGTGCTGGCGCTGGCCGTGGACTTGGGCGACCACGCGATCAGCAGGTTCGAACTGAAGCCGGCACTCGATGCCAGCGCGCCCGGGCCACCAAGGGTGACCTCGTAGACCACGCCATACCACGGCGCAGCCAGCCGTTCGAGCGATAGCGGCGAGGACACCGGCAGAAAGCCGAGCTGCGCCGGCGTCTGCGCATCGGTGACCTGGACGAAGCTCTTGAGCTGCAGCGCGAAACCGCGATACAGGCAGTCGTCGCGCGACTCGCTGGCGGTGGCGTCGTAAGCGAGATTGGCGGTGCCCAGCACGAACGACACGGCGTTGGGCGTGATGGTCGGGAAGCTCATATCGATAGTGAGATTGGAGAACGCCAACCCCCTGCCGAGCTGCGGTGGCGGCGTGCCGGGCGCGGTGCCGAACGACAATACGTCGAGTAGCGAGCCGTCGCTGGCATTGAGCTGGACGAAGTCGAACATGCCCCAGATCAGGAAGCGGCTGGCGATGGTCGCACCATTGTCGCGCGGCCCCAGCGTGTTGAATTGCACACGGTTGAACGCTACCGCGCTCAGCACATTGCTGTCGGTGGTGAAGATGCTTGGCGTGGTTTGCTCGAACACATAAGCGCCACTGTCGCCCTGGGCGATATAGCTGCCCGTGAGCACCACCGCCGTCTCCGGCAGGCCCTCGCCATTGCGGTAGGCCGCGCTGACGCGCGAGCCGAATAGCCGCCGGCAGGTGAGCTGGATGCGACTCTCGAAACGGGTCAGCGCGCTGTTCTCGAACAAGCTGCGCAGCTCGAGCACGGTGAAGCCGAAGTCGTCATTGACAGGGAAGGGTATGGGTAAGTCGGGCGAGGCGCCGGACAGCACGTTCTGGCCATAGGCGAGGTTGCTGTAGTCGACCAGGCCGAACCAGCTCGATGGCCCGTCGAGGCTGAGCTGCTTGTTGTTGACCTTGACGCGGCTGGCATTGAAGCCGAAGTGATGCGAGGCAAACCGGGTGAGGTCGATACCAGCGGCCAGGCCCTGAATCTGCGGCGGCAGATCGCCCGCGACGAGATCGGCGGCCAGCACGATCACGCCATTCCAGTTGGGATCGGTAACGATCTGCTTGAAGCGCTGATAGAACGGCGCGGCCGAACTGTTGCCATCGGCCAGCGCGATGGCGTCGGCGATATAGTCCTGCAGCCATTGCGAGAGGCCGGTATAGGCCAGTGCATCGTTCTCCTTGCAAGAGCCGCCGGCGCGCCTGGAGCCCAGGCAGCGGGCCGTGTCCGGCGCGCGTCCGGAGACGGAGAAATTCGCCTCCGGCAACAGCGAGAACACTTCCGGATCGGTCCAGCGGTTGGGATTGGTCACCCGCTCAGCCAGGCTGCCGGCGCAGTACTTCATGATCATTACGTTCTTATAGGCCGTGGGCGTGGCGCCGCGACCGACATGCGCGGTCATGGTCCAGCCGGCGATATCGGCGACGTTGGCGAACACTGCTGGCGTAGGCCCGCCGGGGCGGTCGAAGGGCTCGGGATTGACCGCCACGATGAATAGTTGATTGGTCTGCAGTGCCTGCTGCACCTCGATGGTTGGATGCTCGAACGCAAACGGCAGGAGCTGACCACCGACCGGCTGCGACTGAGCCAGCAGAACTTGCTGATAGGCGCCCGAGGCGGGATCGATGACGACCAGCGAGCCCTGTGGCGTGGTGCTGGTCGTGGTCTGCTCCAGGTCGACCAGCTGGGCGGCAGCGCGCCGTTGCCAGGTGGGCGTGGCGCCTGCGTTGATCAGTGTGCGCCGAGTCGGCGAGATGATCTCGCTTTCCATGCCGGTGATCAGCTCGTGGGTGACGCCTGCGCTGGTACTCACGCCGGCATAGGGCACCAGTGGAAAGCTGTGCGCCGGGTCGCCGGAGATCTTGGCCGAGGGTGGCGTGGCGCTGAGCAGGCCATCGGCACTGGGCGAACCGTAGAGCGGTGAGCCCTCGGGCTCGGCGTGATATCCGGCCGGTGGTGTGCCGGCCAGGGTCATCCACGAAGTGAGATAGCGCGGATCGAGGCGCGGTTTGACGCAGCCGCTGGATGGATTGTCGAGATCGGCGGTAAGAAAAGGAAACACCGGTGCGTAGCCGGGCTGCGACGGCAGCCAGCGCATGGTGTTGCCGCGCGCCCCGCCGGCGACCGACGAGCGGAAGGTCAGCCGCTCGGAGCCGAACAGGCCGCAGAGCAGGTCCTCGGCGCTCTCGGCGTCACCCGCAATCAGGCCGAACTCGCCGGCGGGCGCGAGATAAGCAGCGCAATCCTTGGTGGCGGTATCGATCGGCGAGGCCGAGGCCAGCGCCAGCGCGCCCGCCGCCAGCGGCAAGGCAATCACCGTTGGGTCGCCGCCGAGCGGCAGCAGGTCGAGCGCATGGCCTTGCGCGGTACGGAACTGACTGGCGAGCGCCACCGACGGACGCAGGCCAAAGGCGGTGCGCAGCGCGCCGGCCGCCAGTGCGGTGGCGCCGATCGCTCGATTGAACGGGTCGCTGGGATCGACCACGCCGTTGGTCAACAGCTTGTCGGGCAGCTTGCCAAAGATCGGATAGTTAATGCGCGTATCGGCGCCGTCGCCTTGCGTAGCCCGCACGACATAAGTGCAGCCGACCGGAAGCACCGAGGACGCGAAAGCGATAGACGGCACGATCTCGGCGGCGAACAGAAAACTGCCGGCATTGGGCCCGGTCGTCGGGATACGGGCCTCCTGCTGGGTGCCGGGACTGACGGTGATGCCGACCGGGCGCAGGCCACTCTGGAAGCCGATCAGTTCCTGCGACCCGCGCTTGATCGAAATCACCAATGAGGCACTGGCTTCGTCGGCGCGGATGTACAGATTGCGCAGCGCGAAGAAAATGAGCGACGAGCCGAGCGCGGCGTTGAGGTTCGAGGTCAGCTGGTACAGCTTCAGGATGGGGTCCCACACGAAGGAGAACCCGAATTGGCCAAACCCGCCGAACACCGTGGGCGACGAGCTGGCCAGCCACGCCACGCCGCGTCCGTTGGGTGCGTTGTCGGCGAAATATTTCAGCGCGTTGTCGGCGAACGTTGCCGGATCGCTGTCCAGCGCCGCGGGCCGGGTGGCCGCGAAAAGAAAGCTTCCGGACTGGTTGTCGAAGGCGGCCTTGAAGCCGATCTCGGTAGGCAAGGCCTTGCCTTTCAGAACATAACCGGCCCAACCGGCGACCTGGCTTGCGGCGGGTATTTCGTACACCGCAGTGCCGCCGATTTGCTGGTATTCCACCGTGCTTGGCATGCTTATTCCTTCGTCGCGGTCAGGGGCGGTTGCGGTGGCGCGCTCCAGGTCGCCAGCGCGCCCTGGTAGTGAACCTTCGGAAGATTCGAGGAGGCGAAGTGCCCGTCGAGATAGACGGCGCCGCGTTGCAGCGGCGTGGCGATCTGGAAATCCAGTCGCAGGCCCGGATCGATGCGCGCAGTGCCCACGGCGGCACCGCGATCGACAATCGCGCTGTTGGCACCCTGCGACAGCGCAATCGTCAGCATGACCTGGCTGCCACTGACGAAGGTGACCTGGGCTGATTGGGTGTCTTCCTGGACATGCGTGTCGCTGCGTATTTCCGGGGTGATCCAGACCGTGTAGTCCAGGGTGTTGGTGTGTGGCGCGGCCGCAGCCGACTGCGACGTCGGCAGACAGGCCGGCGCCTCGCGCGTGCAACCCGCCAGGAGGAGGGCGAGCCCCGCGATCCTCCAGACGGTTTGCTTGCTCACTCGGCGGTTAGCGCTTCGCCGGCTTGCGACTCTTGAACGTGCCGAGCGTCTTGCCGGTCATGACGTAGGTGGTGCCGCTGTCCTTGATTTCGCCGTCAAGGACGACGGTGTAAAGGCCGCCGGACTGGGCCAGGTAAGAGACCGTCAGGCCCTTGAGGAAACGAACGACGGTGTTGCCACGGTCGCGATCGTTGATGGCATCACCGCTGCTCGAAGAAATAGCCGGGCTCCAGTACGTGATGTTGTTGTCATACTGGAAGGCCAGCTGGGTATCGTCATTATCGTCGCCGCTGGCGCTGGTGATGCAGTTGGAATTGGGCGTCAGCTTGGTATTGACGCTCTGGCCGGCTTCGAAATCGGTAACTTTAACTTGGGCGTTCATAGCAGCTCCTGTTGAATGAAGTAACGCTTCGGTGGGCCTGCATCCGTGGACTCGAACATGGCTGAAAAATAGTTACAGCACGTGTTACGAGTTATCGGATTCGGTTAAATCCGTCATTTACTTTAAATGCCAATTAATGGCCTTCGTATCTAGCCAGATGCCTAATGGAGCATTAATCTCCAACAGCGCCAACACGCCACCCTGCGGTATTCCGCAAGACGATAGGGCAGCCGCTGCGCTGCGTATGTGGTCCGTCCGCGAGCAAGATCGCGCGCACATGCAACCATGCCGCCCCTGCAGGGGCGGTCGGCATCACCTTGGGCGATGCGCCTTGCTCTAGGTCAACGGACTATGCGCGCCATGCATACGCATAGGCGCGGTACGAATTACTCATATCTAAGCATCTTGCCCCCTGTTGCGAACTGACAATCGTACATTCCATGACGAATGGCCAGCACTCCCGGGCTATTCTGCAAGCCAGGGACTTGCTTCTGCGTAGCTATAATTCGGTCGCTTGTCTGGAGAGATATCCAGGGATGTGGGCCAGAGATTACCTAACTACAAAATGCGTGGCTAGCCCCCAATCACCCGCCGACCATTACAGATTGAGCGTGAAGAAAATGAAAATTCTGTGTATTTATATTTTTTAATAATTAATGGATAGGTCGATTTTCAGAGTGCGCGCATCATATTGCGACATGATTACAGACGCTGCTTGCAATAATTATCTCGATCTATCCAGGGCGATTTTGCTCTATATAATTAACTGGCTAACGAACAAGGGCGCAATAGCTTAGGTTATTCGCAACCTTTTACGCCGTACTAGATATCACTGATTCCGGGCTAGACAGCACAGAGAATCCGCGATGAAGAATGGGGCGCCGGGGAAGGGGCTGGATCGATGTGCTTCAGTTGTGCGATGCGGAATACGCCGAGGTGCCAGCCTCGGTGAAGGCTGGCCTGCTTGGGTGGATTATTCGTCCGTCTGACGATTTTAAGCAGCCTGGAGGAGCTGCGGCAGCGATAACCTACGATATCTGGAGGGTTCAAGCGCAGGCGCGCTTACTTTAGGTCGCCCGCTACGCCTGGCTTTGCGCGGTCTACATTTTAATGAGACATCGAAAGGGGGAGGGCGTGATAGAAAAGAAATCCTTAGCCGACACCCTGAAGCGGCTTACCTATCTAGCCGAGCGGACCCCTGAGATGGCGTTCAATGGCGGGAGCGAGCTGGCGTTCCTGAAAGTTGCGCCGTACCGGAACGGAGCCATCTCTGTTGGCTACTATTCCGGCAATACCGAATGGGAACGTCACCCGGGAGGAGACGAGATCGTGATGTCCATCGAAGGCAGCACGACCCTTGTGTTTCTTGTAAACGGCGAACAGCAGCGGATCAGCCTCAACACGGGGGAGCTCGTCGTGGTGCCGCAAAACTGCTGGCATCGCTTCGAAGGCTCCAGGCACCTCAAGGTGCTGGGCGTTACGCCAGAGCCGACCGAGCACAGTCTTGAACTGCCTGGCGACTGACAACTCATTCCGGCGAATGCATGACATTAACCCACGGCAGAATGCCCGAGATTAATCGAGCATCCTGCCATAAGCCGTTGGCGTGCCTAGTTCGTCGTAGAAAACGAAACCTCGTTTAAAATCACGGCGGGCAGCGATGGGACGCTGGTTCCCGCGGTACATCCGTCATACGGCGCCACGTAGAGCGTGGACCTCTCGCCGCTTCCTACATTAGCCGTTGTCGTATAGAGAACGGACGGCGTACCCAGGCACCATATTTTGCCAGTATAAGGCGGCAAATTATTTACCCCATACCAGGAGACATTGGCAGCAGAGTAGGTTGATGACGGATTTTGCGAAATGGTTACTGTCGTAGATGGCGCCCCGGGAGGTATGGTTGCCGGGTTGGGGCTTATGCTTAAGTTGATGGGCCTTCTTGCGGCAACCGTTCCCGGCCTACTGTCAGTCTGCACAACGGTTCCCGGCGCCCCTTGATATACGTCGTCTTGCTCCATCGCATAGAAATAATAGGCGTTATCCACCGTTAGCGATGAATCCACTCCAATAAAATAATCAGCGGACCCCCATTCGGAGCAGCCGATGAACTGATCAGTGCGTGGATTGCGGATAAGGGTATTGACTGAAGCATAAAGGCATACATAAAAAAATGGATAAGCAGGCCGACTCGCGGTGATCTTTACTTCAACCGTGCCTGTGGGGCTACTGTATGGTATGTCAACAAAGTTTGAAGATGCTTGAACCGTTCCGGTTTGCGCGATCGCAGAAAATGTAGTCAAAGCCAGGAAAGCAAAACCCAGGGTTGCGACGAATCGTTTCATAAGCTCACTCCTGTTTGAGTTAAATTGCGCCTGACGCCACGGCTAATAGCCTATGACTTCCCCAATCTCCACTCCTTGAACATCGCGTATGGCTAAGTCGTTGCGACCCATCGCGCAAGGCATCTCCACTTCGGAAACCAGGCTATCCAGCCATGTCGCGTGGGAAATATGCCTTAGTGTTGAAGCACGCAAGTGACGATTACGTCACACACAAGTGCGGCGCGATGCACGATGAAGCTCAGCTCATGAGAGACGGCACACATCAATCAGCTCGCACTGAGTGCCGCGGATACCCGCCCGAGAGGCGCACCCCTGATCATCATGCGCTCTTCGACTGCAAGGTTCGCATGATCAAGATGCCCAGGAGCGGTACGGCGACTGCATAGGCGTACTGCGTAAGCGTTACGCCGATGCCAAACGGAAACCAGATGGTTGGGATGCCGACCGAGCCTAGCTCGCCGGCAAATTGCGCCACCAGGATCCATGCCATCGTGGTGAGCGCCATGATACGCATCGAGCCAGCGCGAGCCATTCGCACGGCAATCAGTGCGAATAGTACGAGTAAGCCGAACCGAAAGGCATGAGTCATCGCCATGATCTGCATTGCACCACCGACCACACCAATCACGGTAAGTAGCAGGGCGACCCCATCGATGGCTCGCGAGGAACGCGCACACCAACGGTTCCATGCAAGCGCCCAGGCGGCAAGGCTGAGCGGCATCCAGATTACTTTTGATAACCAGGCGTAGGTGGGCAGGCTCATCAGATCGGTCCACGAGACAATCGCATTGTCGACGCGCTTCAGCGCCGAAAGCGCAAGCGCCATGCAGGCCATCGCAATGAAGCTCGGGTGGCTGCTGCGCGGTCGAATGACCAGCGCCAAACCGATCAGCGCAAACATGGTGATGGGCTCGACCACTTCGACGATATAGCCAGCGATCGAGCGCCACCATTGCACCTGGTATAGCGCGTGACTCTCCGGGCGCGGCGCCAGTGTCGGCGCAACGTGGACACCGCCGCCATCGGCGCTGGCGTCGTTGCCCGGCTGCATGAAAGCGCGGATGGCGAGCACCGCACGGGTACCGGCCGCATCGGCGGGAAGCGCAAAGATCATCGGTCGCGTGCCGACAACTCTAGGGGATGCGCCAAGCCGGCCCGATCCACCCAGACGCCTGCCGTTCCAATACAACTCGTAACCATCGTCGACAGCGGTAGGCCCCAGAATATCCCATGCACGGTTTCCAGTCGGCACCGTCACTGTGCGCCGATACCATGCATACCCTTGATAACCGGGGTGGCCGTGCGCCATCCATCCCCCGACATAGTTCGGCAGGCCGACATCGCCATCATGGCTGCTTGCCGGTGCGCTCAAGTCCATCGTTTCCCAGCCGCTGTCGTCCACGCTCGCATCGGCCCAGTGCGGATCGTCACCCAGGTGGAATCGCCATG
>NZ_JAPDPE010000049.1 GCF_026283955.1 Dyella silvatica | reverse complement strand
AATGTCTAAATGCGAAGCGCGCGATGATCCGCTCTCGCGTTGGGCATGGTAATGACGTGCTGATAGTCAAGATTCATGAGCTGCGCTCCGGTTCATCACGGAATCGTTGCGACGATTTCGCGCAGATTAGTAACGGCGATTGATCAAAATCGCCATTGCGCTTCGATCAAAGATATGCGGGTCTTAGCATGCATCGGTTTGGATGCTTAGGGGCAAGCAAGCAGGGGAAGCGGATCACTTGTCCGAGCCGAACACCACGACCGTGCGGTCGTCAAGAGAAGTGGCATGGAGCGCCGCGACACCTGACACGAAAATTCAGTGATGCTCGTCGCATCTTTTTGTGCGATGCCTTTCTTGCAAGTACCCGACCTGCCTAAGATCGATACAAGCTGCGAAGCACTCGGAATTGTCCTACAACTGCCGTCGGCCGTTGCAGAGGTGTATTCCGGAAAAGCAGGACAGCATGGCTTTACCCACGTATGCCTACAGGGGGCATTGGAGGCAGGTTCTCGCCGTTCGTAGGTTGAACACGCCAGGCTCCGGCAGCGGACATCAAGTCCCGTTGCCGGGATGCAGTGTTTGCCTCGCATGAGCTGAGTCTTGCCATCGAACTCCCTATGGGTGGACGCCAGGGAGGATCTTGGGTATGCAGGCATACATCGCAGCAATACTAGTTTGTGGAATGCGCAGCGCCTGCAGTGCGTCTGCGCCCACCCGCGCCTGGCAGCCGAGGTGGGCGGTCACACCTTCAAGTTCATTCAGCAGCTACATACACGCCACGCCAGCAGGTGTGCGTCGACCCATGCCGGTCTTGTCGATAAACCGGTTGCAGCGGCAACAGATGGAAGGGACGGCTTCCCGGGATGGGAAGTGGCATACGCAATGGACACGTATCCATCGAGATGGACAAACAGTAGGAGTACCGAATGCCGCTGATTGACTCGCAGCATGCTCAAGCCCCTTGGTTCGAGGGCTTTCTTTGTCATGCGCCACTGCTGCATGCACCACCCGCGCGCCGGGTCGATCTAACGGCTTCCCATCAGCTCGCCTGAGCGACTGACACGGAGCACCGCCTCGTCATGACTATGGTGCGTGGTCGCCGATCGCGCGCTTAAGCACGCAGGAGCGCGGAACAACCAGAGGAGCACGCGTTGTCGGCGTCAAATGTCGGCGCGGAGTCCACCCCGACTCCGCGCTCAAGGCGTTTGCGTGCCTGCGATTCGTGTCCTTGCTGCGCGTCCGACTCCTGTCCTCACCCCCCACGAAGGAGAAGGTATGAACAAGATTCACAGCAAAGTCTGGAGCCGCTCGCTGAATCAGCTTGTGGTCGCTTCAGAGATGGCCGCGTGTCATCGCGGTGGCGGACAAGGGCGAGGTAGTCGTCGCCTGTCGCTGCGAAGCCTGAGCTCTGCGGTATTCGCGGCGCTGCTGGTGTCTGGCGGAGTCGGTTGGGTTTCGCCAGCGCAGGCGCAGGCCGTGAATTGCACGTCGTTGCCGTACAACGTTTACAACGGTACGGCCTCATGCGTGGGCTACGCCGCTACCGCTAACGGCCTCGGGGCGACGGCTGTTGGCGCTACCGCGGCGGCGGATACCGACGGCGCGCTCGCACTGGGGTACGTGGCTCACGGCGCCGCGCTGAATGCCATCGCCGTAGGTTTTCAGGCCTACGCCACGGGCGTCAATTCCATGTACTTGGGGGCGCGCTCTGCGGTCGGAACAGGCGCTAGCGGTGCGTCGTCCATCAGCATCGGTACCGACGTAACCTCGAGTGGTGACAATGCTCTTGCCGTGGGCATCCAATCCACCGCATCGGGCACTAACGCGGTAGCGCTTGGCCATAGCGCCAGCTCGTCAGCGGTGGGCACGATCGCCATCGGTTACAGCGCCAATGCTGCCGGTGTGGGCGGATCCGCTATCGCTATCGGTCAGGGTGCTCAAGCGATGGTTTCGGGTGGCGGCGGCTCGCCGGTGGCTATCGGCGTCAATGCCAAGGCCAGCGGTAGCCCCGGCACGGCCATGCCGGGCGGTGCGACGACCACGTTCGAAGCGACCGCCGTCGGCAATGGTGCTACCGCGACTGGGCAAGGTGGTGCTGCCTTCGGCGTGGCCTCCTCGGCGACGGGTACCTGGGGTAGCGCGCTCGGCACAACGGCGACGGCTTCGGGCGCGCAGTCCACGGCCGTCGGCACGCTGGCGCAGGCCACGGGCAACTACTCCACCTCGCTAGGTGTCGGCGGTACCACCGCCGCTACGGCGGTGCGTGCTTCGGGCTTGGCTTCGTTGGCCATCGGCGGCAACGCCAGCGCGGGTGCCAATGCGGCCGGTAACAATGCCATTGCGCTAGGCGGACAGTCGAGTGCAGCGCAGGCTAACGCTATCGCTATTGGCTTGTTATCGAATGCCGCGGCGGCGAACGCCATGGCGATCGGCAACGCATCGAAGGCGCTTGCGGCCTCCACCGTCGCCTTTGGCGATAGCAGTACCGTCGCTGCGGCTGCCGGCACCGGATCTATCGCTGGCGGTCACAACTCGCAAGTCGCCGGCGGCACCGGTGCGGTGGCGCTGGGCGAAGGGCAGATCGCCAATGGCAACGGCGCCGTGGCTATCGGTGATCCGAATTCCGCGATCGGTAACGGCGCGGTAGCGACGGGTGCCAACGACACGGCCAATGGCGATGGCGCGGTAGCGATCGGCAATAACAACAATGCGCAAGGCATCGGCTCGGTGGCGCTGGGCAATGGCAGCAGTGGGCTGGCTGCCGGCGCGGTGGCCTTAGGCACTGCGGCAAAGGCAAATAATGCAAGCGATGTGGCGCTGGGTTCTGGCTCGATCACGGCGGTCGCCGTTGGCACGCCGAGCTACAGCATCGCCGGCACGACCTATAACTTCGCTGGCGCCGCGCCGGCCAGTACGGTGAGCGTGGGGGCATTGAACACCGAGCGTACCATCACCAACGTCGCCGCGGGCCGCATCAGCGGCAGTAGTACGGATGCGATCAATGGTTCGCAGCTCTACGCGGTAACGCAATCGGTGCAGTCGCTCGCGGCTGCCACACCACTGCACTACTTCAGCGTCAACGACGCCGGTTCGCAGCAGGCGAACTACCTCAACAATGGTGCGACCGGAAATAATTCCGCGGCGGTCGGCGTCGCCGCCAGCGCTTCGGGAAACCGATCTATCGCGATGGGTTTTCAAGCCCAGGCGAGCGACACGCAAGCCCTTGCCATGGGCGACGGGGCGAAGGCCTCGGGTGCCCAGGGCACGGCGCTGGGCGCGGGCGCGGTGAGTTCAGGTGCGAGTGGTTCGACCGCGGTTGGCGTCAGTAGCACCGCCAGTGGCGTCAACAGCGTGGCGGTAGGTGTGTTCTCGAACGCGAGCGGCGCGACCTCGGCGGCGTTTGGCCCCAGTGCACTCGCGGCGGCTGACCGTGCCACTGCGTTCGGGCCTTCGGCGCAAGCTCTTGCCGTATCTACCGTGGCCTTTGGCGACACCGCGGTAGTCGCTGCCGCAGCGGGCCCGGGCTCCATCGCGGGTGGTCACAACTCGCAGGTCACCGGCGGTACTGGTGCGGTGGCGCTGGGCGAAGGGCAGGTCGCCAATGGCAATGGTGCCGTGGCCATCGGCGATCCCAATACGGCGACCGGCAACGGTGCGGTGGCGATGGGCGCCAACAACACTGCTAACGGTAATGGCGCGGTGGCGCTGGGCAATGGCAGTAACGCGCAGGGCTTGGGCTCGGTCTCGTTGGGCAATGGCAGCAGCGCCCTGGCCGCCGGCGCGGTAGCCTTCGGTAACGCGGCTATCGCCAATAACGCCAACGACGTAGCGCTGGGCTCTGGCTCCAGCACCTCGAAAGCCGTAGGCACGCCGAATACGAGCATCAACGGCAACACTTACACGTTCGCCGGCACCACGCCGACCAGCACGGTAAGCGTCGGTGCGTTGAATGCGGAGCGCACCGTTACCAACGTCGCCGCCGGTCGCATCAACGGCTCCAGCACGGATGCGATCAACGGTTCGCAGTTGTTCGCGACCAATCAGGCGGTGAGCTCGGTGGGCAGCACGGTGACCAACCTCGGCAACACCATCGCCACCAGCATCGGCGGCACCACCACCTATAACCCAACGACCGGCGCGCTGACCACCAATGTCAGCTACGGCGGCGCTACGTATAACTCGCTACAGCAGGTGTTCAACCAGATCGGTGGCGAGGTGAACGGCGGGGGTATCAAGTATTTCCACGCCAACTCCACCTTGGCCGACTCTAATGCCGCTGGCACGAACAGCGTGGCGATCGGGCCGGTGTCCACCGCCAGCACGGTGAATGCGGTATCGATTGGCAATGGCGCCACCGCGGGCACCAATGTGGGTGACGTGGCGCTGGGCGCAGGCTCCAGCACGGCGACCGTCGTGGGCACACCGAATACGAGCATCAACGGCAGCACCTACACGTTCGCCGGCACCACGCCGAGCAGCACGGTAAGCGTGGGTGCGTTGAATGCGGAGCGCACCATTACCAACGTTGCCGCCGGCCGCATCAGCGGCAGCAGTACGGATGCGATCAACGGCTCGCAGTTGTTCGCGACCAATCAGGCAGTGAGCTCGGTGGGCAGCACGGTGACCAACCTCGGCAACACCATCGCCAGCAGCATCGGCGGCGGCACCAGCTATAACCCGACGACTGGCGCGCTGACCACCAATGTCAGTTACGGCGGCGCTACGTACAGCTCGCTGCAGCAGGTGTTCAATCAGATCGGTGGCGTGGTGAACGGCGGGGGCATCAAGTATTTCCACGCTAACTCCAGCTTGGCTGACTCCAATGCGGCTGGCACGAATAGCGTGGCGATCGGGCCGGTATCCACCGCCAGCACGGCGAACGCGGTGTCGATTGGCAATGGCGCGACCGCGGGTACGAACGCAGGTGACGTAGCACTGGGCGCAGGCAGCAGCACCGGCGCGGTGGTTGTCACTACTGGCGGCACCATCGATGGTCATGCCTACACCTATGCCGGAGCTGCGCCGACCAGCACGGTGAGCGTGGGGGCGGCAGGCGCCGAGCGTACCGTGACGAACGTGGCGGCGGGCCAGGTGAACGCGAACAGCACCGATGCCATCAATGGCTCGCAGTTGTTTGCCACCAATCAGGCCCTGGGCAACCTGAGCAGCACGGTGACGGCCAGCGCCACGCACTACTACAGCGTGAACGACAATGGCGCACACGGCGGTAACTACAGCAACAACGGCGCCACCGGTATCAATGCGCTGGCGGCCGGCGTGGGTGCCGCGGCGACGGCGGACGGCAGCACCGCGCTAGGGCAGAACACGAATGTCTCGGTACTCGGCGGCGTGGCGCTGGGTTCGGCCGCAGTGTCTGATCGAGCGATCGCGCCAAGCTCCGGTTCGATCCTGGTCGGCACCAACATCGTGCCGTACAACACCACTGACCGCAGCTTGCTTGGTGCTATCTCGGTCGGCAACGCCACCAGCTTTCGCCAGATCACCAATGTAGCGGACGGCACGCAGGATCAGGATGCGGTGACCCTGCGTCAGTTGAAGGGCGCGATGAGCTCGTTCTCGGTGACACCGATCAAGTACTTCCACGCCAATTCCAATGCCGCCGATTCGCTGGCGGTCGGTGCGGAATCGGTGGCGGTCGGGCCCAAGACGACGGTGAACGGCGATAACGGCATTGGCATCGGCAACGGCGCCATCGTGCAGCAGACCGCACCGGGTGGCACGGCCATCGGCCAGAACGCCACGGTGAATCTGGCCGATGGTGTAGCCCTAGGCACTAACGCTACATCCAACGGTATCCAGGCGATGGCCCTGGGCGCGGGCACGCAGGCGGCCTATGCGGGCAGCGTGGCGTTGGGCGCGGGATCAGTGACGGCAGCACCGGTGGTCACCAGTGGCGTTACGCTTAACGGCACCAGCTACAGTTTTGCCGGCAGCACGCCGGGTTCGACCGTGAGCGTTGGTGCGGCGGGCGCCGAACGCACGCTTACCAATGTGGCGGCGGGGCGCATCAGCGGCAGTAGTACCGATGCGATCAACGGCTCGCAACTGTACGCCAACAATCAGGCGCTGGTGCAATTGGGCACGCAGATCTCGAGCCTGTCCCAGACCATCAACAACCTGCCTACTGGCGGGACCACGATCACTACCTACCAGACCAGTAACGACAACCATGCACCGGCTTCAGCCAGCGGCAGCAACGCCACCGCTGCCGGCGCGGGATCCACGGCCTCAGGTAACAACAGCACGGCGGTCGGCGCTGGCTCTACTGCCAGCGGCGACAACAGTGTGGCGATCGGTGCGGGGTCGGTCGCGGCCGCCGCCAACTCGGTATCGGTAGGCGCGGTCGGGCACGAGCGCACGGTGACCAACGTGGCCGCTGGCACTGCCGCGACGGATGCGGTGAATGTGGGGCAGCTCAGCGATGCCATTGCGCAGGCCAAGGACTGGTCGAAGAACTACACCGACCAGCGCTTCCAGAGTGTCGATCGTGACCTCAATCGCATTGGCAATCGTGCCAATGCCGGTGTCGCCTCGGCGATGGCGATGGCCAGCCTGCCGCAGGCCTATCAGCCAAACCAGAGTTCGGCGGCGGTAGCGTTGGGTAGTTTCCATGGCGAGAACGGTATCGCGGTCGGCGTATCGACCATCAGCGAAAGCGGTCGCTACGTCTTCAAGCTCAATGCCACCACCAACACGCGCGGAGACGCCGGCGCGGGTGTCGGCGCGGGCGTGGTCTGGTGAGCGCGGGCATGTCCATCCACATTCAGGGAGTTCAATTCATGCGTACTCAATGCAAAGGCATCATCGCGGTTTCGATCGCACTCGTCCTGGCCGCTTGCGGCAATGTCAGCCACGATGTGGCAAAGAACGGTCAAGGCGCAGGCGAGCTGGTGTGGCCGGCGACGGATAGCGTTACGCCGATGCATAAGGGCGGTACCTTTCCCAATCTGGCCAATCTTCGACGGGTAAGAGCAGGGCTCAATAAGCAACAACTCGCCGATCTGATCGGCTATCCGCATTTCAGTGAGGGTGTGTGGGGTGTGCGCGAGTGGAACTATGTATTCAATTTTCGCAAACCCGATACCGATGAGGTGACTGTGTGCGAGTACAAGGTGCTGTTCGATGACACACGGCTTGCCCGCAGTTTTTACTGGAAGCCAGAATCCTGCGCAGCCATGTTGGAGACGGCGAAGCCTGTGGCGCAGACAAACGAGGCGCCGGTGGTAGCGCCGCGCGTGCTGTCCGCCGATGCTCTGTTTGCTTTTGACAAGGCTGAGCTCAGCTTGACTGGCCGCGCATCACTGGATGCTTTGGCCGTGGAACTGCGCGGTCGGGGTGAAAAGCTCCGTGCCGTAAACATTGCCGGTTACACGGATCGCCTGGGCAATGACGCTTACAACCATGAGCTGTCGCTTCGCCGCGCCGATGCCGTCAAGGCCTATCTGGAGGGGCGCGGCGTTCTCGGCGAGCACATCAGCACCGAAGGTTTCGGCGCCAGCCATCCCGTAAAGGATTGCCCGGACAGCGCCCGTGCCCAGCTG
The DNA here is from genome assembly GCF_026283955.1 of Dyella silvatica. Lineage (GTDB taxonomy): Bacteria > Pseudomonadota > Gammaproteobacteria > Xanthomonadales > Rhodanobacteraceae > Dyella_C > Dyella_C silvatica. Next base: position 26,660 of record NZ_JAPDPE010000049.1, on the reverse strand, counting down.
ATCACCTGCCTGGCTCCCAATCGACGTGTGGAGGTGCAGATCGATAGCGTGAAGTAGAGTTTTTCGGCTTATCGCACAATCATCGGCGCCACGGATGGTGCCGATCTCTGCGTGCGATATTGAGATCCAGGCAAGGCGAAGATCAATCAATGCCCCTATGAGCGCGAAGATGAAGGCCGGCGCCATATATAGCCGCCAGTGACTAACCAGGGGTTACCACGCTAGTGGTTCGAGGATCAGTTAGCTGCGCTTATGTTGGAGCGATGTCAAACGAAGAGCCTCGCATTAACGAGGTTCTTCGCGCCACTTAAATTACAAAATGCCATGCCAATAATATATGTCACTGACCATAAGCTATGCATATGGCAGGGCCCACTTTTCGCCTTATAGCTCAATGGCGGTCGTGGTCCATAACTCGTTAGGGCGACCTTTATCCCAGCTCCAAAGACCGACCTTTGTGCCGGGCCCCCAGTCATTGCCGAGCGCATTCATATTGAGGTCCGTATTGGCGAGTGGCCGGACAGCGGAGGCGTTTGCCCCGAGCACTTGAAACGTATTGTTCTTGGTGAGATCAGCGGTTGCTTGAGTCAGAATGATTGGGGCGCCCGACTTGATAGTCTGGGCCGTCGCATACAGATTCGAGCTTGGGTTAAATAGAACCGATGCCTGCAAGTCAGGTGCATAAACCCAAAACCATTGCTGTTTTTGGTCTGACGGGTTCGATTTGGCAAGTATCAGCTGAGAGCCTATCCCAGGATTATTTCCGTCAATAGCCAGTGCATTACCGTTGCCCATCGTGATCTGATAAATAACCATCGTGGTTCTCCTCCTGTGTGGACGGTGTCACGCAAGGCGAAATAAATGCCGGCTTGAGTTAATGCATGATGCCAGTAATTTACTTTTGCGTGATTTTAAAAATGTATTTAAAAGTATGTCAATATTATGTGAAATATTTTAATGATATGCGCATTTATTTGACTCTGTTTTATTAAGCACGACAGGGCTTTTTGGTTTGAGAATAAGGCCGGTGGTGCGGTGCAGCGGCTGGTCCGTATTGCCACGGGCATGCATTAAGTTTGCTCGCAGACTCATGGATAAGCGTATGCAAATCCGGGCTGACTGGAGCTGGCAAGCCGCGTACAGCCGAGGCAAGGGCCGGATAGCTTCTTGGCTTGAGCGTGGAAACTGAGCCCCTGCGCTGTAACAGTTGCTTGCGCTGGTTGAAATACCAAGAACAGGGTGGCCAAAAGTAGCTTGTACCGAGGGCACACGCTTCAAACGTTTCATGTCCTAGCTCTCGGGCTGAGGTGGCGTCGAGTAATAGGGGGTGGCGTGATCTCGCTTTCTGAGACGACCTATCAGGATGATAGGCGTCGAGCCGGCCTGCCTCTTACAGGCTGGCTCAACGAGTCAACTACGCAATCGATCCCATGGAGCAAGCAATGTCTAACGATAGTGAAATGAATGCATTGAGTGTGAAAGCAGCAGTGTCACTCACGGATACGCCGGTATTGCATGCAGAGTTAGCCGCAGGCGGAGGATCAGCGCTCGTTGGCTACATGCAAGGCGGAGCTGGCGCGGTAGCGCGTACGGTCCAGGACAAATTGAGAGATGTTGTCAGTGTTAAAGATTTTGGTGCCGTAGGCAATGGACAGGCTGATGATACATCTGCGATTAACGCTGCGGATTCTGCAGCAACCGCTCTTGGCGCTACGCTATTTTTTCCGACCGGCATTTACTGTGTAAACAATTCAGGTGTCATGCAGCACGGGTGCTCTTGGGTCGGTGCTGGCAGTGCTTCATCTGTCATCAAGGCACTCCCGCAATCGTTCACAAACAACACCGGGATGGTTAACGCGGTAGGATTGAGTAATTTTCGTATTAGTAATCTAGGTTTTGACATTTCTGCAGGTATATTTCCTGCTGGAATAGGCAATCCTGGAAATATCTATTGGGTTTATCAAGCATTTAAGTGTACAAACTGGATATTGGATCACTGTGCCTTCACTGGTATTCAGGCGCATACCATTGGTCTTGCGGTGGATGGTGGGTCTTATTTTAATATTGAGGACAATTATTTTTATATGCCAGTGCCCACTAGTGCATATAATCAGGCGATAAATATTTCAGTGGCGGCTGGGTCGGTTGGAAGTCATTTTATTACGCGTAATACGATGATCGGGACTGGGTTATTTAGTAATGGTGGTTTGGGCTGCATTGACGGCAACTATGTGGCTGGCTACGCGTTTGGCGCAGGTCTTGCATTTGGTCCATTAGCGAATTGTACGCAGAACAGAATTACAAATAACGTTTGTACCGGAGGGATTGGAGAGGATGTTAATAATACCTATCCGTCTGGAATTGAGTGTTGGAGTGCGTACTCCATTATTACTGGAAATATGTGCTCGGCAAATTCCGGTAACGGAATCACTGTGGGAGATCTTAATACAGTGGTTTCGAACAATATTTGTTTTAACAATGGCCAAAGCGCTGGTGCCTTGGGGGCTGGTATTAAAATGTTTAGCATACCTGGTTATAACGCAAGTGACTGTGTTGTTAATGGTAATATTTGTTTTGATAATCAATCATCAAAGACGCAGTCGTATGGTTATGTAGAGGCGGTGGTGGGTGGCGATGGAATTATGGGTAATACGATTGTTGATAATAATTTTAATAACAATATGGTGGGGACCATGTTGGCGAATGGCGGTAAGATGACTTTCCGTGGCCCACAGTTATTTGTGGCGACGGGGGCTAATCCGGGGACTATGTTGGCAGGTGCTTCGTTGGCGGCAGTCTACTCAATCGGTGGGGCGGAATTTGGCGATACTGTGAAGGTATCTTTTGCCTCAGATAATCAAGGGATATCTATTTTTGGGTATGTTAACGCGATCAATAGTGTGACCGTATTATTCGTTAATAATACGGGGGGTAATAAAGTTTTCACGGAAAATGTTCTGAATATATGGATTGAGAAACCTGTTGGTTATGCTGGTGTAGGTTAGTTTTTTCCTATATACGCATGTGGGCTGAGTGAATGGTGTTTTTGTGCCATCAAACTCTTGCTTCTTGCCAGATTTTAAATGGGTTATCTGCTGCTTGAGCGTTGCATTGCATGGTGGTCGCGCCCTCTTGCGTGGCCACCATGCTTAAGTTGGTTTGCGGGTTCGATTTGAATTTAATCAATTGTAGTTGCTTGTATATTGGTTTTTAATATTCGTTATATAATTGATTATTCTTGTTTATGCTCGATGGCTAATCGTTCACGAACTTACATCCATTTTGGCCAGCTTGATGACTGCGATGAGCTCGTGACGGCAATCGCTCAGGATATCGGCGGCTACTTCCTTGCCCTTGCGTCGTTGTTCCAAGGCACGGTGGCGCCACTCGTCGGCTAGGTCTTCCAAGTCATCGATCAATTGCTGCTTACTCACGCTGATCTCCCGGCCGCGGTCGAGGCCATTGTGATTTTTGACTGTGTGTTGATGGCATCGGCAGTTTCTGAGTCTTGCATGGGCGTCAACTGATTCGACCTACAGTCATCAATGATTTCTGATCTAGATCGACAGCGGTGGGCTTCATATGTTCATCGAACCCGTGCCGCCGCGTGCTCTGGGCAGTTCATGTCTTGCTCAATAGCTTGTTGGCGACGATGTCTCGCCATGTTGCTGTTCGCCAGGTCATCGGTAGGTTAAGAGATCCATGGCGGCACGGCCTTTGGTACTTAGTGCCAGCCCTGTTCAAGCCCGGGTTTTCTGTATGGAAATGATGGGTATCTAACGATGGATGTAGTCGAACGCCTACACGAGCTGACGCCCTAAGCTGATAGTTCGCCGACGCCGACTAGCGCACGCTATGCCTGCTCGGCGAGTCAGGTAGATTGCAGCTTAAACGCCAACCGATGACCCGGGCTTCTCAGATGCGCCTAAGGCGCGCCCATCACGGGTTATCAACATGATTACGTATTCGCTCAAGCAGTCCGTCGAGGGTGTGTGGAGCATATCCCGCTCGGGTTTTTCCCTTTTCAGCGATCTACGCCTGGGGCCGGCGATCAAGCTTGCCCGCGAAGTGGCACGTGACGAGCATCTTCGCTCTGGGCGCATCGTTCGCGTGGAAATGCCAGGGCCATCGACCAATATTCGATTGGCGCAGTATGGCTACATTGTTGAACGCGAGGATGTTGCCTTAGCCGTTTGAGGTCGATGGTTTGTGCGGCAACAGGCTCTTTTTGCGTAAGATCATGCGGCAGTGGTGTTTGTCTCGGCGATAGGCTGTAGTCAGCACCGTGCTTGAGTCTTCCGCCAGGAGTCTGTCGATGCGTTTGTCGGTTCGTTTTTCTGTGATTGCTTTACTCGCAACGGCCATGGTGCCGCTGTATGCCACGACCTTGCTGACTCATGCACGTATTCACACCATGGATCCGGATCGTCCGGTAGCTACGGCATTGGCCTGGGGCGACGATGGCAAGTTGCTGGCGGTGGGCGAGGCAGCCGATTTGATCAAGCGTTACCCCGAAGCCTCAACGGTGGACGCGCAAGGCGGCATCGTTGTTCCCGGCTTGATCGATGCACACGGGCATTTGCTGGGCCTGGGCATTCTGAGCAATCAGGTCGATCTGGTGGGCAGCAAGACCAAGGCTGAGGCGATCGAGCGTCTCAAGGCCTGGGCGGTGAAGCTGCCGCCCGATGCATGGTTGATCGGGCGGGGTTGGGATCAGAACCGTTGGCCGGAAAAATCTTTTCCCAGCGCGGCGGATCTCGACAAGGCTTTTCCTGAGCGCCCAGTCTATCTAGAGCGCGTCGATGGGCATGCAGTGTGGGTCAACAGCGCGGCGATGAAACGTGCCAAGCGTGCGCTGGATGGCGACTGGCAGCCCGAGGGCGGGCGCATTCAACGGCTGGGCAGCAAGGCCAGCGGGGTACTTATCGACAGTGCCCAGGCCCTGGTACGGGATGCGATGCCGCCGCTTACCCCGCAACAGACCCGGGATGCCTATCGGCATGCCTTTGCCGATGCGGTGGCTGCGGGCCTCACCGGTGTGCACGATGCCGGGGTGAGCCTGGATGACTTTAAGCAACTGCAGGCGTTGGCCAGCGCCGGGGAGATCCCGCTGCGCTTGTATGAAATGGCCGATGGCAATAACGCCGCGCTGGAGTGGCTATGCCAGCAAGGTGGGCATTGGACGGATCCCAGCGGCCGCCTGCGGATGCATGCGGTCAAGTTGTATATGGATGGTGCGCTCGGTAGCCGTGGCGCCGCGTTGTTGACGGACTACAACGACGATCATGGCAATCGCGGCATATTTGTCACCTCGCCGGAGGCCTATCGGACCGCCGTGGAGAAAGCGCATCGTTGCCAGGCCCAGGTTGCCACCCATGCGATCGGCGATCGCGGCAACCGGACTGTGCTGGACACTTACCAGGCGGTGCTGGGTAAAGATGCGGCCAACGACAACCGTTGGCGTGTCGAGCACGCGCAAATCGTGGCGCTGGAGGATATTCCGCGCTTCGCCCAACTGCGCTTGATTGCTTCTATGCAGCCTACGCACGCCACTTCAGATATGCCCTGGGCCGAGCAGCGCCTGGGCGTAGCGCGGCTGAAAGGCGCCTATGCCTGGCAGCGTTTTATCCATGAGCGGGTGCCGCTGGCCTTTGGCTCCGATTTTCCGGTGGAGAGTGTCAATCCGATGCTGGGCATGTATGCGGCGGTAACCCGGCAAGATTTGTCCGGGCAGCCCCCGGGCGGCTGGTTTCCCGACCAAAGGGTGAGCCGCATCCAGGCCTTGGCCGGGTTTACGCGCGGCGCTGCCTATGCGGCTTTTATGGAAGCCGAGGTCGGTATGCTCAAGCCAGGGCTGCGGGCGGATTTCGTGATACTCAATGGCGACCCTTTAACGGTTGCCCCGCGTGAGATCGCCGACCTGAAGCCGCTGAGCACCTGGGTGGACGGCAAGGCGGTTTATCGCGCCCCGCAAAAAAATGGCGCCACGCCTTGATCGGCGTGACGCCCATGCGGGGAGGGGGATTTCAGGCCGCTTTACGGCTCACTACGCCGATAGTGCTATGAGCTGACTTGAGCGCTTCTGCTTTGTGGTCGGCACTTACATTGACGCCTTCGGCGCGGACGAATTCGATCTGATCGATGCCGATGAACTTGAAGATGGTCCGAAGGTAGGGCTCTTGGAAGTCCAGCGACGCGGCGCCGGTGTCGCTGCCATAAAAGCCGCCGCGGCTTGATGCCACGATGACTCGCTTGCCGCCAGCCAGGCCGACTGGGCCGCTTTCGGTGTAACGGAAGGTTTTACCTGCCACCATGATGCGATCGATCCAGGCCTTGAGCTGGCTGGGGATCGAGAAGTTGTACATGGGGGCGCCGATGACAATGATGTCGGCGGCAAGAAAGGCCTCCAGCACCTGACTGCCCAATAGGGCGCCGGGGTCGCTGGCATCGGCCACTGGAGACCAGTGCGGTAGGGGCTGGGCGGCGAGGTCGTGGTAGCTGACCTCCAGCTCAGGCTGGGCCTGGGTCAACTCGGCTACGATGGCAGCGGTCAGGCCACGAGATACCGAGTGGTTGCCTAGGGCGCTGGCGTCAATATGTAGAAGCTTCATGGCGATTCCTTGGACACGTGCCGGACTGAGCGGCGATGTGTGCAAGATATAATTAGAACAATCTGTCGATAAGTCGGTACTTTCCAGACTTATCGTTTCTTATTTGAAACGATGGTGATGACGATGTTGGATGGTGCTCTGCAGGATCTCAACGACCTGTATTTCTTTGCTGCGGTGGTTGAGCACGGTGGTTTTTCGGCAGCCGGACGGGCACTTGGCATCCCCAAATCACGCTTGAGTAAGCGTATTGCTCAACTCGAGGAGCGGCTGGGCGTGCGTTTGTTGCAACGGACCACGCGACGCTTTGTGGTCACCGAGGTGGGTGAGCGTTTCTACGGCCATTGCCGCGCCGTGTTGGAAGAGGCCAGGGCTGCGCAAGACGCGGTGGACGAGCTTCGCTCGGAGCCCCGTGGTGTGGTGCGGATCAGTTGCCCAGTGTCATTGGCGCAGACCGTCGTGGCGCATGTGCTGCCGGAATTTCTTGCCCAGCATCCGAAGGTTCAGGTGCGTTTGCAGGCGACGAATCGCCGGGTGGATTTGATCGGCGAAGGCTTCGATATCGCCATTCGTGTCCGCAGCAAGCTCGACACCGATGCCACCTTGGTAATGCGCAGTTTTGGCCAGTCGCGGGTACTGCCCGTAGCCAGTCCGGCGCTGCTCAAGGTTGCCGGGCGGCCGAAGATACCGGCTGACCTTTCCACGATGCCTGCTTTGACTATGAATGAGCATGAAGGTGCACATAGTTGGGAGCTGATCGGCGCCAACGGCGAGCGCGTGGTGGTGGATATCCAGCCGCAATTGATTACCGGCGATTTCGCTGTGCTGCTCGAGGCTGCGCGGCGTGGCATTGGTGTGGCCTTGCTGCCGGAATTTGTCTGTGCGCATGCAGTGGCCCAAGGTGAGCTTGAGGTGCTGTTACCGAAATGGAGTGCGCCCGAAGGTACGATGCATTTCGTTTACCCCAGTCGCCGCGGGTTGTTGCCTGGCGTGCGTGCCTTTGTCGATTTTCTTGCTGAGCGCCTTCCTGAAGCGACTCGGCGCAAGCATGAGGCCTGCATCAGGTCTTCTTCGCCTTGAGTCGTGGGCTGGGCTTCTTCCTTTGGCATGGAAAGAAGTTCATCACAAACCGCGTGCTAGCATCGCCGAAATTTTCCCGTTTAGCCATCCAGACATCCGGACTATGCAGATCGAAACCAAGCTTCCGAAAGTAGGTACGACCATTTTCAGTGTCATGAGTCAGCTCGCCCTGGAGCACAAAGCCGTCAATCTAGGGCAGGGCTTTCCGGATTTTGAGCCGCCGCCGGCTTTGCGCGAGGCCGTTGCACGCGCTATGGCCGAGGGCCGCAATCAATACGCGCCAGGTATCGGGCTGGCATCGCTGCGCGAGCAGATCGCGTTGAAAACGCAGCGTATGTATGGCCGGCATATCAGTGCCGATACCGATGTCACGGTGACCTCCGGCGCTACCGAGGCGTTGTTTGCCGCGATCGCCGCGATCGTGCGCCATGGCGATGAGGTCATTGTGTTCGATCCCGCTTATGACAGCTATGAGCCGGCGATTGAGCTGCAGGGCGCACGCGCCGTGCACATACCTTTGACCGTGCCGAAGTTTTCGATCGACTGGCAGCGCGTGCGCGACGCGGTGACGGCTAAAACCCGCATGATTCTCATCAACAGCCCACATAACCCTTCGGGTGCGGTGTTGTCGGCTGCCGATCTGGAAGCGCTGGCAGCGATCGTGCGCGATACGCCTATCGTGGTGCTGTCCGACGAGGTGTATGAGCACATTGTGTTTGACGGTGCACAGCACGAAAGTGTGCTGCGCCATCCGGAATTGGCCGAGCGCAGCATCGTGGTGTCGTCATTCGGTAAAACATATCACTGCACCGGCTGGAAACTGGGCTATGCAGTGGCGCCGAAGGCGCTCTCGGCAGAGTTCCGCAAAGTGCATCAATACCTCACGTTCTGCACTTTTCATCCAGCGCAACAAGCGTTTGCGGAATTCATGGCGAGCTCGCCCGAACATTACCTGGAGCTGCCGGCGTTTTATCAGGCCAAGCGTGATCGCTTTCGCGCCTTGATCAAGCCAAGCCGGCTGAGCTTGATCGATGTGCCTGGCGGCTATTTCCAGCTGGTCGATTATTCGGCGATCCGCGATGAGCCGGATACGGCATTTTGCGAGTGGCTGGTGACGCAGGGCGGGGTAGCGGCGATTCCATTGACGCCGTTCTGCGAGCAGGCGCCAGACACTCGATTGCTGCGACTGTGCTTCGCCAAAAGCGATGCCACCATGGAGGCTGCGGCGGAGCGTCTATGCAAACTCTAAACGTAAGCCTTATCCAGGGCGCTACACGCTGGCACGATGCACCGGCCAATCGGGCGTACTACGACAAGCTGGTGCGCAGCGTTGCAGGGCAGTCTGATTTGGTGCTGTTGCCGGAAACCTTTCTTTCGGGTTTTAGCAACGATACGCGAGCCAGCGCCGAAACCATGGAGGGCGAGGGGGTTGCGTGGTTGCGTGCCTTGGCCGGTGAGGTCAATGCGGTGCTCTGCGGAAGTCTGGCCATTCGCGAAGGCGATACGGTTTATAACCGCTTGCTTTGGGTGCGCCCTGACGGAAGTTTTGCGCAGTACGACAAGCGGCATTTGTTTCGCATGGCGGGTGAGCACACGCGCTATGGCGGTGGCCAAGAACGCTTGATCGTCGAGTTGAAGGGCTGGCGGATCTTGCCGCAGGTTTGTTATGACCTGCGTTTTCCGGTGTGGCTGCGTAATCGCCGGCTGGAGAGCAGCGCGGGTGGTATGGATTACGACCTGGCGTTGTTTGTCGCCAACTGGCCAGCACCTCGGCGGCAGCCTTGGCGCACCTTGCTACGAGCTCGCGCGATTGAGAACTTGAGCTATGTGATCGGTGTCAATCGCGTCGGTGTGGACGGCAATGATTTGCCTTATGCGGGTGACAGCGCAGTGCTCGACCCGGTCGGCGAGCCGCTGATTGAATTGGGTGCGCAGGAACAGATTGCTACGGTCGCGCTCGATCCAGCGCCGCTGCTTGCGCATCGAGAGCGTTTTCCCGCATGGATGGATGCCGACGATTTCACCCTTGACCTGGGCTGAAATATTCGCGCTCTAAGCACAAGACACGGCCATGACTTCGAGGGAGCGACAGTGATGTCGCTCCCTCGAGCATTTTTAAAGCAATCTAAGCACTGACTCGGGCGGCCGCCCCAGCACAGCCTTGCCGCGGACGACCACGATTGGGCGCTCGATCAAGCGCGGATGTTCGGCCATGGCGCTGATCAGCGCTGTTTCGCTGAGTGTCGGTTCGTCCAGGTGCAGCTCCTGGTACTCAGCCTCGCCCTGGCGTATCAGCTCACGTGCACTCATGCCGAGCTGACCGAGCAAGACGGTGAGTTCTTCCACGCTGGGCGGAGTCTCGAGATAGTTCACCACCTCGCACTCACAACCCTGCTCTTGGAGTAGCGCCAGAGCTGCCCGGGATTTTGAGCAGCGACTGTTGTGATAGATGCGGACAGGTATGGCCATCGTGGATGCTACGTGACTCAGCGGTTGCCTGACCGGTTACCGCCGCGGCCACCGCCACCACCTTGCGGGCGCCCACCGCCGCCCTGAGGACGACCACCACCCTGCGGACGGCCACCACCCGTGCCTTGCGGGCGTCCACCGCCACCGCCTTGAGGACGACTGCCGCCGCGAGCTTGTGGCCGGCCACCCTGGCCTTGACCTTGACCCTGCCGATTGCCTGCATTGCCACGCGGGGCGCCACCGGCATTGCCGGCAGAGAAGCCACCGTAAGGATTGCCACCTTGGTTGCTACGGGCGCCTGCCGGCTTGCCGCCGCCGCTGTGCCGGCGATTGCCGCCACCGCCAGGGCCTGGGTTGCCGGGACGGCCGCTGCTTTCACCGGTACGGCTCTCGCCGGCAAACCAGCTGCGCACCGAGGGCAGTTCTTGGCCTGGGGCGACGCCGCGCTTGCTCGGGCGGCGACCGGTATTTACCGGTGTGCGATCAGGACGGGCAACGTTGCCGTTGACTTCCTGGCCGGGGCGTCGGCGTTGTTTGCCGCCGCGAGTGGGTTCTTCGCGAATGCGATCGTAGGCACGCAACTCGCGGGCTTCGTCCTGATGTCCGCTGCTCCAAGCCTGGCTGGCGCCGCGCTCGGGACGGTATTCGGTAACCTGGCGGTTGGCACGACGCTGATGCAGCACCGGGCTAAGTGTCAGTACCGGCTGGGCTGCGCCCAGGCCGATGGCTTTGCGCAGTTGCTTGACGGCGTCTTCACCCAGCGCTTCGCAGTCGCCGCGGCGCAGGGTGCGCGGCAGGCCGACACTACCGTAACGAATACGCTTGAGCCGGCTAACCAGAAAGCCTTGCGAATCCCATAAGCGACGGACTTCGCGGTTACGGCCTTCGCGGATGACGACGCGGAACCAGCTGTGGCTACCGCCACGGCTGATTACGGCGATTTCGTCAAAACGGGCGGGGCCATCTTCGAGTTCGACGCCGGCCTTGAGCTTTTCGATCATCTCGTCGGGCACTTCGCCGTGCACGCGGCACAAGTATTCGCGCTCGAGGCCGCTTTTGGGATGCATCAACACGTTGGCCAGTTCGCCGTCGGTGGTGAGTAGCAATAAGCCGGTGGTGTTGATATCGAGGCGGCCTACGGCGACCCAGCGAGCGCCTTTCAGGCGCGGCAGCTGTTCGAACACGGTCGGGCGGCCTTCGGGATCTTCACGAGTGGTTACCACGCCCTCAGGCTTGTGATAGACCAGTACTTCGGTTTCGTCGCGGTTGTCGGTGGCGACAACAAACTGTTTGCCGTCTAGAACGACACGATCACCGGCGTGTACGCTAGCTCCAATGCCAGCGGCAGTGCCATTGACTTCGACCTCACCGGCTTGGATGCGCTGCTCCAGCATACGGCGAGAGCCAAGGCCCGCATTGGCCAGCACTTTATGCAAGCGCTCTTCCAGCAGCGGGGTATCGGTGTCGGTGCGCGGTTCGCGCTTCAGGGTCAGAACGGATTTTTGCGGCGCATTCATGCGCGGTACTCCTTAGTCTCTTGCTCGGCTTCGCCGGATTCGGCTTCCGCCAGGTTCGCTGCCTCGTCGGCAGTGGCTGTTGTTGTGACCTCGACGGGATGAGTCTTGTCGAGCTCGGCTGAGTGGTTTTCAGGTGAGGCGCTGGAGGGTTCAGTCTCCGGCGGTTGTTCGTGGGGCAGAGCCTCGGGGTTCGCTGCTTCGCGATGGTCGCTGTGCAAATGCTGATCATGCGAGGTGTCAGCAACTGCTTGGGTATCTTCGCTATGAATGGATTCTGCCGGAGGCTGTGTTTCGGCCGAATCTTGCTCGATGTCTTCTTCTACATCCGGATCAATGGGCAGGTCGCGCGCGACGTAGGCGGGCAGCGGCTCTTGGTCCAGGCGCATCTGCGGGTCTTCCATGTCGCGGATTTCCGAGAGCGGAGGTAACTCGTCCAGCGACTTCAGATTGAAGTAGTCGAGAAATACGCGGGTGGTGCCAAACAGTGCGGGCTTACCTGGTACGTCGCGGTAACCGACGACGCGGATCCACTCGCGCTCTTCCATGGTCTTGATGATGTTGGATGAAACGACCACACCGCGGATCTGTTCGATTTCAGGACGAGTGATCGGTTGGCGGTAGGCGATCAGGGCTAGCGTTTCGAGCAGTGCGCGTGAGTAGCGGCTGGGTTTTTCTGTCCACATCCGTGAAATCCACGGATGCACTTCTTGCCGCACCTGATAGCGAAAACCCGATGCTACTTCGAGTAGCTGTACGCCGCGGCCTTCGCAATCGGCGCCCAGCGCCTCCAGCGCCTTGGCGATCTCTTCACGGCCGACCTCGTCCTCTTCACTGAACAAATCGCCCAGCTGTTGGACGGTCATGGGGTGAGTAGAGGCTAGTAAAGCCGCTTCAAGAATGGGTTTGAGTTGCTCGATCTGCATAGCCTTAGGTCGGATGCGGATTCATGATTACCGAGTTATCGGCATCGTTGGATGAAATGACTGCCATGAAGTGCCGTTTCTCATGGAAAGGGATTTAATGAGATCCAGCCAAAAACGCTGTTTCATTGGGCATGGTGGCGTCGATTTCTTCCGTCAGTGTCACTTTTGCTTTGACATAAATGGGCGCAAGCGGTTCTTCTTGCACGATTTCAATCAGCATTTCTTTGGCCAATTCCAGCATGGCTAAAAAGGTAACCACCACGCCAAGCCGCCCCTCACTCATCTCGAACAGCGTTTCGAAACGATGAAAACTGCTGTCGCTCAAGCGGCCAAGCAGTTCGCCCATGCGTTGACGTACGCTGAGTGCCTCGCGCTTGATGGCGTGATGCCCGAACAATTCGGCCCGGTGCATGACATCTTTCAGCGCCAGCAGCATTTCTTTTAGATCCAGCGGCGGCGGCACCTTGATGATGTTGCGCTCGCCCATGTCCGCCTGTACGACGACGGTGTCACGCTCTAGCCGTGGCAGCGCTTCAATGTCTTCGGCTGCGCGCTTGAAGCGCTCATACTCCTGCAGGCGCCGCACCAATTCTGCGCGTGGATCCTCTTCAATACCTTCCTCTGAAGGGGGGCGTGGCAATAACAGCCGTGACTTGATTTCAGCCAGGATGGCGGCCATCAGCAGATATTCTGCCGCCAGTTCCAGGCGCATCACGTCGCGCATCAAGTCGATATAAGCCATGTATTGCCGGGTAATTTCGGCAACCGGAATATCGAGAATGTCTAGATTCTGTCTACGAATCAGATACAGCAGTAGATCAAGTGGCCCTTCGAATGCCTCAAGAATGACCTCAAGCGCATCCGGTGGAATGTACAGATCCTGTGGCATCTGCAGTAGCGGTTCGCCGCGCACAATGGCTAGCGGCATTTCCTGCTGTTGCGGTACCGACGCAAAAGCGTCTTGCGGTGCTGTAACGGCCTCGGGCTCAGTGCTCATCAATACATGTCGTTAAGCCGCCCAGGACGGCTAGTCATACGTTCAACACGTTAGGAACCGTTCGTTCCACCGGCATTCGCTTACGGAATGTCCCCATATGGGCAGCGGCTATAAAGCGGCGACCCCATGACCCAAATGAAGCTGGACCCTATAAAGCTAATTAGCACGGTGCTCAACCGAGGCTCGAATATGCCATCGTCGCTGCACCACATAATGAAACGGTTCGATCAGGTTGGCCGTGAGCGACCGTTGCGGCATCCCCACTTGTTCAGGTGATGCAAGCTGCGTTGTGACGAGGTAAGTCATCAACGATTTAGCGGTTGCTGTGTGTGCCGAGTGGGCTGTTATGGCCAATTTCGACTGGCCTGCGCGCACCCAAGAACCTAGAGCGTGGGTCACAGAGTAGCGGCTGATGGACAGCAAGTCCAGTGTGCTAAATAGGGGCGGTTAAGCCGAATCTATCGCTCGATTCGGCCATGGCGCATATCCTAGGCGGGGGATCGCGGCACGATGTATGGGCAGCATGTGACCTGCCGCGTCGGGCCGTTGCGCGAAGGGGCAGGTTGCTTTGGTCTTTTTGTAACGTTTGCAGTGTAAGGGCGTTCGTATTAGCCATGACAGGCTATGGCACGTCACTTGCTTATCTAACTAATGAACGGCATCCCGTTCGACGGGTGCTGAGCAGACAGGGTTGATCACGGGACGGGGTCAACACGCGTGCCAGGGGATTCACGGTGCGAGAGGAGGGGTGGTGGTGACCAAAGCCGATGACAATCTAGCTAGCGATTCCGGGCAGTTACGTCCTGCGCGCATGCGCATCGAAACCACGGTACTGATGAGCCGCGGCAATCAATCGCAGCCTACGGAATTGGTGGATATATCAGCGACAGGCGTGCTGCTGCGGCGCCCCTTGGGGTGGCTGGGCGAAGTAGGGCAGAGCTGGATGCTGGACATGATTTTCGGTCATGACCTGCATATTCACCTGGAAGCGGTCGTGGCGCGTGTGTCCAGTCGCCATATTGGCCTGGCCTATACACGTATTCCCGAAGACAAGCAGGTGCCTTTGTGGAACCTGTTGGGCGGCTATGCCGACATTCTGGAGCATTGGCGAGACGATTGAGTCGCCACTGGCGGGTTGGTGAGTCACCCGCGCCTATCCCTGTCAGGTAGACGCAGGTGGCTGTGCCCCCAAGATCAGCCCGCGGCGACTTGCGCTGGCTTCTGGTCGCGCAGTTCGCGGCGGAGAATTTTGCCTACATTGCTCTTGGGCAAAGAGTCCCTGAACTCGATGATCTTGGGACGCTTGTAGCCGGTGAGATTGTCGCGGCAAAACTGCTTCAAGTCCTCAACCGTCAAATTGGGGTCTTTGCGAACCACGAACAATTTCACCGCTTCGCCAGAATGTTCGTCGGCAATGCCGACCGCGGCGACTTCGGCCACGCCTGGATGCAGCATCACGGCGTCTTCGACTTCGTTCGGATAAACATTGAAGCCGGAGACGAGAATCATGTCTTTCTTGCGATCGACAATATAGAAGTAGCCGTTCTCATCCATCCGGGCAATGTCGCCGGTATGCAGCCAGCCGTCATCGCCGAGAACCTTGATGGTCTCGTCCGGACGCTGCCAATAACCCTTCATGACCTGCGGGCCATGCACCATCAGCTCACCGACTTCACCGGTGGGCAGTGGCTTGCCGTCTTCCGACCAGATAGCAACATCGGTGGAGGGCACTGGTAGCCCAATCGAGGCGTTATAGGCCTTGATATCGAGCGGGTTGATGCAGACAGCCGGAGAGGTTTCGGTTAGGCCATAAGCTTCGGCGAGGGTGCAGCCGGTGACCTTCTTCCAGCGTTCGGCTACTGCGCGCTGCACTGCCATGCCACCGCCAAGGGTGAGATGCAGGCGTGAAAAATCGAGCTCGGCAAACCCCGGCGTATTGAGCAAGCCATTGAACAGCGTATTGACGCCAGTCAGGGCGGTGAATTGCGACTTCTTCAACTCCTTCACAAAGCCGGGCATGTCGCGCGGGTTGGTGATCAGCCAGTTCAGGCCGCCGAGCCGCATGAATACCAGGCCATTAGCGGTCAGTGAAAAGATGTGATAAAGCGGCAGCGCCGTGATAATGACTTCATGGCCGAGCTTGGCGTTCGTGCCGATCCAGGCGCCCGCCTGCATCATGTTGGCGACCATGTTGCCGTGCGTAAGCATGGCCCCTTTGGCGACGCCGGTAGTGCCGCCGGTGTACTGCAAAAAGGCAATGTCGTCGTGATTCAGTGTGGCTTTTTGAGCCGGGTGCGTCGCGCCTCGCGCGAGTGCATCGCGAAAGCGCACGGCATGCGGCAACTGGAAGGCCGGCACCAGCTTCTTGACGTGTTTGAGCACGAAGTTGATCAGCGCCCCTTTGGGGAAGCCGAGCAGGTCGCCAATACCGGTGGTGACGATGTGCTTGATGCTGGTTTCGGCGACCACTTGTTGCAGCGTGGCGGCGAAATTGTCCAATACGACGATGGCCTTCGCACCGGCATCTTCGAGTTGATGCTTAAGCTCGCGACCGGTGTACATCGGATTGGTATTGACCACCACCATGCCGGCGCGCAGCGCGCCAAACAAGGCAATGGGATACTGCAGCACGTTAGGCATCATCAGGGCGATGCGATCGCCTTTGCTGAGCTTGAGTTCGCCGGTGAGATAGTTGGCGAAGTGTTGACTCAGTTCGTCGAGTTGACCGTAGCTGATCTGCTTGCCGAAATTGGTGAAGGCCGGACGATCGCGAAAACGTTCGAACGCTTCATCTAATACCGCGACGACCGAGGCGTATTGATTAATGTCGACCTGTGCGGGTATGCCATCCGGATAGTGCTTCAGCCACGGACGCTCATTGCTCATGTTTGATCCCAAGCTCCAGTTTCGATAACCCCGTGGACGTTGGCGATGACCAGCATCGGGCATCAACAGGGAATGGCATTGGAGCATACGGGCGAGTACAGCGGCAAGCCGCGTCGCAGCGTGATTTGTGCGCTGGAAACGCCGTTTGCAGCGCCTGTTGAATCAGCGCGTAGGCTCGATGTTTTGTATTTAAAGCGCAAAAGAAAACCGCCCCGGATACCAGGGCGGTTTTTTTGCTGCTCACCTTTGCAGGTCGTCTCTTAAGGGATCAGGCCCGGATACGACTCAGGCCGTCTTCTTGCTGGCCAGCTGGCGCAGCACGTATTGCAAGATGCCGCCATGGCGGAAGAACTCGCGCTCCTTGGGGGTCAGCAGCAGCACTTTCACAGTGAACTGCTTCTTGCTGCCGTCCTCGGCAGTGGCCGTGACCTGGGCGGTCTTCGACTCGCCGCCTTGCAGGCCGACAATATCGAAGGTCTCCTTGCCGGTGAGGCCGAGCGTCTGCGCGTTCTCGCCGTCCTGGAACTGGCAGGGTAGTACACCCATGCCGACCAGATTGGAGCGATGAATACGCTCGAAGCTCTCCGTAATGACCGCCTTCACGCCCAGTAACAGGGTGCCTTTGGCAGCCCAGTCACGCGAAGAGCCGGTGCCGTATTCCTTGCCGGCCAGTACCACCAGCGGGGTTTTCTCCGCCTTGTACTTCATCGCGGCATCGTAGATCGCCAGTTGTTCGCCGCTGGGTACGTGCAGGGTGTAGCCGCCTTCCACGCCATTCAGCATCAGGTTCTTGATGCGGATGTTGGCAAAGGTGCCGCGCACCATCACGTCGTCGTTGCCACGGCGTGAGCCGTAGGAGTTGAAGTCTTTGGCGTCGACACCTTTGGAGATCAGGAAGCGGCCCGCAGGGCTGTCTTTCTTGATCGAGCCGGCCGGGGAGATGTGGTCGGTGGTGATCGAGTCACCGAACAGGCCGAGCACGCGGGCGCCGTGGATGTCTTCGATGGTGCCTGGTTCGGCGCTCATATCGTCGAAGTACGGCGGGTTCTTGATGTAGGTGGAGTCGTCCCACTTGAACAAGGCGCCATCCGGGGAGGCGATCTGGTTCCAGCGGCTGTCACCCTTGAAGACGTCGGCGTAGTTCTTCTCGAACATGGCCGGGTTGATCGCGCCGGCGATGGTGTCGGAGATCTCCTTGTTGCTCGGCCAGATATCTTTCAGATACACCGGCTGACCATCGTTGCCGATGCCGAGCGCGTCCTTGGTCAGATCGATATCCAGCGTGCCGGCCAGCGCATAGGCGACCACCAGCGGCGGCGAGGCTAGGTAATTCATCTTCACTTCGGGGTGTACGCGGCCTTCAAAGTTGCGATTGCCCGACAGTACCGATGCTACGGCGAGATCGCCCTCGGCAATGCCCTTGCTGATTTCCAGCGGCAGCGGGCCGGAGTTGCCGATGCAGGTGGTGCAGCCGTAGCCGACCACGTAAAAGCCGACCTTTTCCAGCTCTTTCAGCAGGCCGGTCTTTTCCAGGTAGTCGGTGACCACCAGCGAACCGGGTCCGAGCGATGGCTTCACCCAGGGCTTGGAGGTCAGGCCCTTGGCGGCTGCCTTCTTGGCCAGCAGGCCGGCGCCCAGCATGACCGCTGGATTGGAGGTGTTGGTGCACGAGGTGATCGCGGCAATGACTACCGCGCCGTCGCCGAGCAGGAAGGTCTGGCCGTCCTTCTCCACCCGCACGCCACCGTTGGTGATCTCGTTGGCGGCGTTGCCGATCGCGGTCGAGCCGCCTTCGTTGGCGAAATTGGCCACCTCGCCATTTTTCGGCTTGCGGTTGCTGGTGAGCGGGCCGACGGCGTCGTGGAAGCTCTGCTTGACGCCTTCCAGCAGCACACGATCCTGCGGACGCTTGGGGCCGGCCAGTGACGGTCGCACTTCGGCCAGATTCAGTTCCAGCGTGGTGGTGAAGCGCGGTTCGATGCTGTGCTCGTCATGCCACATGCCCTGGGCTTTGGCATAAGCCTCGACCAGCGCGATCTGCTCATCGCTGCGGCCAGACAGGTGCATGTAGTTCAGTGCTTCCTGATCGACCGGGAAGATGCCGCAGGTAGCGCCGTATTCTGGCGCCATGTTGGCGATGGTGGCGCGATCGGCCAGCGGCAGGTGCTTGAGGCCGTCGCCGAAGAACTCGACGAACTTGCCGACCACGCCCAGCTTGCGCAGCATCTGCGTCACGGTCAGCACCAGGTCGGTAGCGGTGACACCTTCAGGCAGTTTGCCGGTGAGCTTGAAGCCTACGACCTGCGGAATCAGCATGGACGACGGCTGGCCCAGCATGGCGGCTTCGGCCTCGATGCCGCCGACGCCCCAGCCCAGCACGCCGATGCCATTAATCATGGTGGTGTGCGAGTCGGTGCCGAACACGGTGTCCGGATAAGCCCAGCTTTCGCCGCCTTTTTCTGCGGTGAACACCACGCGGGCAAGATGCTCCAGGTTCACCTGGTGCACGATACCGGTGCGCGGCGGCACGACTTTGAAATTGTTGAACGCTTTCTGGCCCCAGCGCAGGAACGAATAACGCTCTTGATTGCGCTCAAACTCGATCTCGACGTTCTTTTCGAGCGCGCTGGTGGAGCCGAATGCATCGACCTGCACGGAGTGGTCAATAACCAACTCGGCTGGAGCCAGCGGGTTGATCTGGGTAGCGTCGCCACCCAGCTTGACCACGGCGTCGCGCATGGCGGCCAAGTCGACGACGCAGGGCACGCCGGTGAAATCCTGCAAGACCACGCGGGCCGGCATAAAGGAAATCTCGGTGTCTGGCTCAGCCTTGGCGTTCCAGTTGGCCACCGCTTCGATTTCTTTGGCGGTTACGTTGACGCCATCTTCGTGGCGCAACAGATTCTCTAGCAGGATCTTCAGCGAATAAGGTAGTTGTTTGATATCGAAACGCTGACCCAGCTTGGTCAGGCTGGCAAAGGCGTAGCTCTTGCCGTTGGTTTCGAGACGGTCGCGTACCGAAAATGAATCTTTCATCAGATAACTCCTGGCTGGATCCTGCGGCTGGGATAGGTGTGGGGTGTCGCTGTGCAAAAGGGCTGTACCGCCTGAAGCTGGCCTGCCGCCACTTAAAGGCTGCGATTATCGCCCAAACGGTGGTCGTCGCGAACCGATTCGAGTGATCGAGGCGGCAGATGCAGGCTGCAGGCATTAGAATCGCCTTTCACTGGGAACACGCCGCGCCCCGGTGCTGTGCCGCATAGCTTGGGGCTGCGGGCCCCGCCAGACAAACGCATATGACGACATGCAGCGTTCGATGATTTCGATGTCCCTTTCCGCGGTGTCGCTGCGTGATCTGGCCCTGGTTCAGGCCGTGCATCGGCATGGCAGTTTCAATAGCGCAGCGAGGGCGATGCACATCAGCCCGTCGGGGCTATCTCATCAAGTGCAAAAAGTGGAGCAGGCGCTGGGCTCGCCGCTATTCGAGCGCGGTGGGCGGCGGATTGTGCCGACGGCAGGTGGGCAGCGCCTGCTAGAGCAGATCGACATGGTGCTGGATGCTGCCGAGCATCTGCAGCAGGCCGCGCGAGCCGGTGAGGTTGCCTTTGGCGGCGAGCTGCGGCTCGGTGTGCCGGCGACCCTGGGACCGTATTTGCTGCCGCACCTGATTGGTCCCTTTCCGCAGCATTTTCCGGGTGTGCGGTTAAGCCTTTCCGAGGGCAAGCCACGTGGATTGCTGCGTCGCCTGCATGAGGGCGAGCTGGATGCCGTGCTGGGTCCGCCCGCCGCTGCCGCCAGTGGATTGGCCATGCGGCCGCTGTTTTTCGAGCCGTGGGAGCTGATGTTCCGGGCCGACCATCCGCAGGCCGGCCGTCGCAGCGTGGCATTGGATCAGCTCGATGCTGGCGAGGCCACCTTGATGAGCGAAAGCCACGCCGATGGCCTGCCCGGTGATGCCGCCGACAACGGTCATGTGCAGGACGTCAGCCTGGAAAGCCTGGCGGCACTGGTCAGTCTGCGCGGCGGCTACGCCCTGGTGCCGGTGCTGGCACATGATCGCCTGGCTTCGATGCCAGACATCGTGTTGACCAAGATCAAGGGGCAGGGGCCTGGCCGGGAGATTGCCTTGTACTGGCGCGAGGCTTCGCCATGGCGGGGCGATTTACAGACTTTCGCCGAGCTACTGCGTCAATTGGCCCGACAGCGGCCAGGCCTGAAACTCATCGACGAATGAACTGAGCTCAGCCGTTATCCAGCGTCGTCCCGGTAAGCAGTCCACGGGCCAGCATGCTGCATTGGCGGCGATACAAGATCAGCTGCCATTGACGGCCGCCGACCTGGCGCCAGAGCACCGCCGAGCGCACGGCGGCAAGCAAGTTGGCGCGAACCCGCTCGACCATATTCGCTTGCTGCAATTGCTGGGGGTTGCCAGTGACCATCACCCGCGGTTTCAGCGTTGACAGGGTGGACGAGTACAGCTCGGCCAGGCGACTGATGACCTGGGGCGAGCCCATGCCGAAGTGTTCGACCTGACGCTGTGCGGAGACAATACCTTGCTGCAGCTTGTTCAACAGGTCGGATTGGCGCGATAAATTACGTTCTAGCCGGATGACGGTAACCGCCATGCGCGTGACCGCCATGTCGCGGCCGTTTTCGTCCAGTTGGGCAATCAGATTGCGCAAGCCCAGGCGTACACCGGAAGCACCGCCGTAGACATCCGCCACGGAGGGGGCGTCGATACGGAAGATACTGCCGAGGCTGGCCTCCATGGCCCCCTCGTCGCAGCGACCGTCGTTGGCCAGTTGCTGGGCTAAGGAGGTGGCCTGAAACAGGCCCGCAAGCGCGAGTACGCGCTCTTCATTCATGGCAAAAGCTTCAAACACCTTGGACTGACTCGCTTGATACAGAAGAGGAAAGAGGGCTGTGGACGCGGTCCGTCCAGCCACCGAATGGGGCGTCGGTAACGTCGATGACGGCGCCGCCCAGACAGGCTTCATGGTCATAAAACACGATGGACTGTCCCGGGGTCACGGCGCGTTGCGGCTCGTCGAAATACACCTCGACACCATCGCTAAGTACGTGCACCGTACAGCTCTGGTCGTGTTGGCGATAGCGGGTTTTGGCCGTGCAGCGGAATACGCTGGCCGGAGCTACGCCGGCCACCCAGCTGGGCGCTTCTGCGCGCAGCCTGCGCGAATGCAGCCAATGATTCTCGCCACCCTGGGCGACGTAAAGGATGTTGGCCGCGACATCTTTGCCGACCACGTACCAAGGCTCGCCACTGGCGCCGTGGCGGCCGCCGATGCCTAAGCCATTGCGTTGGCCCAAGGTGTAATACATCACACCCTGGTGTTCGCCAATAAGCGCGCCTTCGGGGCTGCGCATGACTCCAGGCCGGGCCGGGATGTATTGGGACAAGAAGCTGCGGAAGTCGCGCTCGCCGATAAAGCAAATGCCGGTAGAGTCCTTTTTGGCATGAGTCGGCAAGGCCGCCTCCAAGGCCATTTGACGCACCTGGGTTTTCTCTATTTCCCCGAGTGGAAACAGGGTGGCGGCGAGTTGCTGCTGGCCCAGGGCATGCAGAAAATAGGTTTGATCCTTGCTGGCATCGAGTGCGCGCAGCAGGCGATAGCGTCCGTCGCACTGATCCACCCGGGCGTAATGGCCGGTAGCGATCTTGGCCGCACCCAGCGCGTGCGCTTCGTCCAGAAAGGTCTTGAATTTGATTTCCCGATTGCACAGCACATCGGGGTTGGGCGTGCGACCCGCCCGGTATTCGGCAAGAAAGTGCTCGAAAACGCCGTCCCAATATTCACTGGCGAAATTGCGTGCGTGAAAAGGAATGTCCAGGCGTCCGCAGACCGCGACGGCGTCTTTACGGTCCGTATCGGTGGTGCAGGGGCCGTTGCGGTCGTCCTCTTCCCAGTTCTGCATGAACAGGCCTTCGACCGCATAGCCGTCACGTTGCAAAAGCAGCGCGGCGACGGAGGAGTCCACGCCTCCGGAGATGCCTAGCATGACCTTGATCGGGGGCGTGCTCACGGGTAGCGATCCTCGGTCAGCAGGCTATTCAGTGCCGTTAGCGGCAGACGCTGGCCGGCAAGCCATGCATCGATGCTTAGCAAGACCAGCGGGCTGCGCAGCTGGTCGCCAAGGGCGGCGATCTCGGCGCGGGTCAGCCACAAGCTGCGACGGATACCGGCATCCAGTGTCCTGAGCGGATCGTGGCTAAGTCGCCGGGCGGCGAAACTAAAGCGAAGCACGCTTTCGCCATGCTCGGTGCTGCGCCATTGA
This sequence comes from Dyella silvatica, assembly GCF_026283955.1. GTDB lineage: Bacteria > Pseudomonadota > Gammaproteobacteria > Xanthomonadales > Rhodanobacteraceae > Dyella_C > Dyella_C silvatica. Next base: position 3,886 of record NZ_JAPDPE010000049.1, on the reverse strand, counting down.
TGGATGCCGATCAGGTGTTCGAGCTGCACCGTCCAGCCGGTTTCTTCCAGGGTTTCACGCAAGGCCGCGCTGGCCAGGCTCTCGCCGTTTTCGAGATGTCCGGCCGGTTGGTTGTAGGCAAGCCAGCCATTGACCTCCTCTTCGACCATCAAATAGCGCCCGCCGTCAGCCACCACGCATGCCACGGTATGCCGAATGCGGCAGCCCTGGAAAAGTGACCATTGTGCCATTACCTACTGCAGGCTTGCCGCTTGCGGTGTGGAATTGACCTGAGTCCCATCGCCGCAGCGGTATACTTTTAACCACGCTCTGCTACATAGTCCCCATGGCCCACGAACCTGAAAACGAACAAGGCACCGGACACGGTCTGGCGCTGGAAACTTCCCGGCCAGAGGTGGCGCGACCACCGCTGTTCCGGGTATTGCTGATCAATGACGATTTCACCCCCATGGATTTCGTGGTCGAGGTGTTACGCAGTTTCTTTAACCTGGATCAGGAGCAGGCGGTGCAGGTGATGTTGCATGTGCATACCCAAGGCAAAGGTGTTTGCGGTGTATTTACACGGGAGGTGGCCGAGACTAAGGTCACTCACGTGAACGAATACTCACGTGCTCATCAACATCCTTTACTTTGCACTATGGAAAAACTCTGATCGCCCCCCACGTTGTAGCCATCGCGGCAACGCGCCGCAGCCATCTAAGCGGAGACGGTCCGGATGTTTAGCAAGGATCTCGAAGTCACCATCGGCCAGTGCTACAAGCAGGCCCGCGAGCAGCGCCACGAGTTCATGACCGTGGAGCACCTATTACTCGCGCTCACTGAAAACCAGTCGGCCCTGGGCGCCCTGCGTGCCTGTGGCGCCGATCTACCCCGTTTGACCAGCGAACTGGAAAAAATCATCGCCGAGACGGTGCCGGTGTTGCCGCACGGTGACGAGCGGGATACCCAGCCCACGCTGGGTTTCCAGCGGGTGCTGCAGCGAGCGGTCTATCACGTGCAGTCCTCCGGCCGTAAAGAGGTCACCGGGGCCAACGTATTAGTCGCTATTTTTGGCGAAAAAGATTCGCACGCCGTGTATTTTCTGCATCAGCAGGAAATCACCCGGCTGGATGTGGTCAATTACATCTCGCACGGTATTGCCAAAATCGGTGACGAGCCGACCTCGAATAATCCCGGCAGTGAGCGTGAAGGCGAGGACGGTGGTGAGCCTAAGGGCAATCCGCTTAATGAATATGCGAGCAATCTCAATGAGTTGGCGCTTGAGGGCAAGATCGATCCGCTGATCGGCCGTCAGGATGAGATTGAACGCACGATCCAGGTGCTGTGCCGCCGCCGTAAAAACAATCCGCTTTATGTCGGCGAAGCCGGCGTGGGCAAGACGGCGCTTGCTGAAGGTCTGGCCAAGCGCATCGTCGATGGCGAAGTACCCGAGGTGCTGGAAGGCGCCACCATCTGGTCGCTCGATCTGGGCGCCCTGGTCGCTGGCACCAAATACCGCGGCGACTTCGAAAAGCGCCTGAAGGCGGTTATCGCCCAGCTGAAAAAACAGCCTGGCGCGATCCTGTTTATCGATGAAATTCACACCATCATCGGCGCAGGCTCCGCTTCCGGCGGCACTATGGACGCCAGCAACCTGATCAAGCCGATGCTGGCCTCAGGCGAGCTGCGTTGCATCGGATCGACGACCTTCCAGGAATTCCGCGGCATTTTCGAGAAAGACCGCGCACTGGCTCGTCGCTTCCAGAAGATCGATGTGGTCGAGCCAACCGTGGCCGACAGCTTCGAGATTCTGAAGGGCTTGCGGTCTCGCTTTGAAGAGCACCATAACGTTGCCTATACCAATGAGGCATTGAAGGCGGCGGTCGATTTGTCGGTAAAGCACATTCCCGACCGCCTGCTGCCGGACAAGGCCATCGATATCATCGATGAGGCGGGGGCGCGTCAGCGTCTGCTGCCGGAAGACCAGCGTACCGGCAAGGTCGATGTGCCCGAGGTCGAGTACATCGTGGCCAAGATGGCGCGTATTCCGGCCAAGCAGGTTTCGGCTTCGGATCGTGACGTGCTGCGTAATCTTGAGCGCAATCTCAAGATGGTGGTGTTTGGCCAGGATGCGGCGATCGAGGCGCTCTCTGCATCGATCAAGATGGCGCGGTCAGGGCTGGCCGATCCGTCCAAGCCGATTGGCTGCTTCTTGCTGGCCGGCCCCACCGGTGTGGGTAAAACCGAGGTGACCAAGCAATTGGCGATGCAGCTCGGTATCGAGATGATTCGCTTTGATATGTCCGAGTACATGGAGGCGCATTCGGTTTCGCGTCTGGTCGGTGCACCTCCTGGCTATGTGGGCTTCGATCAAGGCGGTCTGCTGACCGAGGCGGTCACCAAGCATCCTCATGCCGTTTTACTGCTCGACGAGATCGAAAAAGCGCATCCGGATGTATTCAATGTGCTGCTACAGGTCATGGACCGAGGCGTGCTCACGGATACCAATGGGCGCGAGGCCAACTTCAAGAATGTAGTGGTGGTCATGACGACCAATGCAGGTGCCCAGCAGGCGTCGCGCCGTGGCATCGGTTTCGTCAAGCAAGACCATGCCACTGATGCGATGGAAGTGATTCGCCGTAGCTTCACACCGGAGTTCCGCAACCGTTTGGATGCCATCATTCAGTTCAATGCACTGGATTTCGACCATATCCTGCGAGTAGTCGACAAGTTCCTGTTCGAGCTGGAAGCTCAGTTGACCGAGAAGCACGTAACCCTGGATGTCGATGCGGATGCCCGCCGCTGGTTGGCCGAGCATGGTTTTGACCCGCAAATGGGTGCGCGGCCGATGGCCCGGGTGATCCAGGAGAAAGTGAAGCGTGCACTGGCCGACGAGTTGCTGTTCGGCAAGCTGGCTGATGGCGGCAAGGTGCTGCTAAGCGTGCGCGACGGTGAACTGCAGGTAAATACCGAGGCGGCGGCCAAGCTTCCGGCCACCGTATTCTGAGGTTTCGGCAGGTGTCAGGCAGCAAAAAGAGGCCGCGCATTGCGCGGCCTCTTTTATGGCGGGGTGCACCTTAAGTGCAGAAAACTACGGTATGACTGCGCCGCTGGATTCAGCCCATGACTCTGGGCTCGCCCGGATGTTTTATTTCATGCGATAGGTGATACGACCCTTGGTCAGGTCGTAGGGGGTCATTTCGACCTTCACCTTGTCGCCGGTAAGAATGCGTCTTTGGCCATGCGTTCCGGTGGGTGCGTGTGCAGCCGTTGTGGCCGCGTAAGCAGGTGATTATGCCATGGAATATGCTTTGGTTAAAGAATCATCAAGCAAAATGCTCATTTAGCTTGCGCTGAATCTCTTGCTCGAGCATTCCCTTGAGCGGTGCGAGCATCATGCCCAGCTCCGCCTTGACCTGGATGGCCTCGCTCTCAACGGCAATCGTGCCGCTCACCCCGGAACGGTTAAAGCTGAAAACATCGCCTTGCCATTGGCCTTCGATGCCAAATTTTTCCTGCATGCGCGCCGCCACCTGCACGACCTCGGCACGGGCATCGGCCAGCGAAAGATGGTGTGGCTTGCGTATGTCGATCTTTGGCATCACGAACTCCGTGTTTTGGACAGGCTTAATTAGGCAGGCTTAAGCATAACGGTATGCCGGAGCATCGCGGTCATCTGTTAGAGTCCCGCCGTCTATCGAACGGCTCACAGATGCGCATCGAATTTCCTCATTCGGCCCGCGAAAATTTCCACTGGAAGCAAGCTGTGCTTACGGTGGGCAGCGCGCCCGATAACGATTTGGTGCTCGCTACGCATCAGGCAAGTGCCCATCATCTGCGGATTCAGCAGGATCGCCGGGGCATGGTGCTGCAGCTGTTGCCAGGTGCAGGGCGCATTTATGTGAAT
>NZ_JAPDPE010000048.1 GCF_026283955.1 Dyella silvatica | reverse complement strand
AGAGCGGATACATGCGCACCCGCGATACCGTGCCGGCGACCGGATCGGATATTGGCTTGCACACTGGGCGGCGTGCCCGTCGCCCAGGCCTATCGCCGTGAAAGGCAGCGAAAACTCGCCTCAGGGACTAGGCAAGAATCACGTGCGGAAGAAAGCGCGAGGTATCGCGGGTTATCAAACCCCGATCCTCTCGCACCCCCATACCGGCTGGCCGGTCGGCCACCACCCAGCTACCGATCAGCGGGTAGCCACCGTCGTATCGCGTAAGCGGGTGATAGGCCTGTCGGATGCAGGGCGCATTGCTGTAGGGCCCGTCCGAACTCAGCAACTCACCACTGGGCAGGCGCATATCGATATTTGCGCCCTCGCGCGACAACAACGGCTTGCGCACCCAGCCTGTTGCTAGGTCGCTGGTCGGAGTGTCATCGAAAAAAGCCGGAAGCAAATTCGGATGCCCGGCGTGGCGCTCCCACAGCATCGGCAGGATGCCTTTATTGCTCAGCACTGCCTTCCATGCGGGCTCGATCAGTTGCAGACCGGAAGTCGGCAAATGCTCCCCGTAGCGGTCTTCAAACATGTGCTCCAGCGGATATAGCTTGAACAAGGTGCCGATGACTGTGCTGTCGAGATCGGTGAACGCGCCATGGGTGGAAAGGCCAATGTCTTCCATGGCGATCAAGCCGGAATCCAAGCCGGCTTGATGCGCGCAATCACGCAGATAGGCCACCGTGCCCTGATCCTCTGCACTGTCCCTGACCGCGCTGAAATACAGCGGCCGTGGCAACGCCTTGGCGATGGCACCGAACGACTCGACCAACAATTCCTGGATCAAGTTGTATTGATCCGTACCGCCGGGCAATACACCACGCTGGGTTTGCTGCTCCAGCCAGATCCATTGGAAAAACGCCGCTTCATAGAGTGAGGTCGGCGTGTCGTAATTGAGCTCGTAAAGCTTGGCCGGCCCGCTGCCGTCATAAGCCAGGTCCATGCGCCCGTACAGATGCGGATGACCTTGGCGCCAGCTTTGCGCTATCCAATCCCAATACGCCGCGGGAATCGCCAGCCGCGTCAGCAGCGCCTCGCTTTTGATCACCGCGGAGACCAGATCCATGGCCATCTCGTGAATCTCGCCGGTCGGCGTCTCGATATCCCGCTCGATCTGCTGCAGCGTGAAAGCGTAGTAGGCCGACTCATCCCAATAGGGCTCACCGTCGATCACCGAAAAGGTGAAGCCGTAACGGTCGGCGGTCGCCTTCCAGTCCGCTCGCGGCGCAATGGCGATACGTTGCACGCTAGCTCAGCCGCCCCAGCCGCCGCGTGCGGCGGACACCGAACCGAAGCCGCCACGACTTGCCGTCACCGCGCGACTGCCTGCGGCATCGGTGGAACTGCTGCTGCGACTCGAACCATACGACCCACTCCAGGCACCGCCGCTGGAGGGTCGATAATCCTGCCCGTCGCGCTGCCGATATAGCGGCTCGGCACCGTAGTAACGCGATGAGCCGCCATCGAATATCCGGCCCAACACAAAGCCGGTCATCAGCGGCCCCCAGAAGCTACCCTCGCGCGCATCGCTGCGCGGCTGGCACATATCCGGACCGAACTCTTTGATGCAGTCTTCGCGCGTTTTGTAATGCGGGGCGGCGCTATTCGCGCTGGCCTGCGCCTGATCAAACGCACGCTGGCAATCCGCCTGCGGATTGCCAGCCGCCGTGCAATCGCCGATGTTGGCGTATGCCTGTTCCTTGACCGCCGTTTGCGGTTGGCTATCGCCACATGCCGTCAGCATCAGTGGCGCCACCCCCATCAGCAACAAGGCGGCTGTCGATGATCGTTTCATGATATCCCCGTGGACAGCATCAGGTGATGGTGAGGTCAGCGGTGGTCACGTCAACACCTAGCGAATAGACGACACAGAATTCCTCGGGACCATAATCTTCGGCGGTGACAAACAAATACTCGAAGCGGCCTGGCAGCTCCGGCACTTCACGCTGATACAGCATCGAATAATGCGTGAGGTCGAAATCCGCCTCACCACCCGCCGGATGCGTCACGGATTCATCGTAGACAATCGGTGGCGACCACGCAGCCACCGACGAATCGCCCCAGACGCGATCGAAGGTTCTACCGGCGAACCGGATGCTTGCAGAGCCGATCTCCGAACCTTGCTCGGTCCAGCGCACAAACTCCGCCTTGCTCGGCGGGTTTTTCGTGTCGGCGTAGACGAACAGCTTTACGTCATCGATGGACTGACCGGTCGTATTGACCTGAATCCAGGCATCGTCGGTGAGATAAAAGCGATGCAGATGCGAACCCGCACCGAGATCGACCTTACCCAGCGCCTCGATGATTTGATTGCCCTGCGGCGCATCGAAACTCAACACGCCCGCAGTGACCTTGAACATGGTGTCGTCATAAGCCACCGCGCCGCCCAGCCGCAAATGCAGCGGCAGGTCATCGACCGGCGCCGAGGCCGCCTCTTTTTCGCCGAACAACTTCCCTAAAAAACTCATCGGACTTTCCTGGATCGTGGATGGACGGCGGACCGCACCATGGCGCTGACCCGAGCGGTCACCGCCATCATGCGCAAGGTTTGGCTTAGCTGCGTAGATTAGCTGGCGTTACCCGTGGGGGCCGCCGGCTTTTCGAATCGAGCCAGGATATCTTCAGCGGCCTGCCCGCCCGGCACAATCCCTGCCGCCTGCAACTTCTGCTCCAGATCGCCACCGTTGGACTGCGCCTCGAGCTGATTCGCCGCGTCAATCTGCGCCGAGCGCAGTGCCTGCTGCTCTTTGATGCGGTCCAGCGAATCTACCGCCGTGCGCAAACGCGCACTGGAACCCGCCGCCTTGGCGGCAATCGCCTCTTGCGCGCGCTGCACCGAAGCGGTCGCCTTGACCGTATCCACCTGGCGACGCAGACGGTCGATGGTCATTTCCGCCTGCTTGATCGACGCCTGCAGCTTGGCGATGTTGGTGTCCATATCCGCGATGGTTTTCTGATCCTGCGCAATGTCGCCTTCCAGCGTGGCGATTTTGCCGGACACTTCCAGCGCGAGATCACGCTGCCCCTTGGCCAGCAGCTGCGGGATGTAGCTGTTGTTTTCCTGCAGCTTGGTTTGCTTGTCGGTGAGCTTGTTACTGGTAATGGTGCGCTCGGCCATGATCTTGGTGAGATCGGTGCGCGACTGGCGCAACGCATTGTCGGCGTCGCGAATTTCCTGATCCAGAATCGTCATGGCATTGGCGTCCACGATGGACTGACCAGCCTCAGTAGCGGTGCCGCGAACCAGGGTGAACAGCTTGTCGAAGATAGTCATGGCGTGTGCCTCAGTGAATAAACGATTGAAGTTCGTGAGCTGCGCGGATCGTGTTATGAGCCAGCACCATGATTTCCTCAATGATGTTGCTCAACGGCGAACGCGACGAAAGCTCACCAAAAATGATGTAAATATCCTCGCCACCCATGGAGGTAATGCCCAGGTTGGAGAGCGGATTCATCGGATTAAGACGCAGGCATGCGTCGTTAAAGCCGGCGCGGTCACTGACCTGGCTGGCGTGACACAACACGGTTGAAACGAATACTTGTTCGCCGGAAGCGGCCATATGCACATGCATATCGCCAAACGTCCCCAACTCAAGACTGATCGAAGGGTCGGTGCCGTCTTCCAAAGTAAGCGTGACGTGTTCCTTATGCGGAAATTCAGTTGCATTGATAGCGTCGTACAGCGCCTTCGTCGTCCACTGCTGGCTCATTGCTTCGTTTTCCATGGCTAGGATGTCGGGAGGAAGCACGGGAAGACGCAGGGCCTGCTCAAGCAGGGCCAGCGTTTCTTTGTGTTCCTTGCGGATATAGACCTGCTGAGGCACCAAACCCTTCTGCTTCATACGCTCGCGGAAATCCCGCTGGGCTTGGGCTCCGCTTTTGGGTGGTTTCAGGGGCACGGTTTTCTTGGCGTTCGGCGATTACGAGTAATGTTACATGTAATTATGGATCGTTACACAATCACATGACTGAAAGGGCGAACAACCGTTGCCCAGCGCCACTTACGGCACCTGCCACGGCTGCGACTCGCAATCACATCAGGGCGACCACACGCCATACCAAGGGCATAGCCATAGCGACGTTCGGGGCTTGTGTTTTGGCGATAGAGCTGGGTCGCGGACCAACCCAAAAGCCCTTAGCACTAAGCCATTATCGAGAGGCAATACAGCCATTACATGACGCAGACGTAGCGATAGCCTTTGCGGCGCGGATTCCGGCGGTGAGCGAACACCCCTCTGGCGCTAAACACCCAGTCGCTGTTGCTCAGCTATTCCTATGCGAAACCAGGCGGTGAACATCTACTACGGGCGCCAGTGATGAGCATGTCACTGCCCGCGCCGAGCATCACCTTGCCGTTGGCGCGTCGCTGGTGTCGTTGATGGTATCGGCGGCTTCCTGGGTGCGACTGCCAATCAAGACGCCAAGGCCACCACTGCTCATCAAGCCGACGTGACCGGCCTTGGTGCCCCAGGCTTCGGTGTAGGCGTGCTCGCTCATCCTGAGATTAAGATCGCTGCCTGCGGCAAGCACGACGTCGCGGGTCGCAGCCACCTGCACGGCGGTGGCATTCACGACGAAGCCGGCCGCCACGGTGACGGCACACCTTTGAGCAAGGCGCTTACACTGGCCGCAGGCATCCCTTTAGCACTACCCCACTAAAAGAAATATCAATCTCAAGATCGCCGTTTTCCGACCTCATTCTTATAGCAACATAAGGCCATGCCTGGATCCACCTCAAAAGGCTCGATACCAAACCCCTCTAAGAAATTGCTCTCGTCCGAAAATTTCATCATATCAACCACGATCATCCTACAGAAATAGCTGTCGAATATATTCGGTCAATCCAACAAGGTCTTCATAAGCAGCAGGACCAAACTCCGGCTCATACTGGGCAATATATTGGCTCGGAGATAAATCTAGCTTATCCGCCTGCTCTTTCACCTCCAATAAACGTCTTGGCTTTATTGTCCAGTTAATACCTGGAAGCCCTTCGCGCTTATGCTCGTTCAGTGACCACCTTATCTTTCCATAATAATCATCTATTGCATGACGAAATTTCTCCAAGATCACATCATCATCGGACTCGAATCGAAATGACATCCAAGGTGGAAAATTTGATTTATCCTCCACCATATAATGTTTTCCATCCCAAACTTGCGGATGCCTTTGCTGAAACCTTCTCCACTCAAGAGGAGATATGTCATAAAGAACATTAAGCAAGTCACCTTCGCTTACTGTAATTTTTGTTGTTGTGCTCATTTCATACATCTTTAGCTTGCCAATTATCTAATCAATCATTTCTCACCTTTTCTTCTTGATTTTCTAGGCCCAAATCTCCTCTTGCCCATCAGATGTAAACCAAACCACCCCTGCCGGTGCGCCCATCAAAAACCAAAGACCGAACCCGTCGAGCTCATCATCCTCCGGGCTCATGGGCCACGCCGATTTGATGACATCAATTTGCTCATCAATACTACCCGCGAGACATTTTCCATCAGCCGCTAGCTTCAAATGGCCATCAACCATCAAGCATTTTAGTATTTTAAAAAATACTTCCACCCTCTCATTAGATCTCAAATTTAAATCCGAAAGCCCCACAATCAAGTGCTGCCATATTGACCCCATTGAAAGGCCAAACGAGCTTTTTAAAACCGCATTATATAAATATATAATATTAATTTAAATTTTATCTCAACTCTTTTCCCAGCATTACCACCGTAGGCAATTTCATCGCGAGCCGTGGTTTCACTGCTGGCACTACTGCCGCCAATGCCTACTTGCAGATTGGCGCCTCCGTCCTTGCCGTTTTGCTAGCACCACCTTCCATGCCGTCGGCCAAACCCACGACGTCTCTCGCTTGATAGGCGGCCTGCGCGACATACAGCGTTTTCAGACGATCATCCTTGACTTCACTGCGAAGTTTCCCTGAGCCATAGACAGATTGTGCAATCCAGGCAAGGATATTGCCAACACCACGCTCTTTAATAATTTATTGGTATCAATGGATAATTAGACCATGGAACGTTTTTTTTCTCAAAAATATTCTCAATATCACTTATAAATCCATCACATACACTACCCAACTCAAGATCAATCACACCATGCTTTTCGATAAGCTCTTTACATAACTTTGTTCCACATAAATCCCATTCATGCCATGGTGCAATTAACTTCACATCTGATGTAAAAGGGTCGCACCTCGAAAGTAAAACTGCATAATTGAAGTATTTTTCACGGGCAACGACCTCATCGTCGTTCTCGCCTAAGGAAGACTCAAGAAGTCCAGACACCAGTAGGCGATATGTAGTGTCAACGGCAAGCTGCCAACGCTCCCTATGAGAGGCACCCCGACTTAGCCCGCTTGTCAAGGCATCTGCTACGTAGCAGTCATAGGTAAAAACACGCAACCAATCCTGTATTCCCAATGCTAAAGAAAATGGAATATTCATCAATCACCTCAATTTTTTGGGAATTTTAATTTAACAACCTTTCCATTATTAATAATATTCTCAGTTCCCTTGTAATTAATTTCAACCGTGGATGTTGTTGGCAAAGTATCCGCACCCGCCATTCCAGATGGACGATAGGTAATAAAAGTTTGGCCATTATCAGGAGACGCCACCCAGCAACCAATGCAGTTTCCCTTATTCATCCGTGCGCCAATATTCAGTTCATCTTGTGTTGGCGAACGACCTAGAACACCTTGTGCAAAGTCTTCAGCCGTTGCACTCGGATTTGGGCTGAACGGCATTTCCCTCGGCGTACCTGGACCACCAATGGGATTACCCGGCAATTTCCCATTGCCAAGATCGTTAACCAATTGCTTATTCAAAATAGTATTCGGAGCCCTTGCTGTAAGGTCGGGGCCATTCGGATTTTGCGCTATACGGCCTAATGCGTCTATCTCAGCATCTACTGTTGCAATGTCTTTTGCCCCAGTCGCCACCGGCACTTCACCCGTAGCTACCCCATAGGACGAAATTACCTTCCTCCCATCTGGGAAAACTACCTTCATCGTATCGCCGCTAACGGTGACAAGACTTCCTTTGGGAATCACCTCGCCGGTAGCAATGGTGACGTCAGCACTGAGGCTGACGGTCGTGTTCGCCTGTATGGCAGCGCTCTCAACGTAACTTGCCCCGCCTATCAAGACGAATTTGGGCGCACTTGGCGCATCTGCAGCTCCGTTCGCCCCTTTTTTCAACAGCGCGCTCAGGTCATCCACGGCACCCGCAACATTGCGGGCCACTGCGGGCAAGTCCTTCGCCAAAGCAATGCCACCACGAACAGCACTTACTGCTGCTGCGGTGTCAAATAGCAAGCTTCCCAGGGCCTTACCGGCATCGACCGAGGCATCCCAACCGGCAACCTCCATTTGTTGAGAAGCAAAACTCAAACGCTCATCGATGGATTTCAGCATGGATGGAGCAATTTGAGCTCTCACATTCGGATCGGTGACCAGGGCTTTCAAGCCGGCCAGCACATCCTTAGGCTCCATATAGGCGATGGCGTCGAGTGCGTTTCGGCCTGACATACCGATCCCTGCTACGACGCCTACTCCCACACCGACGTCTTGTTTGCCACTGACAATGTCCCACTTGGCAGTCACTTGTAGCTGGCAAAGAACGTTACCGTTGCACGCCTGTATCTCTTTGAGCTTCAGCGCTTCTTGATCGTGGCTGAGATAGTTGTATTGAGCCCCGGCGTTAGCCGTGGCCGCGCCGCTACCCCCGCCGGCCAAGTTGCCAATCAACGCCGCACCTAATGCCGCACCATTTCGACCCAGCTCATTGGCCAGTACCGGTGTAGCCGCCTCGCCCGCTGCTGCACCCAGCGCGCCTTGAGCGGCATTACCACCGCCTAACGCCGCAATCGCTGCGCCCATGACGCCATGTACTAGCGCCATGTTGGCCGAGCCATCCGACCATCGCCGGTAATCGGCGCTCGCACTGTTCCATGCCTGATCGGCGCGCTCCATACCAGCTTGGTCGCCATTGGCTTTGGCCTGCTTGTAGTCCTCAGCGGCCTGATTCAATTTCTGATTCGCTTCCTTCTGGCGCCACTGAGCGATCTCGCCTACAGAACGCATCCCGACATACCCAGCCACCTGCCCCAGCTCCATGTTCTCGCGCACCTTTTGCTCATCGAAGATGGGCTTGAGGCCTTTTCCGTCGATATCAGGGTTGCGGTCGAGGCCACTGAGATCTTGACCAGGGTTGTTGCGGACGTTAATCGTGCCTTGGGCTATGCCGGCCTTGGTGTCGCTGCTGCTGTTCTCGTGTTGGGGGATGCTGACGCTTGGCATCGCGCTAAAGCTGCCACCACCATAGCTAGCACTGACACCCACACTGCTAGCGCTGTACTTGGCTTCGTTTTGGATATCGCTAAAGGTAAGTGAGCCAGTGCTAAGCAAGTTTTTGGCAGCATCGGCTGTGCTGGCAATCACCGCGCCCTTGAGGTCAGTGTTGCCGCCCACGCGGATGTCGTAGCCGCCACTGCCTGTACTAATGCCGCTGACCTCATTCACACTTTTGTAATTGCTGGTGACCTTGCTCTGGTTGTAGCTGGCACTGGCGCTGCCACCGTAGCCAATAACCACCTTGGCGCCAGCCTGCCATTGCTGGCTAGCGTAGTCGTTGGTGTCTTGCTCACTGGCGAGGTTGAGGTTGCCACCGATGTTGGCGAGTACGGTGCTGCCCTTGGCCTGCGCACCGCGAATGGTGGTGTCGTTGCCGCTGATCAGGCTCAGTGTGTCTTTGGCATCGATCACCGTCTCGGCATGGGTTGCACCATTACCGTGAGCCTTGCCCTTGCCCATGGAGGCTTGTGCATAGAAGCCCACGCCATCGGTCCCGATTTGCAGGCCTAAGCCGCCGCTCGCGTTCTTATTGCTGCTCTGTAACGTGTGATTCTCGGCCTGGCTGAGCAGGTTGATATCGTTCTTGGCGGCGAGCGCCACGTTATTGCCGGTCACTTGGCTGCCGATGATGTTGAGGTCACCACCGGTCGCGGCAATGGTTACGTCACCCTGGCTGCGAATGTGGCTGCCGTAAGCGGTTTCGTCGTGCGTCGTGGTTTGACTACTCGCGCTGCTTCCGCCAATGCCGACTTGCAGGTTGATGCCACCGTCACCGCCGTTTTTACTCGCAGTGGCCGCACCACCGTTATATGCCTTCATCCCATCGCTCGCCTGGTATGCCGCCTGCGCGGCATACAGCGCTTTCAGGCGATCGTCTTTGACTTCGCTACCACGCTTCACCGAGCCGTAAACGCCTTGTGCCGCCTCGGCAAGCACACCGCCAATCCCCACATTGATACCGCCCTGACTCATCTTCTGGGTCTGACGGGTATCGGTGGTGCCGACGGCGGCATCGATGGTGACGTTTTTGCCGACGATGGCGGTGCCGGTCTGGCTGATCACATCGCTGCCGGTGATGTGTACGTTGTTGCCGGCACTTAGCGTCACCTTGCCGTTGGTGCTGCCGACCATACTGCCGGTATAGCTGGTGTCGTTGACGGTGCTGGTGGTTTCCTGGGTGCGGTTGCCGATCAAGACGCTGAGGCCGCCGTTGTTCATCAAGCCGGTGTGGCTGGTCTTGGTGCCCTGGGTTTCGGTGTAGGTGTTCTCGCCCGCCTTAAGGTTGAGATCGTTGCCGGCGGCAAGCACGACGTCACGGGTGGCGGCCACTTGCGCGGCGGTGGCGTTCAAATCATGCCCTGCGGCCACGGTGACGGTATCGCCGCTGAGCAGGGTGCCTACACTGGTGGTTTGGGTGAGGCTGCGATTGTCATCGCGACTGCGCTTTTGTGGATCGACCGAGCCGAAGCGCAACGCACTGGTGCTGAAAACGCTGCTCGATGTGGTTTTTCTGTCGTGTTCTTCGCTGTGTACATCGTGGGCATCGGTCAGATTCACATCATGCCCCGCCGACAAGGCAACTAGGCCACCTTGGGTGGTGCCTTGCGGCGTCGTCACCTGCGCCGCCTGCGCGGTCAGGTCATGTCCCGCGCTCAGCACCACGTTGTTGCCGTTGAGCTTGCTGCCGATGACGTACTCGTCATGGGTGGCGTCGTGGGTGGTGGTTTTGCTGCTGGAGAGAAAGCCGCTTTTCTTGGTGATGGTATCGCGGCTGCTGTCGTGGTTTTCCTGACCGGCATTAAGGGTCAGGTCGCGGCCTGCGCCGAGTATGACGTTGCCCTTTTCGCCTGGGCCACCTTGGGTGGTGGCGATCGCTACCGCCGTTGCAGCGAGATCGCGGGTGGCGGTCACGCTGACGCCATTGGCTGCACTGAGGTTGCTGCCACGCAGGCTTTCATCGCGCTGGCTGGTCTGTACGACAGTGTGACCTTGCGCGCTCTCGGTTTGTTTAGATTGCACATCGGTGACGGCGTTGAGGCTGGCGTCGCGACCCGCACTGAGGGCGAGTTGATCGCCTGCCTTGAGTTGGGCGCCTTGACTGGTCAGGTCGCGGCCGGCGGCCACTAGCAACGAGCCGCCGGTGTTGATGGTGCTTACTGTATGGGTGGTGCTTTCGCTGCGGGTGTTTTGCGAACCCTGCGCTTGCATGCTGGCAGTGGTATGGCCCAAGGCATTGAGGCTTAGGTCACGGCCCGCCAAAAGCTGGGCATCTTTGCCCGCGCTGATAGCCACGGCCGCGGCGCTGAGATCACGGCCCGCGGCTAGACTGAGGTTGCCGCCCGCACTGACTGGGGCGGCACTGAGTGTGAGATCCCGGCCTGCATTGATAGCCAGGCTACCGCCAGTGCTTATGCTGCCGGGCTGCGCCATGTCCAGGCCACCGGCGACGGTGCTTACCGGCGCGCCCAGATTAGTCAAATTGACCGCGCCAAGCGCCACGGCGGCATCGAGCCCGCTGCGCACATCGTTACCGGCAACCAGGCTGACATTGCCACCGGCGTTGATCGTGCCGCCATTGAGAATGTTCTGCGCGGCGGTGACACTGAGGTTATTGCCGGCGCTGATGTTGCCGCTGTTGAGCAGGTTGGCGGCGGTGAGCTGGGCGCTGTCGCTGGCCTTGATGGTGCCGCTGTTGGTGAGGTCGCCGGTGGCGGTGAGGATGACGTTTTTACCGGCGATGGTGGCGCCATTGGCGGCCATCTCCCTGGCGTGTGCCTCGGACAGATACACGACCGGCACCAGCACGGTTTGGCCGTCCACGGTGGCGTTGACCATCCACACGATGTCCTGAGTGAGGTGGGCCATTTGTGCGGAGGTAAGCGCCACACCCACGCTGAGCTGGAAGGCACCGGCGGCCTGTGCACCGGCGTCCATCAGGTCGCGGTACTGAGCCATGGCATTGGTGTTGTCGTTGAGAAAGCGCCGCCCGGTCAGCGAGGCGATCTGGTCGAGCACGCTGCGCTGTTCGTAGAAGCCATCACCCAGGCGTTTACGGATGTTGCTAGGGTCGAAGCCCAGCTTGCTCATCATGTAGTCACTGCTGGTAAACGCGGTGTATTGCGCAAACCGCGGATCGGTTTCGACCAGGTATTTGCTGCCAGGCTGATTGTTGACGGTGTACAAGCCGGACTGCGGCAGATTCACCGTGGGGTTGGGGCCCGCCAGGGCGGATACCGCCTGACCCACACCCGGCGTGGCGCCCACCGTGGTGCTTGGCGCCAGCGCGCCGGCGGTTACGCCATAGCGGCCTGATGCAAGGCTGAGTGAGCCGCCACTGCTGGCGCCAGGCGCCTCGCCCAGTGCCGTGCCTGCGACAGCACCGGCATGACCCGCCACGCTACCCACCGGACCGACACCATTACCGCTGATCGATTGACCACCACCATTCGCGCCCAGACCAATGGCATTGCGCACGGGCTGGCCGTCGGCTCCGACCACGCTGCTGCTGATCGTTTGCGCGGTGATGTTGACGGTGTTGCCTGCGCTCATCACCGCGCCGAGGCTATTGCCAAGTGCGACATTGACCCACGCAGGCACCTGGCCGGCGCCCAGGCCCAACGGTATGGAGGTATCGCCGGTGTTCCAGGTCTCATAGCGCCACCAGGCCCAGTGACGGCCACCGTCATAGGCCAGGTGGGAGATGCCGACTTGATAATCGGTGTGGCGTTGCACGGTGCCGGTCGGCGCCCATGCGATGTTTTGCACGGCGGTGTTGCCGGCACTGTCTGCGCCGTTGATGGTGAGGTTGCGACCAGCAGCCACGGTGGATTTGTCGTTCAACACCGAGCCGGACAAGGTGATGTCGCCACCGGCGAGCAGCCGGCCTTCCGCACTGGCACGCTTAAGCCGCTCGACCGATATCAGCTTGTCGGTGTTGATTGCCTGAAAATCGTAGTGATAAAGATCGTGCGAGTTATGTCCCGGCTGCTGATTGCCGTTACACCATGCGCCATCGCTGCCCGGTTCGCCGCGGTTGGCGCACCAGCTTTCGGAAAGCGCCAGCTCTTGCGCGCCGATCACCTGACTGGCATCGACATACGGCGGGTGATGCAAGGGGTTGGGATCGTCATAGCGATAGCGCACTACCGAGGCGCCGGTGAAGGTGTTCTGCAGCACCTCGTCGGCGCTGAGCTGATAAGTGCCGGTCTCGAACACACGCCGCTGATTGGTAAAGCTATTGGCCGCAAGGGTGACGTTGCCATCGGCTTCGATATCGCCGGATTGGTTGATCACGGCGCCGCTGCGATTGCCGTTGGCGTCGGCACCGATACGCAAATTGCCGAGGGTGAAAATGGTCGCGTCGCGGTTGAGCAGGGTGCCGCTGACAAACAAATCGATGCTGCGGGTAGCGGCAATCATGGCGCTTTGATAGGCCGCGTTGTCAGCTGCCGCTCCCAGGTCGGCACCGTTGGTCAGCGTACTGGCGGTTGCCGCAATCGCACCGCCGATAATATTGCCGGTGTTGCTTAGGTTCACGGCATTCAGTGTTATCGCATCGCCTTCAATGCGCCCCTCGTTGCTGAGGTTGCCACGGGCATTGAGGGTGGTGCCGTTGCTGTTGATATAAGCGCTGGCCGCATTATCGATATTGGCGGCGTTAACGGTGAGGTTGCGCACCGATTGCAAGGTAGCGCCAGCGGGGTTGTAGAAATTACCGGCGATGTTGAAGGTGAAGTCGCGATTGGCTTTCAGCGTATTGCCGGTTGCATTGGTGTAGTCGCCACCCACGCTAAGGGTAAGGTCTTGTCCGGCCACGGTGCGGCCCACGCCGCTAAAGCTGGCGAGGTTGAGATTGAGGTTGCTGCCAGCGGCAAGATCGCCGCCGTTGTTGTCGATGTTTTGCAGGCTAAGGCCCAGCTGCCCACCGGCACTCAGCGCACCGCTGGCATTGGCTAGCCAAGCACCGCCGTTGCTCCAGCCGAGATTGTTGGCGGCATAGGTCGTGCCGCCGACATTGCTCATGCCGTTGAGGGTGAAGTTGAGGTTTTGCCCGGCCACCACGTGACCGCCCTGGCTGTTATCCAGGCTGTTGGCGCTGAGGTTGAGATCGCCCTGCCCGCCCAAGGTGCCGCCCTGGTTGGTCACGCCACTGCCTGCGTTAACCGTGCTGACACCGCCGCCCGCATTGGCAAGACGGCCGCCGGCGTTATCGAGGCTTGCTGCGTTGACGGTAAGGGTGGCGTTGCCATCACCCGCGCCCGCTTCGATACGGCCGCTGCGATTGCTTAAGGCTCCTGCGCTATTTACGTTCAACCAGGACAAGGCCTGTAATGCACCACCGTTGTTGTTGAGCGCGTTTTGCGAGGTCGCGGTCAGCGAGCTGCCGGCGTAGATCTGTCCGGCATTGGTGAGGCTACCTGCTTGTACCGCCACCACCCCATTGCCGCCAATGAAGCCACCGCTGCCATTGGTCAGCGCGCCGGTGGTCGTCACCCCGACAGCTTGCGCGCTAGTGCTCTTGAGAAAACCGCCGGTGTTGTCCAGCGTGTTGGCCGTGACGGTAAGGCCGCCGCTGGCTTGCATGGTGCCGCCGTTATTGCTCAGCGCTTGATCGACGTTGAGGCCGATATGGCGTGCCGCCAGCGTACCGCTGTTGTTGACCATGGCCGCCGCATGAACCGAGGCCTCGTTCGCTACACCGATGTTGCCACCGGCATTGCTTAGCGTGCCGCCCGCTTGCAAGGTCAATGCACCATTGCCAACGATCTGGCCGCTGTTATTGCTGAGATCGCCCGCCGTGGTCAGGCTGAGGTTGCCACTGCCTGCGTGTTGCAGCGTGCCACCGGTGTTATCCAGCGAGGCCGCGCTGATGCTGATATTGCCCGCATTGCTGGCGAACTTGCCGTAGGCGTTATCGAGGGCACCGGTCAGGCTCAGCGCGATATCGCGGTTGCCGCTTTGACTGATGCTGCCGTAGCGATTCATCACACTCGCCGCATGCAGGCTCAGCACGCTGGCGCTGAGCTTGCCGCCTTGCACCGCATTGCTGCCGCCGTTGATGAAGGCGCCCGGCGTGGTGATCGCAAGTGTTCCATTGGCCGCGATATCGCCGCCCTGGTTCGACACATCGCCCTGGGTGGCCATGAGTATGGCGTCGCCGCCAGCCCGTGTCTGGCTGTTGGACAGATCGAGGCTGCTGCCGCTGAAACGGATATCGCCACCAGCCAGTGCGCGGCCGTTGGAGGCGAGCGCGCCGCTGGTGGTAACAGCCAGCGCACCAGCAGCTCCCAGACTGCCATCGCTTTGCAAACCTGCCGCCAGCGTACCCGCACCACTGAGGCTGTTCGCGGTAACGGTGGTGGTGCCCGCTGCTGCGAGCACACCCGTGTTGGCGAGTGCGCTGGTTACGTTCCAGATGGCGGCGCCCATGGCATAGGCGCTGCCGCTATTGCTGGCGTTACCTTGCACGCTGACATTGAGTGTCGTGCCGCTGCGCAGGCTACCGCTGTTACTCAAGCCGTTGGTGTCCAGTTGCAGGCCCTGGCCGGCATATACCGTACCGGCGTTATTCAACGCGCCACCGAGCTCGATCTGCGTTTGGCCGGTAGCGTAAAGCGTACCGCCGGCCTGATTGTCGATCGCGCCGGTACCCTGCAAACCCAGCTTGCCGCCCGCCTGGATCACGCCTGCATTGCTGAGTTGCACCGCGGTATCGCTGTTGAGATCGCCGGTAGCAAGCAACTGGCCGCCACTGGCATTGGTCAGGGTGCGATTGCCGCTAAGCGTCAACGTGCTGCCGGCCTGGATCCGGCCACGGTTATCCAGGTTGGCGGTTTGCAGCGCGGTGCTGGTACCGCTTTGGGTTTGCCCGCTGTTGCTTAGGCTGGCACTGGCGATGGTCAGTGCCTGACCGGTCACGATACGACCGGCGTTGCTCACGCTGGTGCTGCCATTGAGCTGGGTGTTGCCGGTCGCGCTAAGCGTGCCCTGGTTGTTCAGGGTGGCGCCACTGAGAGCGAGATCGCCGCTATCGGCCTGGATGCTGCCGCTATTGCCGACATCGCCCTGGACGCCCAGGCTGATGGCTTGTTTCGCTTCGAGCAGACCGGCGTTGGCGAAACTGCCACCATGGAAGGTGATGTTCTGTCCGCTATAAATATCGCCGCCAGCCTTCGAGACAAAGGCGCCACCGCTGCGGATGGTCAAGCCACTATCGACGGCGTACAGCTTGCCGCTGTTGGTGAAGCTGCCGCCGCTGGTCAGGCTCAACTGCTGCTGCGCCTGGATGGCACCACTGCTGTTGACATCGCCAGTGGTGTTCAAGCTCAAGCCACCGCCGCTGCGCAGAATGCCACTATTGCCGACGTTGCCCGCCGCCAGGCTGACCATATGCGCGGCGTAAAACGTCCCGGCATTGGTGAGCGCTTGCGTGAGCACGAGATTCAGATTTTGGCCCGCATATACCGTGGCGTTCTGTGCATTGTTGAACGACGCGGCGTTCGCCAGCGTGAGATCGCTACCGGCCTGCATCACACCGGCATTCTCGATGGCGCCGGTGTTGTTGACGGTAAGCGTGCCATCGGCAAGCAGCTGTGCGCCGACGGCATTGCTCAGATCTGTACCGCTGACGCTGGCATTGCCCTTGGCGTGCAGGTTGCCGGCGTTGTTGAGGGTGACCGCCGACAGCGTCAGATCCGAACCGCTTTGCAGCTGGCCACCAACGCTGTTGTCGAAGCGCTGGGCCGACAAATGGCTCGCCTGCCCGCTGATCAGGGTGCCGCTGTTGCTGGCAGTACTGACGACCTGCCATTGCAGAAGGCGCTGCGCGCTGATGACGCCGCTGTTATCCAGGGCATTGGCGCTGAGCAGCACATCGGTCTGGTCCGCCTGCAGATGGCCGCTATTGCTGAGTGCACCGCTTAGAGTGATGTTGGCGGCCTGTTTGGCCTCCATGCGACCGGCATTGATCAGCGAGGCCGCGCTGATGCCGAGGTTGTTGCCGGCGTACAGATCGCCCTGACTGGCGTTGTTGAAAACGCCGCTCAGGTGGATGGCCGCGTCGCCAACCAGCGCATACAGCTTGCCGCTGTTGCCAAGGCTGCCGCCGTTGATGCTTAGGCTTTGTCCGGCTTGCACGGTGCCGGCGGTGGTGAGTGACGGTGCGGTCAAGGTCAACGCGCCACCGCTAAGCACACTGCCTTGTGTGTTAAGCGAAGTGACTGCTGTCAGTGCGGTGTCACCGCTGGCGCTCAAGGTGCCGGTGTTGTCGAGCGTATCGGCTTGCAGGGCGAGGTCACCCTGATCGGCGAGCACGCTACCGCTGTTGCGGGCGCCGCTGCTCACTTGCAGATGGACGCCTTGCGCAGCTTCGAGCTTGCCAGCGTTATCCAGCGACCCGGCGCTGAGATTGATCGCGTTACCTGTCAACACCATGCCGCTAGCGGTATTGGTCACGGCGCCGTTCGCCTGTAGCGTCAGCGCGCCTTGAGACTGGATCTGCCCACTATTGCTCAAGGCACCGCTGGCCGCGACCAGATTCATGCTGCCGCCGCTGTACAGCACACCGCTGTGACTGATGTCGCTGGCGCCCACATTCAGGCCGCCACCTGCTGCCAGCGTGCCGCTGCTCGATAGCGATTGAGCGGACTGGACGGTGACGTTGCCGCTGGCGCTGGTCTTGCCACCCAGAACAATTTGGCCGGCGTTGGTGAGCGACAAGTCGCCGCTTTTTGCGGCGATCTGGCCCTGGTTGTTGACGCCGAGGCCAGCCTCGGTACCGACCAGTCGGATCACTCCGGCATACATGCCGCCCAGTGCGGAAACGTCCAGCGCCACTGCGGGAGTCGCACCGCTATTGCTCAGCTTTTGCGTCGCCAGCGTGGCGGCATCCACCTGGTTGGCTCCAGTGACGACGTTGAGCTGGTTGGCCCAGATGCCGGCATTGACGGCCACCGCGCGCGCGATCAGATCGACCCGATCGATGCTGCTGGCGTCGAGCTGTCCGTCGATCGAAATGCGGCCACCGGTGACACGAAAGCCGCTGAGTGCGCCATCGGCGCCGATCACCGGCGTACCGGTGGTGAGCACGCTGTGCGGCGCGTTGATAAAGCCGCCGCCGTTCACCGCGATGCCGTTGGGGTTGGCGATGATGACATCAGCCGCACGCCCGGCCACCTCGATCATGCCGTTGAGCTGACTGGGCAGGGTCGAGGTGACTTCGTTGAGGATGAGTCGCGCCGAGGTGTCGTTCGGCAAGTTGGTGTTGCCGTAGATGAAGCCCGCCAGCTTGGTACTGGTGATCGCACCGCTGTTGTTGAGGATCAGGCCCTGGCTGTTGACGTCGAATTGCTGGTAGCGGTTATGCGACAAACCCGCTTGATTGGGTGCCGCGATATTGACTACCGGCACCCCGTTGGCGGCCTGGATGACCGCGGTATTCGTACTGCCATCGACGTGCACCGGCGGCGCGCTCTGCGCATAGACGCTGGGCAGACCGCAGGCGACGGTCAGTGCGGCCCACAGGGCGTGGCGGCGCAATAGATGCGTCCGGCTCGGCCGTATGCTGCCATGGGCTGGGGTTGCACTTGCGGCGTGAAGAGATACGTCCGACATGATGAAAGTCCTTGGTGTCCGTTCCACAAACTGTTGAGTGATGCCTGGAGCTCGCACCCTTTGCGGGGATGGTTGAGCTGGGGTTGGCCCTTGCGGCTAGGCTTAACCCCCGCCCGACCGCCCCCTCTGGGCAGGAGGAGCAGCGTTTCGTCTAAGGCAGTGCGCTAGAACGTGTAAACCCACTGCATGCCGGCAGCCGGGCGACGGGTTTTGAAACCCTGCGGTGCCTGCCAGGCCCAGCCGGCGAACAAGTCCCAGCTCAAGCCCCAGCGGCCACCACGCACACCGAGCACGCCACCGCTGAGGCTGTGACTGTTCAAGCCAGGCGTGGGCGAGCCGCCGGCACGGCCGGCGTCGACCCCGCCATACAGCGCGATGCCACTGTCGCCCATGGGCCAGCTCACGGTGTTGCGCCAGTAATAACCGTGGCGACCGCCGACGCTGTATTCACCGTCGAAACCGCGCACGGTGTAGCGGCCGGCGACGGTGATGTAGTCCTCGGCATAGACCTGGCCGGTGGTCGCTTGCGCACGCAGTTCAGACGTCCATAACCAGCGCTGGCCGATCGCCTGGAACGGCAAGCTGAGGCTGGCATCGAGCGTGCTGATGCCGGTGCGAAAGCCCGGGCCACTCTGTTCGCTGGGCCGCCAATCGCCGTCGAACCACGGCACATTGCGGCGATGCGCCAGACGCAGATCCAGTTGTGCATTGCCCAGGTAGCGACGATGCAGCAAGGCCAGCTCGGCCGAGCGTGTTTGTCGGCGCTGGTTCTGGATCTCGACACCATCGATGTAGCTGTGCGCCTGACGGCCGCCGATGGTCAGCTGCAGCGAGGTTTTGCTAGTGGCATCGCGTTGCACCAGCCGGGTAGCGCTGACGCTGGTGGTGCGCGAGCGGCCGGTAAAACTGAAGGTTTGCAGCGCGCCGGTCACTGGCTGACGGTAGCCATAGCCATTGGTAGAGGCGCTGAAAGTCCAGTTATCCCAAGGCAGGCTGTAGTTGAAATTGGCACCGGTGGTACCGCGAATGCCGCGATAACGCCCCACCGAATGGCTGGCGCCCGCCACCAGCAGATCGTTGAGGCCGAGCGGTTGATCCAGCGTCAGGTTCACCCCGCCTTGCTCGCGGCCGGTGGAGCGGGCGCCGCTGTCGTCCAGGTTGAGGGTGATGCGCCACGGCTTGCCGCGGGTCACCGCGATCACCAGATCCGAGCTGCCGGGTTCGCTGCCAGGGGCAATGTCGATCTTCACATCTTGTGAAGGCACTCGCTTCATCTGCTCCAGGCCCTGCTCGATATCGCGCAGGTTGAGCAGATCGCCGGAACGTAGCGGCAGCGCATTAAGCCAGGTCGCGCGAGCCGAGCCGGGGGCGAAACGTACCGCGCCGACGGTGCCGGGAATCAGCAGCAGGCGCAGTTGCCCCTGGGCGAGATTTTGCTCGGGCGTGACCAGACGCGTGGTCACATAGCCTTGCGCCAGGATCAGATCCGAGGCGCGATGCGCAATCAACTCCAGCCCTTGCTGGCCGACGCATTGCCCTGCGTAGCGGTCAAGATAGCGCTGTACGAAGCCGAACGCCTCGCTGCGCGGTCCTTCCAGCTTCAACGAATCCAGGCGAAAACAAGGCGTTTCCTGCGGCAAGGTAGTTTGCCGGTAGTCGCTCGCCTGGGCCGGTTGCAGGCGTACATCCGGCGCCTCTCGCAATCGTTCACGCTGCTGCGCCTCGCGCTGTGCGCGCTCACGCTGCTCTTGCTCGCTCGCAGCGTTTTGCGCGAATGCCGTACTCGATGCCAACCACCACGCACCGGCCCATACAGTTAGCCACAGCCGCCCGCCGCGCACACTGCGGCGACCGGAAATCCGGTTAATCACTAGGTATTGTCCCTGTTCCTGCTTGGCTGGAAGCCGCTAAGACTCTGGTATCGGCTAACGCGGGGTAATCTGCAGCGCATTGTACCGACGCCTTCCTGGTGATCGCTGTCGCGACACTGACGAAGTGCCTCAGCGGAGTCCCTTGCCGTCTGTAGGCGTGCACCTACAACTGGCTAAAAATTGCTCTCTCACCCTGCCCAGCCGGGCAAAATGACTCAATCATTTTGCCCAAACCTGTCTCTTTCCCGCACAAAAAGCATTTCGGCAGTTGGTGTCGCCGCAAACTTGCCCTACATTGCGCATGCCGAGAGGCATAACAGCCAAATTCATCCAACAAGCACGGGGATACCCATGGCGAAGACGCAGAAAGCAGCAAGCAAAAAGACGGCGGCCCCTAAGACCGCAGCTAAGCCGGTCGCTCACAAGCCGATCAAAGAGGCGTTGAGCAAGTCCGGCCTGGTCGCCCACCTCGCTGAGGTGAGCAATGTGGTGGCCAAGGACGTACGTGCGGTTCTGGCAGCACTGGAAGGTGCCGTGGCGGGTTCCGTTCACAAGAAAGGCGCTGGCTCGTTCACCCTGCCGGGCCTGTTGAAGATCTCTGCCATCAGCGTGCCGGCCAAGCCCAAGCGCAAAGGCATCAACCCGTTCACCAAGGAAGAGCAGTGGTTCGCTGCCAAGCCTGCCTCGGTGAAGGTCAAGGTTCGCCCGCTGAAGAAGCTGAAAGACGCGGCAGCCTGATAGGCGCACCGCAAGTCTTGATTAAAGACTGCAAAAACGCTGGCCTCGAGCCAGCGTTTTTGCGTTATGCGCCCGCTCTTTGTGCTTAGCGCCCGCTCAGGCCATACACCTTTGCGGCACTAGCAACGCCATCACATTCCAGCGATCGCGCGGCGAGGCAATACGCGTGGGCTGTTATGCTCGCCGCCCCGACATGGCCGCGCACTTCGTCATGAATAACCCCGCTCTTCACGTCATCGTCCTTGCCGCTGGTGAAGGCAAGCGCATGAAGTCAAAACTGGCCAAGGTGTTGATGCCATTGGCCGGCCGCTCCCTGCTTGCGCATGTGCTGGAGACCGCCCGCGCCCTGCAGCCACAGGCCATACACGTGGTGTACGGCCACAACGGCGAGCAAGTACAACAGGCATTCGCCGGCCAGGCCGACCTGCATTGGGTCTTGCAGGCCCAGCAACTGGGCACCGGTCATGCCGTGGATCAAGCCCTGCGCGAGGTGCCCGATGCAGCCCAGGTACTGGTGCTGTATGGCGATGTGCCGTTAACCCAGGCCGATACCCTGCGCCGGCTGGTAAGCGCCGGCAACAACCTGAATTTGTTGACCACTCGGCCGGCCGACCCACACGGCTATGGTCGCGTGTTATGCGACAGTCACGGCTTGGTGCAGGCCGTGGTCGAGGAGAAAGACGCCAGCGACAGCCAGCGCGCGATCAACCTCATCAACACCGGCATTCTGGCCGGCGAAGCGGCCGCGCTAAAGCGCTGGATCGCCCGGATCGATCGCAACAACGCCCAGGGCGAGTACTACCTCACCGACATTTTCGCGATGGCCGCCGCGGAGAACCGCGCGGCATTGAATATCGAGTGCGCCGACCCGGTTGAAACCGCAGGCGTCAATAACCCTTTGCAACTGGCCGAGCTGGAGGCCCAGTACCGGCAACGCGCCGCCCGCAACCTGATGCTGGCAGGCGTGCGGCTGGCCGACCCCATGCGGCTGGACATACGCGGGCAGGTCGAGGTGGGGCGCGATGTCGAAATCGACATCGACGTGATTCTCGAAGGCCAGGTGCAACTCGGTGAGGATGTGCGCATCGGCCCATTCACCCGACTGAAAAATGTGCAGCTCGCCGCCGGCACCGTGGTGCTGGCGCACTGCGACCTGGAAGGCGTGGTAACGCATGGAGCATGCACTATCGGTCCATTTGCGCGGCTGCGCCCGGGCACCGAACTGGATGCCGGTGTACATATCGGCAACTTCGTCGAGACCAAAAAAGCCCGGCTCGGCGCAGGCAGCAAGGCCAATCACCTGAGTTATCTCGGCGATACCGATATCGGACGCCAGGTGAATATCGGCGCCGGCACCATTACCTGCAACTACGACGGGGTGAACAAACACCTGACGCAGATTGGCGATGGCGCCTTCATCGGCTCCAACAGCTCCCTGGTCGCGCCGGTAAGCATCGGCGCGCGGGCTACCATCGGTGCCGGCTCGGTGATTACCAGCGATGCGCCGGAGGGCGAGCTCACCATCGCTCGCGGCCGCCAGGCGACCTTGCCTGGCTGGCAACGCCCGGTCAAAAAATAATCCGCCGTCACACTCTTTCGCCTCCGGACCCGCCGCATGCATCGCGCAGAGACATGGATGAAACCAAGCCCCTGGCTTGCCTTTGCCGGGTGGCTGGTCGCTATCGGCCTGCACGCGGCACCGACCACCGCCGCCGACCATGTTCACCAACTGGCCGGCGCGCCAAGTCGATACAGCTCTACCGAAGGACGCGATTACCGGCTGACAGCCATCCACCCCAAAGATGCTTCGGGGCAGCTGCTGACTGACATTCCGTCGTGGCGCATCGATTTGAATGATGCCGAAGGCGACTGGGAGGAACCCAACGCCAACTTGCCCGCCTTGCAGCCGGCGATTCCGGCTGCGCTGCGCAACCAGATCGCGCTAGTGCATACCAACGCCGTCGGCTGGATCATCATTCCACGTGGCTGGCGGGTACAGCGCGCCATCGTCGGTGAGGATGGCAATGCGATCTTCAACTTCATCGCCCCCACCGGGGCAGCCGATGGCTGGTTGACGCTGGAAGAAATACCCGCCTGCCTGGGCTGCATGTACCGCGCGGCCGAAGGCATTTTTCCGGATGCGCACAAGCAACTCGATGGGCTGCTGGGCACCTCGACGCCCAAGCCGACACTATCGCCTCAGCCCGATAGCCTGAGCCACCCTGATCGCTGCACCGCGCGCCTGACTTATCAGCCGTCGAAATCACCCACCGTGCAGGCGGTGATGGTTCTGGATCAACAAGGCGATCCGAGCTTGGCGGCGATGTATGCCGCCTTGCCCGCCAGCCAGACGGCACTGACCCAATTCCTGATTACCCGTTATCGCAGCACCCAGCCCAGCTGCGCCGCGCACTGAAACCGCTCAGGCGTAGCGCCAACCGTCCAGTTCAATCAACAGCTCGCTGCGGCACACATCGCCGTGCAGTTGCAGCACCGGAACACCGGGAAGGCGCTGGCGCAAAAATTCGCGCACGCGCGGTGCATCGGCGGGATGACGCACATAGGCCTTGAGCGGCGAATGGGTATCGAAGCCGGCCGCCATATCGGCATGGCGCAATAGCGCCTCTAGATTGGTCAAGGTTTCTTCGAGCTGCGCATCCAGATCGTCCCGATGCGCCGAGGCATGCCCTACCACCGCGGCGGTGCCGGAAATAGCCAATACATCGCGCTCGGGCAAGGCCATGGCACGGGCAAAACCAGGCGACGTGCGGCCGTACTGCCGCGGGTAATGCCAAGAGCTGACCTGCCGGGGGTTTTCCACTCGCTGGCCGGGTTGGTCGCAGGCCAGCAGATAGATTTGCAAGCGATGCTCTGCGGCGTGATGGCCAATCGCCGTGGCGGCGGGAAAACCGTCGGCAAAAAAATCACCCGCGCCAGCCGCACGGCCATCGCAGAATTGTTTGTAACGTTCGGCATCGTCTTCGCCGCGATTGATTGCCCCGAGGTAATTCCAGATGCGCAGCACATGCCGCTCGTTGCGGCGGCCGATAAAGTCACGCAGCTGCCGATAGGCCCATGCCGCGGTGTCGCGAATACCGCCGTGTTCGCGCTCATCCAGGGTGAGGGCAGCAAACAGCCAGCCCGCGCCCGCCGACCAGTGCAGCGCGCCTTCGCTGCCGTGATCAACCGCTGCGTCCACCTGCCAGATTTCCAGTGGGGCGGGTGCGTCGAAACATTCCAGATCCACCCGCAGGCAGCGCGGATCGTCACTGGATTCGGCACCTGCGCCAAAACTGAAAACCGCCAGGGTCCCAGCTTCGCTCAAGGCCACATCGGCATCGACGTGGCGATAGGACACGCGCGGCGCCGGGCGAAAGGCGGGGGCATTCAGCATGTCTTCACAGCTTTTAACCATACATAGCCAGCCAGGATCAACAGGAGGCCCATGTTACACTCCGCGCCCTGCACCGCCGGGGGGAGGGCATAGGGCCGGTTACAGGCTCTTCTGAATGTCGAAGTATCGGGACACGCATGGCTGAACAGACCGCCGCACAACACGAGCTGGCAACGCTTATCGTGAAAGCTCTGAATCTGGAAACGGTCACGCCCGAACAGATCGACGTCGATATGCCGTTGTTCGGCAGTGACTTGGGCCTGGATTCCATCGACGCCCTGGAAATCGCCCTTGCGGTGACCAAGCGCTACGGCTTTCAGCTGCGCTCGGATCATGCGGACAATCGACAGATATTCAGCAGTCTGCGTGCACTATCCGTCTACATTGAACAGCACCGCACCAGCTGAGCGGTATCGCCATACCATGAACACGTCCCATTACAGTGCGCCGCTTTGTATCGCGGCGGATCACCCGAGTCTGCCTGGGCACTTTCCCGGCCATCCGTTGGTACCGGGCGTGCTGATGCTGGAGCAGGTTGCCGTGGCCTTGCGCGCGTGGCGCGGCTTGCGGCTGACCGCGGTGCTCGAGGCCAAATTCATGGCGCCGTTATGGCCGGCGCAACAGGCCCAGTTGACGTTGACGCAAACCCGTCATCCGGCAAGCCAGGGGCGCATCCATTTTGAAATTCTCCGCGATGGCGCCAAGCTGGCGCGCGGCATCGTCGAAGCGCAGCCATGAGCGGACATTGGCGAAACCGCCCGGAAGGCGGCGGACGTTTTGCGCTCTGGCTGATTCGCGCCATTGCCCTGTATGGCGGACGCGGGGTAGGACGGCTGCTGCTGTACCCCATTACGCTGTATTTTTATCTGCGCCGCCAGCCCGAAAGAAGGGCATCGCAAGAATATTTGCAGCGTGTGTTTGGCCGCCCAGCCACGCCGTGGCAAGTGATGAAACACATCCACTGCTACGCCGCCACCACGCTGGATCGTATTTTTCTGTTGGCGCACGGCGAGCAGGCCTTTGCGATTGAAACCGAAGGGCTGGAGTTGCTCGAGCAACGCCTTGTGCTGGGCCGCGGCGTGCTGCTGTTCGGTTCCCATCAAGGCAGTTTTGAGGCATTGCGTGCCTTGAGTGCACGCTGCCCCGAGCAACGCTTGCGGGTGTTGTTGGATAAGCAGAAAACCCCGGCCATGACGGAGCTTCTTGAAGCTTTGGCACCGGATGTGGGAGCTGGCGTCATCGATGCTTCGCGCGACGGCGCGTCGATCACTCTGGCCATCGCCGAGGCCTGTGAACAAGGCGCCATGGTTGCCATGCTGGCGGATCGCGGCCGCGAACATGAGGTGCTACGCCATGCCGACCTGCTCGACAAACCGGCACCGTTTCCGGTCAGCCCATGGTTGCTGGCGCATGCATTGCAGGTGCCGGTGGTGCTTTGTTTTGGTATCTACCTGGGTGGCAATCGCTACAAGCTGGTGTTCGAACCCTTTGCCGATCGCGTGGATGTTCCCCGGCATGATCGGGCGCCGGCGCTCGACATGCTGCTTAGCCGCTATGCGCAACGGATCGAACATTACATTCGTGCAGCGCCGTATAACTGGTTCAATTTCTACGATTTCTGGCAAGACCCCGCTCATCGCGCCACGGTTCATCGGGTTGAGCCAGAGCCGATCAATATGATGCTTTCGCGCGAACGGTCTTCCTGAGGCCATCATGCTGGTCAGGGCCGATTGGGCGCATTTGATTCCTCATGCCGGCGCGATGTGCCTGCTCGATGCGGTCGTAACGTGGGATGCAACGACCATTCACGCCATCAGTACCCATCACACGCATGCCGATCACCCCTTGCGCGGTGAACGCGGCTTGCACGCCGTGCATCTGGCCGAATACGGAGCGCAGGCGATGGCAGTGCACGGCGCTTTGTTGGCAAGATCGCAAGGCATAGAAACCGTACGCCACGGTCAATTGGTCAGCTTGCGCGACGTGGTCCTGGCCGAAGAATACATTGATTCGTTGCACGGGCATTTGGATGTCCATACCGAATGCCTTTACAGCGACGACAGTGGCTCGCAGTACGCGTTTCGGGTTGAACACGACGGCCGATTGCTGGCTCACGGGCGAACCGCGGCGATGTATTCGCGCCCCACCGCCCCTATCTGATTCGTCCCCCGTTTGCGGCATACTCGCCGCCGGAAGTTGCCACAGCACGTTCAAGGCACTCCGTTATTCCATCAAGGGACGGGGAAAACATGCGTAAGTTTTTACTGGCATCCATCGTGATGCTTGGTGTCTGGCAGTCGGCCTATGCCGATGACTCGATACTGATTCAGCGCCCGGTACCGTTCAATGAAGACGCGGATATTCCAGGCGCCGTCAAACGCGAATGCAAACTGGACGAGAAGCTGCCCGATGCCATCGCCGAGCACGGCCGCGATACCAACATCAAGACGTCATTCGCCGCGCAGGCCGACAGCAACCACCCTGGCCGGGTGCTGGTGATGGAAATCACCAACGTGGTCTCGGAAGGCAATTCATTCCTCGGCCACCACAAGTCGATGTCGGTAAAGGGCAAGCTTTACCAGGACGGACAGGCGGTGGGCAGCTTCAAAGGGCGGCGCAACTCGATGGGCGGCGCGTTTGCCGGCTTCAAAGGCAATTGCTCCGTACTTGAACGCACCGCCAATGAGCTCGGCGAAGACATCGCCAAGTGGCTGGCTGCGCCGAAGATGGATGCCCAGTTGGGCGATCTCGAATAATCCAGCAATCGCTGGCAACGCTGTCGTGTAAAGCGACAGCGTGGTTTGCTGACACATCGTCAGGAGTGCGTTGCGAGGTCGCCGAAAATCAGCGGAGCCCTGCGCGAGCGGCGATAGCTGGCCCAGAAATGACCATAATGAAGCGCCCGCCCCACGGTATAAACGGTGATGCGGGTGACATCGCGCACCGGGCTGAAGTGGCTGTGGCGGAACTCGCCTTCATAGCGTGAAGCGATCGGCACCGAGACCACGCCAAGGCCCTTTTCGCGCGACGCGGCGATCAGAATCGCGGCCTCAAAGACGAAATTCTCGGCCGGCAGCTCCACCAGATCCAAAGCCGCACGCGGGTACCAGCGTTGTCCGCTCTGGGTGTCGGCGATCGGCTGGGCGCAGGCCACGGAAATACCCCAATCGGCGACCGCGTTCGCACGCCTGCGTCCCTTGGGCTGCTGCGCACGATCGAGCAAGCGAGCGCCGATCACCATATGCTGGGGATAACACCGGGCCGCTTCGACACTGCGCGGAATGTCGGCAGCCAGGTGCTGGCCATCGCCGTCCATAGTCAGCACCGCGTCATAGCCTTGCCGCAGCGCTTCGCGAAAACCACGGCGCAAAGCCTCGCCTTTACCGCTGCGCTGAGCATGTCTGAGCAAGGTCACCGGCAGGCTGCCGACGATCTCCGGGGTGCGGTCATCGGAGCCGTCGTCGATCACGATGACGGGCACACCCAAGGCCAAGACCGATTCCACCACGCCCTGGATGGCGGCCTCTTCGTTAAGACACGGAATTAATACGCACCAACGTGCCTGGGGAGCATTCAAATTGAATTCTCGGTTTGCATGATGGGATTCAGGCCGTAAAGCGATAGTGACCATTCCATGACAGTCATGGCGCGAGCCTAGCGAGAGGCCACCGGCTTGCCTAGTCGGGTTCTCTGGGCCCAGTCGGCTACTCCGGTTGGATCGGCGCGACGCCGCGCCGCAGCGACACGGCTCCAGGGCTTGCTAAGCTCGCTACGCGAAGCAAAACGTTAGTCATTGAAGCGTTAAACCGAGGATGAATTGCCATGAGTCAGCAAGTCGAGCGAGTCGAAAACTTCCTGCGTGAACTGCAAGACCGTATCTGCACGGCGGTTGAAGCGGTCGATGGCTCGGCGCGTTTCGAGGAGGATGCCTGGGTCCGTCCCGCCGGCGGCGGTGGCCGTACTCGCGTGTTGCGCGGCGGCAACGTATTCGAGCAGGCCGGGGTCAATTTTTCGCTGGTGCACGGCAGCCAATTGCCGCCCAGCGCCACGGCGCACCGCCCTGAGTTGGCCGGGGGCAGCTTTGTCGCCACCGGCGTTTCGCTGGTGCTGCATCCGCATAACCCGTATCTGCCGACGACCCATGCCAATGTGCGCTATTTCGAAACCAGCAAGCCGGGGATGGAACCGGCGTGGTGGTTCGGTGGCGGTTTTGACCTGACTCCGTTCTATCCCTTTGACGAGGATGTGGCGCACTGGCACAAGACCGCACATGATCTGTGCAGACCCTTCGGTACGGACGTCTATTCGCGTTATAAAAAATGGTGCGACGAGTATTTTTATCTGAAGCATCGCGGCGAAACGCGCGGCGTCGGCGGTTTGTTTTATGACGATCTCAGCGAAGGCGGTTTCGACTCGTGTTTTGCATTCACTCAGGCGGTGGGCCAAGGTTTTCTCGACGCCTACCTACCCATTGTGGAGCGCCGAAAAGACACGCCTTTTGGCGAACGCGAGCGGGAGTTCCAGCTGTATCGACGCGGCCGCTATGTCGAATTCAACCTGGTCTATGACCGCGGCACGCTCTTTGGCCTGCAGTCCGGCGGCCGCACCGAATCGATCCTGATGAGCCTGCCGCCACGGGTGCGTTTTGAATACGCTTACCAGCCCGAAGCCGGCTCTGCCGAAGCGCGGCTGGCCGATTATCTGCATCCGCGCGACTGGGTGTAACGCGCGCACTTTCAGCGTCACCCAAGTTGCCCCTGACTCGCGATAGCGAGTCAGGGGCGTTTCAGACTCAGGGCTGATCGCCACTGAAGCTGATCGGCGTGGCACCTATCACCTGGCCGATCTGCGCACTGCTGCTGACCTGCAGCACCACCTCACGGCGGAACTCCAGCGTGCCCTGCACTACGGTGTGCGGACCGATCACTACACGCGGTTTGCGGTTATTGGAGTTGAAATTGAACATGCCGCCGGGTTTGTCGACCAGGATTCCACCTTCGACCCGCGAATTGGCACCGACCAGAATGTCGCCACTGACCGTCTCAAGGCCACCGCCGACATGGGCGCCATCCAGGCTAATCACGCCGTTGACGTTGCTGGTCTTGCCCGTTACGTCGGCGTTCTTGCCCAGGTGAATGGCGCCGTTGACGGCTTCGATCGTGCCGCTGACATGACTGCTGGAACCGACGGTAATCGCACCATTGACCGTGTCGATCTCGCGGGCCTGGACCTTATCCCCCAGATCGACCACGCCGTTCACCGTGCTGGCTTTCTGTATCACCGCGCCATCGCCGATATGCACACCGCCATTGACGGTACTGACATCACCTGCCTGTTGACCGGCTTCGACACGCACGGCGCCGTTGATCTTGTCGGTATCGCTAAAACCATGTGCAACGGCAGCCAGGGGCAGCATGAGAGCCGGCACGAGGGCAAGAACAAGCAAGGTATGACGCATAAACGAACTCCAGCGGGTGTTGAGTGGCTATAGGATGCCGCCGGATCGCCCCGGGTTTAGCATGACCTGTGGCACGGTCGATTTGACGGACTCCCGGCGGCGCTTCACCATCTCGCTTTTCACGCAACCAGATCCTCGCCATGCATAAGCTCGTATTGATCCGTCACGGCCAATCCCAATGGAACCTGGACAACCGCTTTAGCGGCTGGGCCGACGTTGACCTCACCACGCAAGGTATCGCTGAAGCTCAGGAAGCGGGCCGCTTGCTGCAAGAGGCGGGCTACAGCTTCGACATTGCGCATACCTCGATGCTTAAACGCGCGGTGCGCACGTTGTGGCATGTGCAGGACACGATGGATCTGATGTGGATCCCGGTGCTCACCGACTGGCGCCTCAACGAGCGCCATTACGGTGCGCTCACCGGGCTCAATAAAGCCGAGACGGCGGCCAAGTACGGCGATGATCAGGTGAAAGTGTGGCGCCGCAGCTATGACATTCCACCACCGCCGCTGGATCGTGCCACCAACGAATCTGTGCATGACCCGCGCTATGCCGCCCTCGATCCCAAAGACATTCCCGATACCGAATGCTTGAAGGACACCGTGGTGCGTGTCGTTGCTTATTGGCACGAGCTACTGGCACCGGCGATTCGCTCGGGCCAGCGCAGTGTCGTTGCCGCCCACGGCAATTCGCTGCGCGCGCTGGTGAAGTATCTCGATGGCATTTCAGACGACGATATCGTCGAGCTGAATATCCCCAATGGCGTGCCGCTAGTGTATGAGTTTGACGACGAGCTCAAGCCACTGCGCCGCTACTACCTGGGCGATGCCGCTGCCATCGAGGCCAAGATGGCGGCCGTGGCCAACCAGGGCAAAGCCAAGTAATCCCTCCAGTTGCGGGTGACGACTGTCAACCGCAACTGCTTAGCTGCGTCAATCGTAATAACCCTATGCTGCAGTTAGCCTGCACCTACTCCTTACGAAGACGAGTTAGCTCATGACGCCCCACCTGATTGCGCCGATGGCGATGATTCCATTGATGGCCTATGTCATCTGGCGCCGGATGCGCAGCCATTTCGGCCCGCAGCCAATCCGCCGCAAACGGATGATGACGCGCATCGTCATTCTCAGTGTCCTCGGTGGCATGAGCGCACTTGCCGGCCTGCAAGACATCCATTTATTGGAGGCCTTGCTCGGTGGCGTCGCTGGCGGTTCGGTGCTGGGGCTTATCGGCGTGCGCCTGACTCGCTTTGAACGCGATGCCAACGGCGCGGATGCCTATATCCCTAATCCATGGATTGGCGGCGCCCTGACCGTATTGCTGGTCAGCCGGTTGATTTGGCGCTTTCTGGTAATGATGCCGTCGATGCAGGATTCTGCCGCCGCGCAGTCGGCACCGGCCTTTGGCAATAGCCCGCTTACCTTACTGGTCTTTGGCCTGACGATTGGCTATTACGTCGTCTATTACATCGGGCTGATGATTCATCACCGCCGATTCGAACGCGCACAAGCGCTGCCGCTGCCACCGAGCGCGGCCTGAGGCCGCGTTACAACGCGTCGTTATCCAACTCACCGGTGCGGATCCGGATGACCTGCTCCAACGTGCTGACAAAGATCTTGCCGTCGCCGATCTTGCCAGTGCGGGCCGCATTCTGGATCGCGTCCACTACCCGCTCCAACTGATCGTCGGCGACGGCGACTTCCAGCTTGATCTTGGGTAGAAAGTCGACCACATACTCGGCGCCGCGATACAACTCGGTATGCCCCTTCTGGCGACCAAACCCCTTGACCTCAGTCACTGTGATGCCTTGCACGCCAACCTCGGCCAGTGCCTCGCGCACATCGTCCAGCTTGAAGGGCTTGATGACTGCTACCACCAGCTTCATGGGTATTCCTCGTCGTTAGGCGTGCATTTTGCCCTTATCGGAGCCTGACCTCATAGCCCATGTAGTCCTTGTCGGCCACAGCCTGCTCTTATCGTGGCGAGTAAACGCAGATATTCACGCCGACCTACGACTCTGTGACAGCGTCCTCAGGCGAGCCATGAGTGCGTTCTGTAGGCTTGAAACTGAGTCACCGCAACGATTGCGGGCGCTTTGAAAGCAAGCTTCGAGCCGCAAACAGGCCGCCCCAAACGCCTCGCCACGCAAAGTGTGACGCTCGCCCGCTTTTCAGCCTTGTAGGAGAATCCCTACATCTTTTGGTGGAGTTATCCGATGGCGGCGCCTTTAAACACTCTCCTACACTTCAATTCGACAAGCTCGAGGTGCTATCCATGATGGATAGACAGAATATCGATCAACTAGCCCAACGGCTGGTTTCGTTGGTTCCACCAGGACTGGTACAAGCGCAACAGGATTTGCGAGCCAACTTTCACGATGTCCTGGCACAAGGATTGCGCCGCCTTGACCTAGTCACGCGCGAAGAATTTGACGTTCAAAGCCAGCTTCTGGCGCGTACGCGCGCCAAAGTAGAGGAACTAGAGCGACGCGTTGCAGATCTTGAGGCCGGTGCGGCTCCCCACGGGGCTTAGCACTCGCCCACAACCCGGGAGCCGTCCCCCTGATTCGTCACCCTCACACCCCGAGAACAGTCAGGGGGCGGCTGTTTTTTTGCACGGCAAATGGAGTCGCCATGTTCAAGCAGGCCAGCGACGCTCATAACGCCTGTGCCTTGCCGGCAACACGATGAGCCTGGCCGTCACCCTCAGCCGCGCACAAGAGGGAGTCGCCGCACCGCAGGTCATGGTCGAGGTGCATCTTTCCGGCGGCTTGCCGGGAACGAATATCGTCGGCCTGCCCGAAGCTGCCGTGCGTGAAGCACGTGACCGGGTGCGGGTGGCAATTCAAAACACGGCCTTCGAATATCCCAATCGCCGGGTTACCGTGAATCTGGCCCCAGCTGAATTGCCCAAGGATGGCGGTCGCTTCGACCTGGCCATTGCCCTGGGCATTCTCGCCGCGGGCGGGCAGGTACCGCGCGAAAAACTGGATGATTGCGAATTTCTAGGCGAACTGGCGCTTTCCGGTGCTTTACGCGGGGTTTCCGGGGTACTTCCGGCCTTGTTGCGTGCCCGCGCGCGCGGACGGCGGGTAGTCGTTCCCCGTGCCAACGCGGCCGAAGCCGCGCTGATCTCCGATGTCGATGTGCGCGTAGCCGACACGCTTGCCGAGGTTTGCGGCTGGCTGCGCGGCGCGCAAGAGCTGGCTCCGCCAGACGCTTCCAGCGTGCCGGTGGACACCTACCATGGCCCGGACTTGATCGATGTGCGTGGTCAGCTGCAGGCGCGGCGTGCCTTGGAGATCACCGCCACCGGCGGCCACCATCTGTTGCTGGTAGGACCACCGGGTACCGGCAAGACGATGTTGGCCGAACGACTGCCCGGCATCTTGCCGCCGCTGACCGAATCCGAGGCGCTGGAAACCTGCGCCATTTTGTCGGTCACCGGCCAGCCGGTCGATCCAAAGCATTGGCGGCGACGGCCCTTTCGCGCGCCGCATCACACGGCATCGGCCGTGGCCCTGGTCGGCGGCGGCTCCAACCCTCGCCCGGGCGAAATCTCGCTGGCGCATAACGGCGTACTGTTTCTGGACGAGCTGCCAGAGCACAGCCGACACGCGCTGGATGTGCTGCGGGAGCCGCTGGAATCGGGCCGCATCGTCATTTCACGAGC
This sequence comes from Dyella silvatica, assembly GCF_026283955.1. Taxonomy (GTDB): domain Bacteria; phylum Pseudomonadota; class Gammaproteobacteria; order Xanthomonadales; family Rhodanobacteraceae; genus Dyella_C; species Dyella_C silvatica. The sequence goes on along the minus strand of NZ_JAPDPE010000048.1, from coordinate 2,148 downwards.
CACCCGCCAATCGACCTTCCCCGCACAGTTCCAGCTGGTTGCGGCGATGAACCCATGCCCTTGCGGGTATGCCGGCGATTCAGGCGAGCGCTGCCAGTGCACCCCCGATCAGCGACAACGTTACCGCTCGCGTATCTCAGGCCCGCTGTTGGATCGCATCGATTTAAGCGTCGAGGTACCGCGTGTGCCTGTCGCCGATTTAGGTACGCCACGCAGCATCTACGACGAAGATTCCGCCACCGTCAGGGCGCGGGTCATGAAGGCACGGCAACACGCTTTGATGCGGGCGGGGCGGCCCAACGCGGAAATCAGCACGCGTGAACTGGAACGCGATTGCGCCCTAGGGCCGGCAGAACGGCAATGGTTCAACGCCGCTTTAGAACGCCTGAATCTTTCGGCGCGGGCCTATCACCGCACCTTGCGCGTGGCCCGCACCATTGCCGATCTCGATGGCGGCGCCGCCGTGCTCGATCGCACGCATCTGGCCGAAGCACTGCAATACCGGCGGTTTTAGTTTCCAGCCAAGCGCTTAGGCATGCCGTACCAGCTTTTTTGTACTGACCAGTATTGACTTCCCTCGAGGGAAGTCTATTATCTGCACCGGCTAGTTCTCTATTGAGCTCAGCCCCCGCCACCCCGGTATCGGCTCCCCTCCCTCCCCCGTCCGATACCGGGGCCTGGCATCCTCCCCTGTACGGTTCCATCTGTTTTTCAGAATTGTCCTGTGGACGGATAGCTGTTGTATCCGAGATGCTGGATGCGGACCGACTAGGCCGCCGGCCTATGCGTCTTGATCACAGCGCGCCCCGATGCGGCGCCAAGGATTGCCAATGACCCTCGAACTCGGCCTGATGCTTGCCTGCATGCTGACCATCGGCTTTCTGGCGCAATGGCTGGCCTGGCGGGTCAAGCTGCCGGCGATCTTGTTCTTATTGCTGGCCGGCATCGTGCTGGGACCCGTCGCCGGCGTGCTGAAACCCGATCAACTTCTCGGCAACTTGTTGTTTCCGGTCGTCTCGTTATCGGTAGCGCTGATTCTGTTCGAAGGTAGCCTGAGTCTGCGTCTTCACGAATTGCCCGGTATCGGCAAAGCGGTACGCGGACTGGTCAGTTATGGCGCCGTGGTCGCTGTACTGATGCTGGCGGTAGCCGCACATTACATCGCCGGGCTCAACTGGGAGCTTGCGTTGCTGTTTGGCGCACTGACCTGCGTTACCGGACCCACCGTGATCGCCCCGATGCTTCGCACAGTGCGGCCGAATGCGCGCATCGCCAACACCTTGCGCTGGGAAGGTATCGTGATCGACCCGCTGGGCGCGTTGTTTGCGGTGCTGGTCTATGAAGCCATCGTGTCGCACCAGGAAGGGCACACCATCGGCATTTTTTTGGCCACCATCGCTTGCGGCACGGTCATTGGCGCACTGATGGCGTGGGCGCTGGCTTTTTTGCTGCGCCGGCAGTTAATCCCCGAATACCTGCAGAACTACGGCACCATGACCGCGGTGCTGCTGGCCTTTAGTGTGTCCAACGCCATCACCCACGAATCCGGTTTGTTGGCGGTAACCATCATGGGCATCGCGCTGGGCAATATGCGTGGCATCCACGTCGACGACATTCTGGATTTCAAAGAAAACCTCACCACGTTGCTGGTATCGACGTTGTTTATTCTGCTTGCCGCACGGCTGCAATGGCCGCTACCGCAAGGCATGCTGTGGGCCGGCATGGTGATTTTCCTTGCCGCTCAACTAATCGTACGACCTGTGACGGTGGCGATTTCCAGCGTTGGCAGTTCGCTGACCTGGCGTGAGCGCGCCTTGATTGCCTGGGTCGCACCGCGCGGCATCGTGGCGGCATCGGTATCGGCCTTGTTTGCTTTGCGCCTGGAACATCTAGGCATGCCAGGTGGCGATGCGTTGGTGCCTTTGGTGTTCATTCTTATCATCGGCACCGTGGTTTTGCAGAGCGCGACCGCGCGGCCATTGGCGCGTTGGCTGAAAGTGGCTGAGCCAGAGACCAACGGTGTCCTGGTGTTTGGCTCCGATATCGTCGCGCGGGCGATTTCCCGGGCGCTGGTCGATGCCGGCTTTCGCGTGATGTTGGCGGACGACGACTGGGATGGTGTACGCCGCGCACGCATGGAGGGGCTGA
>NZ_JAPDPE010000047.1 GCF_026283955.1 Dyella silvatica | reverse complement strand
GCAAGAGTAGGTCACCGCCAGGGGCTTTATCCCCAACCCCCGTAGCGAATGCTACGGGGGTTGTTCTTTTTACGGGCTCCTACAACTCGTACAACAACTCCCGCCAACGCTCACCTCCGTGGCCTTGTTGCTTGCACGCCCATACGCCGCTCACTCAGCCGATCGACACCAAAATCTGCCTCATCACGCAACACGCAGAGATGTGCCAGTACTCCTTCTACGTCCTTGGCAGCCTTAGCCTGGTTCTCCACGCTTTGATTCGGCGCTCCCGCATCGTCGTCAACTGCGCAGAGCAGCTCACATCTCGATCTGACGCCGTTCTGTGAGTTCTTACGGATAAACGCCTAGTCGAATGCGTCACGATATGCCTTGACGATGTCCTCGTGACTTCGGTGCTTAACACCTATGATGCGTGTCCAGGCCGGGGTCATCGGCGTTGCTTACGGAGACCCACCCAGCGTGTTTGTCCATGTCGAAACTCGGCAACGTCCGCGCCTGCAATGGGCAACCACATTGCTGGTGATTATCTGCGTGATGAGTTTTGTCGGACTTGCCTTGATGCCGCTGCCACAACGCATCTCAATGTGGCTGGAATGGGGCACAGTGCCGGCGAATATCTTCGATGCGAAGGAGCCGATACTCAGGCAATTGCATGATCCAGCTCTACTGCGGCTGGTTACTGCCTTGTTTATTCATGTGGCATGGCTGCATCTGTTGGGCAACCTGCTCTTTTTGGTGATCTTCGGTCTGCCCGCTGAGCGAGCCCTTGGTTCGCTATGGTTCTTGTTGCTGTTTTTGCTTGGCGGCGTTGTTTCGAACCTGGTGGGTGCTTTGTCCTTGGCCGGGGTGCGTGCACCGATCATCGGCTGCAGCGGTGCGGTATCGGCCGTGCTCGGGGCGTATATCGCGCTGTTTCCGCGCGCACGCCTGGGACTGGTACTGCCGTTGGGGCTTTATCTTGAATTTGTACGTGTACCGGCATTCCTATTGATCGGTATCTGGGTACTGCTGCAATTGATCTTTAGCTATGCCGGCCCCAGTTATGGCGCCGTCGTATGGTGGACACACATTGCGGGTTTTCTATTTGGCGTGGTGTTTGCCCTGGTGTCGCGCGATGCCATCGCGCGGCGCTTGCGCGGGTAAACTTGCACCCTGCGCAATAAGAAACTCTACAAAATCACCTTCCTGCACCTAGGTAAATGCTATGAGCTGTATGCGCGTCACGTCGCATCCAGCGGGCTCTGGGGCTTTACCGAAGTAGGTGAACTAGTCTTTGAGCCAGTCGGCGAAGGGCTGTTGGTCGACCCCACCGAAGAGCGGTTGCGGGAGGAGTTCAAAGACACCCGCGTGCTGCATTTACCGATGCAGTCGGTGTTGCGTATCGAAGAAGTCGAACGCAAGGGATCACTGGCGATTCGCGATGCCAGTGATGGTCAAAAAGTGATGCCGTTCCCGATGCCACCGCGTGAGCGATAGGGTTTAGCGGGCGGCAGCCAAACCGTGATAACGCGCGAAATGCGATAGCAAACGGCGCGCGATCGGCGTGGCGGCTACCTGCTTGAAGGTATGCCGCGGGTCAAATCCTTCGCGCTGCATGTCTGCACGTTTGCGATGAATATAAGCGCGCATCACATCGGCGTTGAATTCAGGATGAAACTGCGTGCTGACGGCATGCTTACCGTAGCGCAGCAGCTGATGGGGGTCGCGCACAGACTGCGCCAACACCACGGCACCAGCCGGCGCCTCCAAGACACTTTGCTCATGCGTGGTATGCGCACGGAAGCTAGCCGGCAAACGGGCGGCCAAAGCATCTTGCTTCGCTTGGGCGAGTACCTCGATGGGAACGGTGCCGATTTCGCGGCCGCCAGGTAGATAGTCGACTCGGCCACCCAGCGCATGTTCGCTCCATGCGGCACGTTCGGTAACCATGGCCGCCGAGCCGGTGATGATGGCTCCCGCGACCTCTTGTGGCGGGGGCAGGCTTTCGCCGGCGGCCACATCGACGACGCGCAGCTTGGGCAAAGCAAGCTGCGCGCTGATACGGAACCAGTGTGGAAAATCGCCGTGGCGGGCGCGGATCGAGTCCGGCGCGCGACCGGTGCGAATGATAAGAACAGGTTTCATGCGTACAGAATCTGTGGCAAAGCTTTAGCGATGGGACGTACTTATACCGCATCCTCGGAAATGGCTTCGATCGGCGGTAACACCATAAGCACTTCCTTCACCGTCGTCAGGCCACGGGCGACTTGCGTGGCGGCCGAGATGCGCAAAGGACATAAGCCCTCAGCCAGCGCCGCCGTGCCGAAGTTACCGAGATCGAGCTGGGATGAAATCAGACCGCGTAGCCGTGGTGAGAGCTGCATCATCTCGTAAATACCGGTGCGCCCCATGAAACCGGTATGGCGGCACTCCAGACAGCCCACGGGTTTGAACACCTGCTCGGGAACCGGCAACGACCAGCCATGGGTCAAGGCGACCCACTCGTGCGGATCCTGCTCGGTCGCGTGTTTGCAATGCGCGCATAGCGTGCGCACCAGGCGTTGAGCCACGACGCCGGTCAGCGTCGACTGACTCAGGTAATGCGGCACACCTAAGTCGAGCAGGCGGGTGACCGCGCTCGGCGCATCGTTGGTATGCAGGGTGGAAAGTACCAGGTGGCCGGTCAGCGAGGCCTGTACCGCCATCTGCGCGGTTTCCAGATCGCGGATTTCGCCGATCATGATGATGTCTGGATCCTGCCGAAGCAGGGTGCGTACGCCGGTGGCGAAGTCAAGATCGATCGCGGGTTGTACCTGCATTTGGTTGAATTCGGGGCTGACCATTTCAATCGGGTCCTCCACCGTGCAGACATTGATGGCCGGCGTCGCCAGATGTTTCAGCGTGGAGTAAAGCGTGGTGGTCTTGCCGGAACCGGTCGGGCCAGTGACCAGCACAATGCCGTGCGGCCGCTCGACCATGCTGCGCCAGCGCGCGTCCTCTTCGCTAGAGAATCCAAGCTGGCTGAAATCCTTGGCGACGATATCCGGGTCGAAGATACGCATCACCATTTTCTCGCCGAACGCAGTCGGCATTGACGAAATACGCAGCTCCACCTCGCGACCGGTAGACGAACGAGTCTTGATGCGGCCGTCTTGCGGGCGGCGCTTTTCGGCGACGTCCATTTGTCCGGCTTCGCGGCGTGGCTCAAGATGAATGTCCGAGGCGCGCTGTTCAAAGGCGTACTGCAGCAGCCAGTCAACGATATGCACCACATGGCGGTCATCCGCGCCGACCTCGCCATTCTTGCCGAGCTCGACAAGCTGCTCGAAGTTGAGGATCGCCGATGAGTCGTAGCCGGTGGTCTTGGTATCCTGGGCGAGTTGGATCGAGCGCTGAACGCCGTAGAATTCCAGCAAATAGCGATTGATATCCAGCGGGTTGGCCACCACTCGGCGGACATCACGGCGCAGCATATGCGCCAGATCGGTAGCCCAGGCGGCATCAAATGGTTCGCAGGTGGCAAAGGTCACCTCGCCAGCGGCGGCATCCACCGGCAAAATCCGATGTCGCTGCGCATAGCCATGGCTTACCACCTGAGTGACCGCGGCCGCATTGATCTTCATCGGGTCGATCTTCAGATACGGCAGCCCTGACTGGGCCGCCAGCCACTCCGTCAAACCCTCCAGGCTGAGCGGCCGGCCGGGCACGCGCTGGTTGGGCAGCTTGGCGTTGGCGATGACGACCAGCGGGTGCAACTCCACGGTGGTTCGCCCGCTGCGCGCGCCCATGCGTACCTGCTTGGCATCTTCAGCCAGCAGATAGCCATCAACCACCAGGGAAGCCAGCAGTTCATCAAGGGCGAGGCGGCCACGACGGCCGAGCAGGGATGTGGAGTGCGGTAATGCGACCATGAAGCCATCTCTCAGGTCAGCTTTCGCCAGTCAACATGCCAGCGAATAAAGCGGTCGCAGCTATACTAACCCGCTTTATTACAGGTCACGGAAAGCCATGTCCGCGCGTACCTTTCAGGATGTGATCCAGACCCTAAACCGCTATTGGGCGGCCCAGGGTTGTGTGTTGTTGCAGCCACTCGATACCGAGGTCGGCGCAGGCACGTTTCACCCAGCTACTTTTCTGCGCTCGCTCGGTCCGGAGCCGTGGGCGGCGGCTTATGTGCAACCCTCACGCCGCCCCACCGACGGTCGTTACGGCGAAAATCCCAATCGACTGCAGCACTACTACCAATACCAGGTGGTAATGAAGCCCAATCCCGAGAACATTCTGGAGCTGTATATCGGCTCGCTGAAGGAGCTGGGCCTGGACCCATTAGTGCACGACCTGCGCTTTGTCGAAGACAACTGGGAGTCGCCGACCCTCGGTGCCTGGGGGCTCGGCTGGGAGGTCTGGCTCAATGGCATGGAGGTGACTCAGTTCACCTATTTCCAACAGGCCGGTGGCCTGGAGTGCCGCCCGGTGACCGGCGAAATCACCTATGGCCTTGAGCGTCTGGCGATGTATTTGCAAAACGTCGACAACGTTTACGACCTGATCTGGACCGATGGCCCGCGCGGCAAAGTGACTTATGGCGATGTGTTCCACCAGAACGAAGTGGAACAAAGCACCTACAACTTCGAGCACGCGAATGTCGCCGAACTATTGCGTTGGTTCGACGTCTGCGAGGGCGAGGCGAACAAGTTGATCGCGGCGAATTTGCCGCTACCTGCCTACGAGCAAGTGATGAAGGCCAGCCATACATTCAATTTGCTGGACGCCCGCCGTGCCATCAGCGTCACCGAGCGTCAGCGTTACATTCTGCGCGTGCGCACGCTTTCCCGCAGTGTCGCCGAAACCTATGTGGCGCAGCGAGAAAAACTCGGCTTTCCCGGCCTGAAGCATAAGCAGGAGCAGGCCGCATGAGCGCCACCAAGTCATTGCTGATCGAGCTGGGCACCGAAGAACTGCCACCGAAAGCGCTGGATGAACTGGCGGCCGCTTTTCAGCGCGGCATTTGCGACGGTCTGGCCAAGCGTGGTGTCGATGCTGCGCTCGATCTTGCCAAAGTCTATGCTTCGCCTAGACGTTTAGCCGTCTATATACCCGAAGTGGCGACCACCCAACCGGAGCAGACGCTTGAGCGCCGCGGCCCCGCGATCAGTGCCGCGCTGGATGCAAACGGGCAGCCTGGCAAGGCCCTGCTTGGCTTTGCGCAATCCTGCGGCGTCAGTGTCGAGCAATTGGAAAAACTGGAGACCGACAAGGGTGACTGGTTCGTTTTCCGCGCCGTGAAACCCGGCCAGCCGGTGGCGACCCTCTTGCCGGAAATCGTCAGCGAAGCCCTGAAGGGCTTGCCCATTCCCAAGCCGATGCGTTGGAGCGATCACGATTACAGCTTTGTACGCCCGGTGCATTGGCTGGTGATTTTGCATGGTGCCGACATCATCGATGGCGACGTGCTTGGTTTGCGCAGCGGGCGCCAGTCGCGCGGGCATCGTTTCATGCATCCGCAACCGGTGCACATTGCCGATGCAGACAGCTGGCTGGATGCGATGCGCGCGGCCAAGGTATTGGCGGATCCGGCAGAACGCAGGCAGCGCATTCACGATGAAGTCGCCCGTGTGGCGAAAGAAACCGGTGGCATGCCTCGGTTAGATCATGCGTTGCTGCACGAGATTGCGAATCTCACCGAGTGGCCGGTGGCGATTGCTTGCACATTTGAGCGCGAGTTCTTGAGTGTGCCGCCCGAAGCGTTGGTCACCACCATGGAGACTAACCAAAAGTTCGTGCCGGTGTTTGACGCCGAAGGCAAACTCACCGAACACTTCATTGGCATCGCCAATATTCAAAGCAAAGATCCGGCCGAGATCCGCAAGGGTTATGAGCGGGTGATACGGCCGCGTTTCGCCGATGCCAAATTTTTCTGGGATGAAGATCTGAAAACCTCGCTTGCCGGTTATCAGGATGCCTTGAAAAATGTCACCTATCAGCAAGCGTTGGGCAGCCTGTGGGACAAGAGCATTCGCGTCGCCGAACTGGCGCGTATCGTCGCCAATCGAGTGGGCGTGGATGCCGGCCAGGCGACGCGTGCCGCCGCGCTGAGCAAGTGCGATTTGCTGACGCGCATGGTCGGTGAATTTCCCGAATTACAAGGTGTGATGGGCCGCTATTACGCCGCACATCATGGCGAGCCGGCAGACGTCGCCGATGCGTTGGACAGCTACTACCAACCGCGCTTTGCCGGCGATGCCATCGCTGCTGGCAAGGTTGGGCAGGTGCTTGCCGTGGCGGAGCGGTTAGACACCCTGGCGGGTATTTTTGCGGTGGGCATGAAGCCCAGCGGCAACAAAGATCCTTTCGCCCTACGCCGCGCGGCGCTGGGCCTGGCGCGCACCCTCGTCGAAGGCGGGTTGGAGCTGGATCTCAGGGGCAGCTTCGTTGAAGCCTTGGAGCTGCTGCCAGAGGCCGCGCTGGCAGCAGGTCTGGGCAAAGGCAAGGACGGTAAAGCCCCGGCACTCGATGCAGGCAAGCGTCGCGCCGAACTAGTCAATGACTTGTGTGATTTCGTCTTCGATCGCTTGCGCGGTTATTACGCCGAGCAAGGATTCAGCAGCGAGCAATTTGAGGCGGTACTGGCCGTACAGCCAGCCAGCCTCGCCGATTTTGATCGCCGTCTGCGTGCGGTGGCAGAGTTTGGTCGCCGGCCTGAGGCCGACAGCCTTGCCGCGGCCAACAAGCGCGTCGCGAATATTCTGCGCAAACAAGCAGAAGAGACCGGTGCACCGGCGATCGGGGCAGTGGTCGATCCTGTGCATTTCGAGGCGAAGGCCGAGAACGATCTCGCCGCCGCGCTCGATGCAGCCAAGGCCGATACCGCAGCGCCCCTGCTAGCAGGCGATTACACCGCCGTGTTGGCTCGATTGGCCCAATTGCATGCACCGGTGAACGCGTTTTTCGACGCGGTCCTGGTCAATGCCGAAAACCCGGCCGTGCGCGCCAATCGTCTGGCCTTGTTGGGGCAGCTCAAAGCGCAGTTCACCGCGATCGCGGATATCGCGCGCTTGTAAACAGCTCGCTGAGAAGCCCGCAAACGTAAAAGCGGCAGCCTAGGCTGCCGTTTTCATTGAGCTTTTAGGCAATCCGACGGCTGTGCTTGATGCGCTCGGCAAGACGGTGATTGAACGCCACCATCGCCGTGGCTTCGACATCGTTACCGCCTGGACCGAGGATTTCGTACAGGTCGGCCAACATGTCTGCATTCTCAGTCAGGGACAGACGGCTTTCAGCCAGGTCCAGCTCCGATTGCAGAATGCGCAGGGCGGTATTCAAACGCTGCGGATCCATGGCCAAGCCACTGGCATGCAAGGTATCGGCCGCCGTACGCAACTTGGTCCGGTGACGCTGCGAGAGCGAGGTCTCGGTGCCCGGAATTTCCTCGCCGGAGGTAATCACCTCGGACTGGATGGTGCCCTCACCGGCAACCAGCCACACCAGCGAGATACCCAGCGTCCGTGCCAGCGTGACACAACGTGCACGAGACGGATCGGTGTTTCCATCGCGCCAGCTGCGCACCACACCTTCAGAAAACCCACACCTGCGGGCGATTTCAGTAACGCTGCCCACACGCTGGATCAGCACTTTAACGCGATCAGCGAAGGTTCCTGCAGATTCATTGACCGTATATTGTTGCGTTGACATGGCTGTTCCCGAGCAGATTAGGTGGAATTTCGACACATCCAACTTTCGAAACGCTTACTTTCGGCCTAGTCGAATTGTGAAGAATCTGTGGATTCATTCGTAATCTTCATATAAACCAGCAATTTCCTTCGCCGATGGAACTTACGAAGGAAAGCTTGCGAGGGGTAGAACGCGCGACATCGCGTTCTGGAGGACAGCGCCGTTACGCAAGGATTTATCTTGTGCTTGTTGTGAGACGCTTGTTTCAGCGCGGTTCAGCTAGCATCTACCGAATGTTCTTATGCCCAGAGCATGCCAAGAAGCACGGTGATGGATTTGCGAACCCCTTGTGGGAGATGGATATCCGGTGTCTAGCCACTGCCAATGAGCAAAGTCGTTCGGATGGCACGCTGCAAGCTCCTGGTTAAGGGGACTGCATAGGTGGCGCGATAGGCTGCGTTAACCGCTTCCTGGGCGATTCAAAGGACCCAACAAACAGGGTGCCCCACGATGAGTTTGCCGTCTGGCAAGCAAGTTTTCTTGCCGCAGTTCTCAACCGCGTGTACTGAGGTTGCATAGCGCCCCCTGCGCCAGCGATTCGAAACAGGACCGTGCCCCATGTCGGGGATCATAGCCGCGAAGGCCTGGCGGCGAAAAGCAAGCATACGCTAGCGCATGGGGCGGCGTGATTCTATTGACTTTTCCGTACGGCTTTCTTTCCGTTATGATAAAAACTTCCCCCGCGAGAATGTGCGGCGCGTACGCGCCTGACCAGTTCGCGTCCCGAATTGATAGTTGATTGAGGTTTCCCCATGCGCAGGTTGGTTTGGTCGCTGATGTCGGTTGCAGTACTGGCCGTTGCCGGTTGCAACTCCTCGGATACGTCGCAGCAGCAAGCGGCGGACAAGAATGCTGGTGGCGCGACAACAGCCAAGGCCAATGTGGTGACTGGCACGGTGGCTTTGCGCGAGACAGCTCAGCTGTCGCCAGCCGCCAAGCTGGAGATCAACCTGGTCGATGTCTCGGCAAGCAACAGTAAGCCGCTGGCGACCAAGACCATTGCCCCAGTGGCCTCCTTGCCGCAGTCGTTTGAGCTGGAATACAACCCTGCGGACGTGACTCCTGCCGATCTCTATGTGGTGCAGGCCGTGCTGACCGATGGCGATCGCCGCTATGTCATGCCGATCCAGGCGCCGATCCAGGCTGCCGCACTGACTCAGGGCACTCCGGGCCCGGTTTCGACTCAGCTGGTCGCCGAACAGACCCCAGGCGAAAAAGAGTTGATCGCATTCAAAGATGTGCAGGCGCATATCGGTGGCATGAAGATCACCCCAGGCACCAAGCTGGACAAAGACGTTTCGCGCAGCTGGCAGGTGTTCCGCGAAGGCAGCACGGTGAAGTTCATTCGTGAGCAGGTCGATTACGGCGACAAGGGCTTTACCAGCACCGACTACGCCTATAAAGATGGTAAGCCGTGGGTGGTGGTGCAGCAGAAGAAATCCAATAAAGATGCCAAGCCGACCACGACCGAGCGTGCCAGCTGGAATGCCGACGGTGCGCTGGTGTTGAAGCAGAATGAAACCGCCGGCAAGACCCAGTCACTCAGTGATGATGAGGCCGGTGGCCTGCAGAAGCAGTCGCAGTCGATTCTGAATCTGGCAACGGGTGGCAAGGGCAAGTAAGGCCAGCTCCATCGAACACTAAAAAAGCCGTCCGCTGATGCGGGCGGCTTTTTTTTTGAGCAGCCTGAAACGAAGGGTAATGGCCTTCCCCGCTGGCGGGAAAGGCCATCTACCCGGCCTTAGAAGCCGACCTTCACGCCGAGGTTGACGCTGTTGTACCTCTGGCTGTTGTCGTTGAAGCGGCCGCTATAGCCGATCCAGCCACTGAGGTTCTGGCTGAACTGTGCAGTCAGGCCGATGTCGGCGGTACCCCAAGTCTTGTCCGGGTTATAGCCGGTCAAGGCGAAGCTGCCTGGCATGCTGTTCAGGCCGGCCGTGATATTGCGCGGATCGGCCTTGCTGTCGTGGTTCCAGGCGATTTCGGCATAAGGCACCAACTTGGTACCGCCCGCTTGCCACTGGCCTTGCACGCGCCAACCCAGGGTCGAGATCAGCGCATCACGCTGCTGACTGCCGAACCACATGGCGGAACTGTCGTTGCCGCTTTCGTTGTAGCCATTGACCTTAACGGTCTGCCATTCGACGTTGGCGAAGGGGCCGGTGCGAACGTTCTCAAAGTTGAACCACCAGCCGCCGGTGAGGCCGCCGCCAAGACGGTTGCCATCGGCCTTGCCGGTTTCGCTGAGCTGGGCAGTGCCGAGATTGATGCGACGGTCGATGTTGGAGAAGTTCGACTGGCCGAAATCGACATAGCCGCCGATATAGCCGCCACCGGCATGATAGGTCACATAACCGAGGCCGCTGACGTCCTGCAGCTTGTAGCCGCCACCGCCATTGAAGCTGGCGTTGTGATTGCCGATACCCAGCGCCACACCGGCGGAAATATGCTCGGTGGCGCGGATGTCAGCGCCCACGGTCAGGTTGACGTTGTTGCTGGTGGTCTTGGGCGAGCTGTTGCTGGCGTCGAAACGCTGGTTGGCGTAATCGATGTTGGCGAAGAAGCGGGTGTCGCTGCCGAGCTCGTCAGCCTGCATTTCATTGCGAATCGCGCGGGTCTGCGCGGTAGCCGCGGACAGCGGCGCTTCGCCGAGCAGCGAAATATAACCCGGGGCGCGGATGATCGAGGTCACGTACTGACCGAGCAAGGCATGACCGGCGGTGGTCGGATGCACGCCATCGGCGAACACGTAGGTGTCATTGGTGCCGGGCGCATAGGTGTAGGGCAGGCCCGAACCCTGCGGACCGCACTGCACGGAGCTTGAGCCAGCACCGCAAGCCGGGGTGTTGACGTTGGTGATGCCGTAAGCGCCCGGGTTGGCGATCACTTCATTGAGCAACTGGAACGTATTGACCGGAATGATGTTCAAGCCATTGTTGCTGAGCTGAGTGATGCCGGCATTGAGCACGCCATTGAACACCAGCGAAAGCTGAGTGCCGCCGGCCTGAGCCGCCGGGCCAGCGGCGATGGAGTCGGGCGTCTTGCCGATATCAGGCAGGTTGTAGACCACCACGTACTTGGCACCGGATGCCTGCAGCTGGCCAAGCAGGCCCACTTCGGTCTTGGCCGCGGCCGCGACGCCAGCGGCGAGCACATTCGGATCGGTCGAGTTGGCGGTCAGATAGAACACGTCGTTGGCGCCGCCCCAGACCTGATACAGCGCCTTGGAGTCAGCCACGCCGCCATTAGCGCCGAGGTACATCTGCAGCTGCTGTGGCAACAGCGGCACGCCTGCTGGCGCACTAGGATCATTATTGTTCAAGCCCGCGCCACCGAAGGCGTAGTCGGTACCACCCGCCAGCGACGGAGTCAGCGTGAAGCCGAGCGACTTGGCTACATTCTCGACCGTCGTGGTGCCCGGATTAGTAGTGAAGCGCAGCGGTGGCTGGATGCCTGGTGCGGAGGCCAGCGAGATGTTGCCGGCGTCGCTGAGGCTGTCGCCGATGACGACGACCTTGCTGAAATCGGTGGCGAAGGCGGATGTGCTGAATAGCAAGGCGGCGGTAATCGCGCCGGCAAGATGGTGAGTGCGGGGCATATCGGAAACGCTCCTGGGTTGTAAAAGTTTGTTAATCAATTGTTGACGGTAATGCATGTCCGTACGTAAGCGCATGCTGCGCTGCGTCGTTTGGAAGCGATATCGACGGACTTTTTGCTTTTTACCCTCAGATACGCAATTTCGATCAAAAAACGTATTTCAAGCCCATATTGACGCTGCTGTACATCTGGCTGCTGTCACCCACGCGGCCGCTGTAGCCAATCCAGCCGCTGAGGTTGTCGCTAAGATGTGCGCTGAGACCGATGTCGGCGGTGCTCCAGCTCTTCCTCGGGTCATAGCCAGTCAAGGTGAAGCTACCGGGCATGCTATTGAGACCCGCCGTAATACCGCGGGCCGCCGCCTTGCTGTCATGATTCCAGGCAATTTCGGCATAGGGTGAGAGGGTAGTGCTGTTTATCTGCCAACTACTTTGCACGCGCCAGCCAAGCGTGGTGATCAGAGCATCGCGCTGCTGCTGATCGAACCACATTGCGGAGCTGTCGCTGCCGTTTTCGTGGTAACCCTTGATCTTTATCAACTGCCGTTCGACGTTGACGAATGGACCCGTGCGTAGGTTGCTGAAGTCGAACCACCAACCACCAGTGAGGCCTTGCCCCAGGCGAGTGCCATCAGCTTTGCCGCTCTCGCTGAGTTGGGCCGGGCCAATGATGATTCGGCGCTCGATGTCCGAGAAGTTTGAATGAGCAAAATAAGCGTAGCCGCCAACGTAACCACCACCGGCGTGATAAATCACATAACCCGTACCGCTGAGATCTTGCAGCTTGTAACCACTGCCAGCAGAGTCAGCCTTGTGCTGACTGATGCCCAGAGCAACGCCGGCTGAGATATGGTCACTTGCGCGTACATCGGCACCTATCGACAGGTCTACGTTATTGCTGGCGGTCTTTGGCGAACTGCTTTGCGCGTTGAACTGTTGGTGCGAATACTCAATATTTGCGAAGACTCGCGTATCACTACCCTGGATATCAGCGAGCATCTGGTTTTGGATTGCACGGGTCTGAGCGGCACTTGCAGCTAATGGAGCCTCACCGAGCAGAGAAACGAAACCTGGAGCTCGGATAATCGAAACCACGTACTGGGCAACCCTCGCATTGGCTCCAGACGTCAGACTCGTAAAGTCGGCGTATAGGTAAGTTTGATCGGTGCCAGGAAAATAATAGACATTATTATTAATACTCACCGGTCCGCACAACATCGCGTCAGAACCGTTTCTACAGGCTGGCTCGGTAACGTTGGTAAATCCATAAACGGAGGGTCTGGCGATAAATTCGTTGATTAACTGAAATGCATTGACCGGAATAATATTGAGGCCTTTCTGGCTCAGTTGATCGATGCCGGAGTTGAGTACATTGTTATAAACATTGGTTAGTAAAACTACGTGACTTTGAGGAAATAAGTCGCCAGCGGCTGGTATTCTGAAAATGTCCGGCAGGTTATAGACAACGATATATTTAGCGCCTGCCTCCTGCATCTGGGTCAATAGATTGATTTCGTCTCGAGCTGCGATGGTCGTTAATGCAGAATTTGGAATAGACGAATCGTACGCAGTTTGCACAACATCGTTAGCACCGGCCCAAACTTGATAGAGCGTATGTGGATCAGCCTTGCCACCATTACTGCTAAGGTAGGTTTGGAACTGCGTTGGCAGCGTTTGAATGGAAATATCGCCGAGAAAGCCTGAGTAGCCATAAGCGTAGTCGGTGCCGCCAGTGAGGAGGGATGCTTGCAAGTTAAAGCCAAGCGTCGAAGCGACATATTCAACAGTGGTTAGGCCAGGGTTTGTAGTACCGCGAACAACGAATTGGGGCTCCTTTTGCGTCAGATAGCGCAAACTGAGATTCCCTGCGTCACTGAGGGTGTCGCCGAATACCACAATCTTGTCGAAGTCTGTGGCGTGGGCAGACATACAGAAAAGCAACGTGGCACAGAAGATGCGGGCACGGTCACGTGTGTTTGGCATGAGTGATATGTCCAGGATGGAATATGCAAACCATTAGGCATGGCGTATGCCCGCACTGCGATATTGTTGCAATGCGGGCCTACTCTAGCCGGGAACATACGATAATTTCAGCTGCTTTTTGGCAGGGCCATACCTGAACGCCGTTTAGCGTTTCATGGCGCGCGACAGCGCATCGGCAAAAGCACTATTGCCAGGAGCTGGTGCGGGCTTGGGGGCACCACCACCGCCGCCGGGACGGGGGCCGCGATGGTCGCGCGCGCCGCCACGGTTCTCGTTGCCTTCGGCCGGCCGGCCGGCACGAGCCTGGCCAGGCTCGTCATCCAGGCGCATGGACAAGCCGATGCGTTGGCGCGGCAGGTCGATCTCCATCACCTTGACCTTGACGATGTCGCCGGCCTTCACCGCATCGCGCGGATCTTTGACAAAGGTATGCGATAGCGCGGAAACGTGGACCAGGCCGTCCTGATGCACGCCGATATCGACGAAGGCGCCGAACGCGGCCACATTGGTGACGCGGCCTTCCAGAATCATGCCGGGGCGCAGGTCTTTCAAATCCTCGACGCCTTCGGCGAAGCTCGGTGCAACGAATTCGGGGCGCGGATCGCGGCCGGGCTTCTCCAGCTCTTTCAGAATGTCGCGCACGGTCGGCAAGCCGAAGCGTTCGTCGGTGAACTGCTCGGGCTTGAGGCCGCGCAGAAAACCGCTGTCGCCGATGATGGCTTTCACCTCGCGACCGCACTGGGCAATGATGCGCTCGACCACCGGATAAGCTTCCGGATGCACCGAGCTGGCGTCCAGCGGATTGTCGCCGCTCGATACGCGCAAGAAGCCGGCGCATTGCTCGAATGCTTTGTCGCCCAGGCGCGGTACCTTCAGCAGTGCCTTGCGGTTGGCGAATGGGCCATTGGCATCGCGATGTTTCACCACATTCTCGGCGACGCTGGCGGACAAGCCGGCCACGCGGGACAACAATGCCGCCGAAGCCGTGTTGACGTCGACGCCAACGGCGTTTACGCAATCCTCCACCCGCGCATCCAGCGCGCGCGCCAGCTTCACTTGGTTCACGTCGTGCTGATACTGGCCCACGCCAATGGCCTTCGGCTCGATCTTTACCAGCTCGGCCAACGGATCTTGCAGGCGACGGGCAATCGATACCGCGCCACGCAAGCTCACGTCGAGCTCGGGGAATTCTTTGGCGGCAGTCTCCGAGGCGGAATACACCGACGCGCCTGCTTCGCTGACCACGACTTTGGACAACATCAGCTCGGCGTGCTTCTTCATCATCTCGCCAGCGAGTTTGTCGGTTTCGCGTGAGGCGGTGCCGTTACCGATCGCAATCAGATTCACGCCGTGCTGTTTGCTCAGCTGAGCAAGCCGCGCCACGGATTCATTCCACTGATTGCGCGGCTGATGCGGGTAGATAGTGTCCGTGGCGAGCAGCTTGCCGGTGGCATCGACCACGGCAACCTTCACCCCGGTGCGAATACCCGGATCCAGGCCCATTACGGTCTTGGCGCCCGCCGGTGCGGCCAACATCAGGTCCTTCAAGTTATCGCCGAAAACCCGGATGGCTTCGTCTTCGGCGCCTTCGCGCACGCGGCCAAACAAATCGAGGGTGAGGTGCAGATGCAGCTTCACGCGCCAGGTCAGGCGCACGGTTTCACGCAGCCATGCATCGGCAGGGCGGTCGCGATGGACGATCTGGGCGCGCGAGGCGACCCGACCCTCGCCTTCGAGGTGGCCTTGCTCAGCATCCACGTTCGGGGCCAGTTCGAGCTCGATCACGCCCTCGTTGCGCGCACGCATCAGTGCCAGCAGACGGTGCGAAGGAATCTTGCCGATCGGTTCGACGTGATCGAAATAGTCGCGGAATTTCGAGCCTTCATTCTCTTTGCCGGCGACTACCTTGGCGCGGATCTGGCCTTTATCCCACAACCAGTCACGCAATTCGCCCACCAGCTGGGCATCTTCGGCAATGCTTTCCATCAGGATCGCGCGGGCGCCATCCAGGGCGGCGCGCACATCGGCCACGCCTTTTTCGACATCGATGAAGGCCTCGGCAAACGCTTCCGGTGATTGCGTGGGGTCTTCGCGCAGGCCGGTTGCCAGCGGTTCCAGTCCCGCCTCGCGGGCGATCTGCGCCTTGGTCCGGCGCTTGGGTTTGTACGGCAGGTAAAGATCTTCCAGGCGCGCCTTGGTATCGGCGGTGAGAATGTCGCCCTTTAAGGCATCGCTGAGCTTGCCCTGTTCTTCAATGCTAGCGAGGATCGCCCCGCGGCGCTCTTCCAGTTCGCGTAGATAACGCAGGCGTTCTTCCAACATGTGCAGCTGGGTATCGTCCAGGCCGCCGGTGGCCTCCTTGCGGTAGCGCGCAATAAACGGAACGGTGGCGCCGCCATCGAGTAGATCTACGGCCGCCTGCACTTGGTCAGGTTTGGCGGCGATGTCTTGGGCAATACGTTGTTCGATGCTAAGCATGGGGCTGAATCAGTTCCTTGTTAGCCGGCATGAACATGCATGCGAAATCGGCCAAACGAAGACGGCGCCGACCCCAAAGGTTCGGCGCCGTCGTGAGCGCGGGGGGATCAGGCGCTGAACGAGTCAGTGCTGTTGCTGGCCGGGTTGGATGCGCCTTTGCTTTCGCCGGCGCGGCCATTCAGCACCAGGGTGCCGGCGATGAAATCATGCAGTCCCTGTCTACGCTGGGTCCAGGCAACCATCAGAAAACCGATGCCAAAAATAAAGGAGCTGAGGAACTTGGCCGGATAGCGACCAAGCGCGCGTGGCAAGCTGATCCGCGCGCCATGCAAGTCGGTGACCCGAATGCTCAGCGCCCGCTTGCCGAGAGTCGCTTGCCAGACCGAGCTTTCGCATAGTGCGAAGTAAAGCCAGGTCATCACCGTGATGACTACAATGGCCGGCGTCATCACTGAATAGTATTGACCGATAGCCGCAAAAATCGCCGACGGATCATTCGGGGTCGAGGTTTGCGCTTCCAGCAGCGCCGCTTGAGCTGCGTCGCCGCCCATCATTTTCTGAATCAGCAGGCCAGGGACATACAGCACGATGGCATCGAGCAGATAGGCGCCGACTCGCTTCCAGAAGCCGGCGTCGCTCTCGCTATCCTGCACTGCAACCGCTGCCGGCAAGGGCGACGCGGGTAAGGCCGGGGGGATGGGCGATGCCGGGGAGGCTAACGGCCGTTCTTCGGGAAACAGGATGGCCAGCGGTTGCCAGTCAGCGAGTCCCTCGTACCAGCCCAGATCATCGCGGCTGACCTGGCCGCTACGCAGCCATTGCCGGATGTCGTCTTCTTTATAGGGACCATGACGTTCCCCATCTCGGCCGATCCAGACTTCCATTCTAGGCACTCCGCTTGGTGATTTAGGCCACGCATGATGCCACGGCTTGTAGGGGCATACCTTGTGCGCGATAACGCGACGGTTTCACACGTTGCAGGCGTGGTTTAGCGCCGGACAAATCCAGCAACGCAGCAGGGTCAGGCTGCGTCGCGGCGTTTGACGTGCACCAGCAGCAACGAGATCGCTGCGGGCGTCACCCCGCTGATCCGCGCCGCCTGCCCGATCGTCGCCGGCAAGCTCCGCTTGAGCTTGAGCAGGACTTCGGCGGACAGCCCGCGAACCTTGTCGTAGTCGAAGCCAGAAGGGATCGAGGTGTGCTCATTGCGGCGCTGGCGCTCGATGTCTTCGCGCTGGCGTTCGAGATAACCGGCGTACTTGGTTTGCACCTCGACCTGGGCGGCGACGTCGTCGCGCGCTACGGCAGGGCCGAGCTCATTGACGGTGGTGAGCTTGGCGTAGTCCAGTTCCGGGCGGCGCAGCAAGTCCAGGGCATTGGTTTCGCGGCTGACTGCAATGCCGAGCTGCCGTTCGATGGCCGCGCCCAGCGCGTTGTTCGGCGCTGCCCACAGCGTGCCCAGGCGTTGGATCTCGTGCTCCACCGCTTCGCGCTTGGCGCGCAAGGCATCGAAACGCGCCTGCGCCACGACGCCTAGCGCATGGCCGCTTTCGGTCAGGCGCAGGTCGGCGTTGTCTTCGCGCAAATGCAAGCGATATTCAGCGCGCGAGGTAAACATGCGGTAGGGCTCGATGGTGCCGTTGCTGGTCAGGTCGTCGATCAGTACGCCGATGTACGCCTGGTCCCGGCGCGGATACCACGGCGCCTTGCCCTGCACTGCCAGGGCGGCATTGAGACCGGCGATCAGGCCCTGCGCGCCGGCTTCTTCATAACCGGTGGTGCCATTGATCTGGCCGGCGAAATACAGGCCTGGAATCGTCTTGGTTTCCAGCCACGGTTGCAGTCCGCGCGGATCGAAATAGTCGTATTCGATGGCGTAGCCGGGACGGGTGATATGGGCGTTTTCGAAGCCCTTGATCGAGCGTACCAGGGCCAGTTGTACGTCATACGGCAGCGAGGTGGAGATGCCGTTCGGATAGATCTCGAACGTGTCGAGGCCCTCCGGTTCGATGAAAATCTGATGCGATGATTTATCGGCGAAGCGCACCACTTTGTCTTCGATCGACGGACAATAGCGCGGGCCGATGCCCTCGATCTGGCCGCTGTACAGCGGCGACCGATCCAGCGAGCCGCGAATCAGTTCGTGTGTGTGCTCGCTGGTGTGGGTAATCCAGCAACTGATCTGGCGCGGATGCTCGCTGCGTGAGCCGAGATAAGAGAACACCGGCGTCGGGTCGTCGCCCGGTTGTTCTTCCAGGCCCGAGAAATCAATGCTGCGCATATCGATGCGTGGAGGCGTGCCGGTTTTCAGCCGGTCGGCGGCCACCGGCAACTCGCGTAGGCGCTGTGCCAGGGTGCTGGCCGGCGGATCGCCCGCGCGTCCGCCCGCATACTGCGCCGGGCCGATATGGATCTTTCCCGCGAGAAACGTGCCGGCGGTCAGCACCACCGACTTGGCGCGGAACGACAAGCCCATCTGGGTGACCACGCCGGTGACCCGACCAGCTTCGATGATCAGGTCGTCCACCGCTTGCTGGAACAGCTCCAGGTTGGGCTGTGTCTCGACCATGTGGCGGATAGCCGCTTTATACAGCGCGCGATCGGCCTGGCAGCGCGTAGCGCGCACGGCCGGGCCCTTGGAGGCGTTGAGCGTGCGCCACTGAATGCCGGCACGGTCGGCGGCCTGGGCCATGGCCCCGCCCAGCGCGTCGATTTCCTTGACCAGGTGACCCTTGCCGATGCCGCCGATGGCCGGGTTGCAACTCATCTGGCCGATCGTTTCGATGTTGTGGCTGAGCAGCAACGTGCGCGCACCGCAACGCGCCGCGGCGAGTGCAGCCTCAGTGCCGGCGTGGCCGCCACCGATCACGATGACGTCGTAGGAAGTGGGATGAAACATCGAAGCTGCCTTGGCGGAGCAAAAGTGGACCAAATAGGCCCTATGTTAACGCGATCAAGACCTTAGAGCCTGTGCCATGCCGCCGCCGTGAGGCCGCGTTGACCGCCGCTGCTGGCTCTCATGGCCACTGGCACAGTCCATGCTTTTCCTCACTTGCACTTTCAAGGGCAGAAGCCGCGCGGTGATGCGCGCGCCGAGATCGAATTACAGGGGTTCGATCGCGTGCTGAGAGAGGAAGCAAGACGGCGCCCTTCGGGGCGCCGTCGTCTTTTAGATCTTAGATTTGGCTCAGCGTCAGGGGCCATGCCAGATAAGATCTGGCGCCCGGCGGTCTCAGGAACAGGGGGAATCCAGGATGACCGTGTTGCCGGGCGCCAGAAACTGATTGATCGGTGGGCCTGAGCGAGGACTTATTGCTCAGACTCGTGGGTAGATAGTTACCCGCAGCATGTGAACACGAAGTGACTAAAACGGGCGTATTCCCCGAAACACGGTGTCCGATTGGGGCAGCTGCTGACACGGTGCGTCAGGTTGTGATCGAGCGCATGACGGCGCCGTGAAATTCATCACGTTCCTGGCATGGTGGTTGCTTCGCTACACGTAGGACCACTCGGAGGAGTGTCATGGGGCAGCAAATTGATATGGGTCGGATCGATTTTAAGCAGGCGGATTTTGGCTGGGTGCATTCGCATCACGACCTGCTGATTGAAATCAGCAAGGTCGAAATGGCCATGGAACACCTGGAGGCCCGCAGTGAGCAGGAGCGCGCCGCGCTGCGACCAAAGCTGGAGTCACGCATAAGCCGCTTGCGTGACGAGCTGAAGGATCTGCCAGCACATGCTTGAGCGGGTTTAAGCCCCCGCTGCAGCGTTACCCAGCATGTTCTGTACGATCTCGGCCAGGTTGCGCGACAGCTGCGGCTCGGCACTCAGGCTGATGATGGCCGACCGCGCGGCCTCGCGGCGTACCGGCTCCAGTCGCTTCCAGCCGTTAAGCACCGTCGCCAGACGGGCGGCGACCTGGGGGTTGAGCAAATCCAGTTGCTGTAGCCGTTCGGCGAGCCAGCGATAAGCGGCACCATCGATGCGATGGAATCCGGCAGGGTTGTTGCGCGCCCAGGCGCCAAACAGGGCGTTGACCCGGTTCGGGTTTTTCAGGGTGAAGGCAGGGTCGCTCTCCAGCAGCTGCACGCGAGCCAGGGTCAGCTCACCCGGCAACTGAGTCTGCACGGCAAACCATTTATCCAGTGCCAGTGGATCGCCCGCATGGCGTTCGCGAAAGTTGGCCAGCGCCGAGGCGGCCTGTGGCGCGTCGCCGCGCACCAGCACGCTGAGCGCCGCCAGGCGGTCGGTCATGCTGGGCGCACTCATATATTGATCTGCAGCCAGCGCATGGGCCGAGGGCGCATCGATCAGCGACAGCAAATCAAGTACACGCCGCTTGAGCCGGCGTTGCGCCTGACTGGCGGCGTCGAGCTGGCGCTGGGTCTGCGATGCCAGCGCCTCGTAGCGCCGCCGCAATGAGGCGCCACCGATACGCGCGCCAAGCTCCTGTTGTAGCTGTTGTCGCAGGGCGTGTACCTGCGCTGGGTCCACGACCTGTTCGCGCTCGGCCAGCTCGATCTCGCCGGGCGGGGTGAACAAATCGGCAAGCAAGGCGTCGTCATTAAGATGAGCATCCTCGAACAGCTCGGCCAGTGCGCCGCACCAGGCGCTCAGCGCCGTGGCATCGCCGCCGTGCCGAAGTGCGTCGTAAGCGCGGGTGGCCAGTTGCTGCGCAGCTTCCCAGCGATTGAAGCCATCCTTGTCGTGACGCAGCAACAAGGCCAGCTCGCCGGGCGCGTAGTCGATATCGAGAATCACCGGCGCGGAAAATCCACGCAGCAGCGACGGTATCGGTAGTGCATCGATCTGCTGAAACACAAACGACTGCTCAGCACGGTCAAGTACCACGACACGCTCGTTGCCCGCGGTATCGGCGTGGCCTTGCAGGTGCAATGGCAGCATGCGGCCGTCGGCTGCAAATAGCGCCAGCTTCACCGGTATCGGTAGCACCTGTTTGTGTGGCTGTCCCGGGGTTGGCTGGGTGAGCTGGCTAAGCGTCAGCGTGTAGCTACGCGATGCCGCGTCGTAATGACCGCGCGCCTTTAGCCGTGGCGTGCCAGCCTGGCCATACCAGGCCAGATAAGGCATCAAGTCGATACCGTTGGCTTCGCCCAGTGCGCTGAGAAAATCCTCTAGCGTCGCGGCGCGGCCGTCATTGCGTGCAAAGTAAAGATCCATGCCACGGCGAAAGCCCGCGTCGCCGAGCCGGCCGGCCAGCATGCGCACCAGCTCCGAGCCTTTTTCATACACCGTCGCGGTATAGAAGTTATTGATCTCGCGATATTCCGCGGGCCGCACCGGGTGCGCCAGCGGACCGGCATCTTCGGGAAACTGTGCGCGGCGCAACAAGGCCACGTCTTCAATACGCTTAAGGGCAGGCGAGTTCATCTGCGCAGAAAACTGTTGCTCGCGAAATACCGTCAGGCCCTCTTTCAGCGAAAGCTGAAACCAGTCGCGGCAGGTCACCCGGTTGCCGCTCCAATTATGAAAGTACTCATGCGCCACCACCGCTTCCACCGCGCGATATTCGTCGTCGGTGGTGCTATCCGGGTCGGCCAGCAGGTATTTTGCATTGAAGATATTGAGGCCCTTGTTCTCCATCGCACCCATATTGAAGTCGTGGGTGGCGACCACATGGAATACATCGAGATCGTAGTTGCGGCCGTAGGCTTGCTCGTCCCAGCGCATTGAACGCTCCAGCGCGTCCATGGCGTAATGGCAGCGCTCAATCGCATCCGCCTCGGCCCAGATCACCAGTAGCACCGGCCTGCCATCGGCGGTCAGGTAATCGCGTTCGATCTTCTCCAGCCGGCCGGCGACCAAGGCAAACAAATAACTCGGCTTTGGGTGCGGATCGATAAAGCGCGCCCAATGCCGGCCGCCGTCGAGGTCACCAGCGCCATCCGGGTTGCCGCCGGCCAATAACACCGGAAAACGCCCGCGGTCGGCGCGCAGCGTGACGGTGTAACTACTCAGCACGTCGGGTTGATCGGGAAAGAAAGTGATGTGGCGGAAGCCCTGCGCCTCGCATTGCGTCAGCAAGAAGCCGGCATCGCGCGAGCCCGACAGGTACAAACCTTCCAGTGCCGTATTCGCCGCCGGGTTCAGTCGCACGCGGGTCTCCAGCACGCTGCCGTCGCGGGCGTTATCGATTTCCAGCAGGTTGTCCGCATAACGATAACTACCAGCCGGTACCGGCTGGCCGTCCAGGGTGATGCTCAGCAACTCCAGCCCCTCGCCATCCAGACGCAATGGAATGGCCTGCGCCGGGTCATGCCGCAGCCGCAACGCGGCGCGTACTTCGGTGGCATCGATGCCGAGATCGAAGTCCAGCTCGATATGCTCGACCCGCCATGCAGGGGGGCGATAGTCGCTAAGCAGAATGGGAGCAGAGGCGGAGTCAGGGCGTGCATTCATATCGGGAAAGTCAGTTGTCGCAGAGTGATGCAGGCTAACATGCGGTGCTTTACGGACAGGACAAGTCGATGCGCTACCGGGTCGAGCATGAGCTGTTGGGATCTCATCAAGTGGTCGGGTTGAGCGACAGCACAAAGCAGTGGCGGGTGCGTATTGCGCGCCGTGGCGCCACGGTGCTTAGTCTGGAGCTGCTACGGCAAGGCCAGCTATTCGATCTGGCGGATGGTTTTCGCGATGCCGCCGAGCTGGAGGCACGGCCGGGTTCGCGCTTTGCGGTGATGGCGCCGTATGCCAACCGCGTCGACGATGCACGTTATCGCTTCGCCGGCGAGTGGCACGATTTGCAGCCGGGTATCGAAGGGGCGGCCCGCGCTGCCCGGCACGGGTATTTGCGCGACGAAGATTTTTCGATCGAGTCGGCGATGGCCGATGAGGCTGGCGCTACGGTGGTTTTTGCCAATCGCTCGATTCGTCCCGGCGTGCATCCAGGCTATCCCTACGCGCTGGATATCAGCGTGCGCTATACGCTGGCCGACGACGGGCTCAGCCTCGAAACCGTGATGCGCAACGTAGGCGATCGCGCCGCGCCATGTTTTTTTGGCTGGCATCCCTATCTTCGCGTGGCCGATGGATACGTCGACGATTGGGAGTTGAGCGTGCCCGCGGCCAAGCTGGTCCGCACCAACGCCGATTACATTCCGCTGGCCGGCACTGCGGCTTACCAATCGCTGGATGACGTACCGGCCATGGACTTCCGCACGCCGCGCCGTATCGGTGCGCTTGAGCTCAATCATGCCTATGCGGAGTTGCATCTGGATGCCGATGGCCGCGCGCGGACACGGCTGCGCGATCCCGCCAGCGGTTTGCAGCTGGCGGTATGGCAAGAGTCCGGCGTGATGCTGGTATTCAGCGCCGACACGGTCAATCGCGATCAACGCCGCGCACTGGCCCTGGAGCCGATGCAAAGCATGGCCGATGCCTTTAATCGAGACGACTGCGCTGCTGCCATTCGCTTGGAGCCCGGTGCCGAGCGCCGCTATCGCTGTGGCGTGGAGATGGGGTCGTGATGACGCTTGCCGTACCAAGTTTCGACGATATTTGCGACGCGGCGGCTCGCATCGCGCCCTACGCCCATGTCACCCCGGTCATGCTGCATTTCAAATGCGAGAACCTGCAGCGTGGCGGCGCCTTCAAATTTCGTGGCGCCTGCAACGCAGTCTGGTCACTGGACGATGAGCAGGCCAAGCGCGGTGTGGTTACGCACTCGTCCGGCAATCACGGCAATGCCCTGGCGCTGGCGGCGGCAACACGCGGCATCACTGCACATGTGATCGTGCCCGAAGGCGCCGTGCGCGCCAAGCTCGAGGCGATTGAGCGGGCCGGTGCCGTCCTGCATCGCTGCGCCGCCACCCAGGCAGCGCGCGAAGCCAAGGCTGCCGAAGTCCAGCAAGCAACCGGCGCAGAGCTGGTGCACCCCTATACCGATCCGCGTGTCATGGCCGGGCAGGGCAGCCTGGTACGCGAGCTGTTGAATCAGTCCGGCGGCCTGGATGCGCTTATCACCCCGGTGGGCGGCGGCGGCCTGGCCTCCGGCTGCGCGATTGCCGCGCATGCATGGCTACCGCAATTGGCCTTGTACGCCGCCGAACCGGAAGGCGCCGATGATGCCGCGCGATCGCTGGCGCAAGGTGCGCGCGTCGGCAGCTTCGTTCCCGATACGGTTTGCGACGGGCTACGCACGTTGCTGGGCGAGCCCAACTTCGAGGTGCTGCGCGCGCATCGTGTCGAGGTGATCACTGTCAGTGACGCGCAAACCATCGCGGCGATGAAGTTGCTGTGGCGCGAACTCAAGCAAGTCATCGAAGTATCCAGCGCCACGGTATTGGCCGCGGTGCTGCAGCGACCGCAGCTATTTGCGGGCAAGCGCGTCGGTCTGGTGCTTAGCGGCGGCAATGTCGATCTGGATGCCTTGCCTTGGTAGCCTGAGTTGCAGCTTGAGTGCAACGATTACCTGTCGATCTTTTGAGCATGGCCACGGCATAAGAGAAGCCATTTCAAGCCGATAAAATCCGCCAATGGAATCCGTAAGTTTCCCTGGTTTGAAAAGGATTCAAAAAAATCACGGCTAAAGAGTCAGCATGCCTGCCTCTTTGTCTAAGTTTTGTGATTAATCTTCGAAGTGCGTCACAGCTCCGATTAATCATCTTGACCCCATATAACTTGTGTACCAGCATTCGGCGCAGGCATAGGGGGAATGCTTCAATGATCGAGCTGGAGATCCAGATTTTGTCGGATCGACGGGAAGGCCTATTAGTGGAACTTGGCCGTACCGTGGTAGCAAATGGTTTTACATTATTGCGGCAACGCCTGGCCCAGGATGATCAAGGCGCTTGGCTGACCATGGTCATACGTGGACCCGCCGAGCAGCAGTTGGCACTGGAAGAAGCACTAGGCACGCATGCCCGCGTGCGAAGTTTCGAAAGCTCTTTATCCGAGGGCGGCGGCGCGCAGGCAAGCAGCGGACCGCCTGCGGCACGTGCGCCAGCGGCAGCCAGGGCCTCGATGCCGGCTACAGCTACGCCAGTCGCCGCCGGACCTGACGTGCGTCAGGTCGAGAGTGCGTTGCCGCAATTGGCGAAGGATTATCCGCGGATCACGCCCTGGTTGCTTACCTTGCAACGCGCGGTAGCCCCCGAATCACGCGATGCATCTTTACAGTTGGCCGGTCGCCGTACCGGCGTGTGGGTATTCAAGCGCGATTACGCCATGGGCGCCAAGCTCGGTTTATCCGATGCCGTCAAGCGCATTGGTGTGCCGGCATTGCGCGCGTTGGCCAGCGTCGAACAACACGGCGAACAGCTACATATTCATAACAGTCCATTATGCTCGCCGAGTGGCCCCTCAGGCTGCAAATTCTTCAGTGGTTATCTGGAGGGTTTGCTGGGCGCATCTATTGATCCGCAAACCGTGCTTGTGCGCAGTCTTTACTGCCGCAGCCACGGTGCCGTCGATTGCATTCTCGAAATCTCGCATTGAGTATTTCGCACTGAGCTAGGACAGCTCTGCATTAATCACGATCTCGGTTTTCATCGAGAGGACGATTAATGCATTCAATAATGAATTTGACGTGGCATTCGCCAACAGACGTTTAGCGTGTGATCGGTATGGCCAATCACACAACATCCACGTGACCTTCAGGAGATGAGTCATGCATGCGCACCAGAACTATAGCCTGTTATTAGTTGTACTTTCGTACGTGATCGCAGTCCTTGGTTCATTCACGGCTTTGCAGCTAGCCGTCGGTATTCCACATGCCCAAACCGCCCGTCAGCGCTGGAGCGGGGTGTTCGCCGCGGGCGCGGTAATGGGTGTAGGTGCGATCTGGGCGATGCATTTCATTGCCATGCTCGCCTGCGACACGGGTATGCCGGTGACCTACGATTTACCGCGTACCACCATGTCGGCGCTGATTGCTTTTGGTGCCTGTTCGATCGGGCTGGCGGTGGCGGGAAGCGCCATTTTCAGCTGGTCCAAATTAGTGGTCGCCGGCGTGTGCATGGGGCTGGGTGTGGCCGGTATGCACTACCTGGGCATGGCGGCCATGATGATGGGGGCCGATATCAGCTACAACGTGGGCCTGGTGGCGGTCTCGGTGGGGATCGCCATTGTCGCGTCGATCGCCGCGCTGTGGCTGGCCTTCAATCTGCGTGGTCCGCTGCAGATGCTTGGCAGTGCCTTGGTCATGGGCGTGGCTGTCTGCGGCATGCACTACACCGGCATGGCTGCCGTCAATTTCGATGACAACGGTGGACGCCTGCCGGAGAATTTCGCCAATGGGTTGCGCGGCAACAATCTCGGTGCCGGCATCTTCATTGTCACCCTGGTGATGCTGCTGGTGGTGCTGGGCGTCAATTACATGCGGCAGCAACGCCGGGCCCAGGTGAGCATTTAGCCTCAAAATGGCGATGGTGGCGCTATCCTGTGCCTCCTTCGATAGGAGATGCAGGTATGGCGCCACTCATCCGTTGTCACTGGGCTTCCGGCAGCGACATCGAACGCGACTATCACGACGCCGAGTGGGGTGTGCCCCTGCATGACGATCAGGCCTTGTTTGAGTTTCTTTGCCTCGAAGGCGCGCAGGCCGGTTTGTCGTGGCGCACGGTACTGGCCAAGCGTGACAACTACCGCCGGGCTTTTCACGATTTCGAGATTGCCCGCGTGGCGGCGATGAAAGACCGTGAGCTGGAAAAGCTGCTGCTCGATCCGGGTTTGATCCGCAATCGTCTGAAAATCAGCTCGACTCGCGACAATGCTGTCGCCGCGTTGAAGGTGATCGATGAGCACGGCAGTCTGGACGGCTATCTATGGTCGTTCGTCGACGGCAAGCCGATCCAGAACCGCTGGCGCGAACGCGGCGACGTACCCGCTACCACGCCGCTGTCAGACCGCATGAGTAAAGAGCTGAAGAAGAAAGGCTTCCGCTTCGTCGGCAGCACGATTTGCTATGCCTTGATGCAGGCCACCGGCATGGTCAATGACCATCGCGTGGACTGCTTCCGGCACAAAGTGTGTGCCGGCCTGCACGGATAGCGGGCTCAGCGTGGCGTGCGCAGGCTTGAGTTGCGCAGTGCGGCTTCGTGCAGGATCTCGTCGAGCGCGGCTATTTCCAGCGTATCGAGCACATTGTGGCCCGGTGGATGCGGCGTGGCGGGCGGCACGCTGCCGTCCGAAGTTTGCCCTTCGATGGCGGTGGGGTCCGTAGGCGTAGGGCTCATATGTGCTTCCTTGAGGTTCGGCGGATTCTATCGCGCGGCCGTTCGGCAGGCCTATCCCCCGGCGTGGGGTAGTAGGGCGTGGGGCAGCAACCGGTTCGCTCAGGCGTGGTCCCTCTGCCACATGATCCGGACGAACTTCCAATGGCCGTCTTTCTGTTTTTTCATGGTGCGCAGAAAGCGGCCGTGAAACGTTTCGGGCGGCTTCCCGGCGTCCTGAAACGTGGCATCGAAGTAGCCCCACTCGGTGGCCGTTCTTCTGCCGATCCGCAGGTCTTGAATGTGCGGCGTGTACTGCAAGACCTTGGTATCGTCTTTGGCGTAAAAGGCCCGCAGCGCTTTGCTGCCGCTGATGGCCGGTTCGTCCTGTCCCAGCAAAACACCGTCATCGGCCCATAATGCGGCCAATTCGTCCGGGTTTGCATGCAGGGTCGCGGCGATATCGGCTTGATGAAGCTTGCCTATCTCGGCCCTGTCGGCATGGCCTGGGTCGATCTGTTGCCAGGCCCAGTAGCCCACGACGACAAAACACGCTACAAACAACACCGCGATGAATAAGCCTGCGTGACTGCGCTTCATGGCCGCTTCTCCTCAGTCATTGCCGTGCAAGGCTAGGTGTCCGACCACATCCGCAACAGGTTGTGATAACACCCGGTCAGTTGTACCCGCGATGCCTGGTCGGCCTGGGTCGCCGTCAGCTGCTGGATGGCGTTGTCCAGATCGAACAGCAAGGTGCGCTGGCCATCGTCGCGAACCAGGCTTTGCACCCAGAAGAAGCAGGCCAGACGCGTACCGCGCGTTACCGGATTGACTCGATGCAGACTGCTGGCCGGGTAGACCAGCATATGGCCGGCCGGCAACTTCACCGACTGGGTACCGAAGGTGTCTTCGATCACCAGCTCGCCGCCGTCGTAACTTTCCGGCGGCGCCAGAAACAAGGTGGCGGAAACATCGGTGCGCAGCCTTGCCCCGTTGCCCGGCAGCAACCGGATCGAGCCGTCGACGTGGTTGCCGAAATGCATGCCGCCCTGATAGCGGTTGAACATCGGCGGGTAAACCCGATTGGGTAACACCGCACTGATAAACAGCGGATGGCGCTCTAGCGCGCCGAGCACGATGTCGCCGAGCTCAGCAGCCAGCGCCGAGCCTTCGGCAATCTGCATGTTTTGCTTCACCTGCACGCCCTGATGACCGGCGGTGACGCGGCCATCGACCCAGGGCGCATCGTCGGCGTCCAGCCGCTGTCGCAGAAATTGCAGTTGCCCGGCATCGAGCAGATCAGGGACATGCACCAGCATGGAGGCCTCGGATATAGAGCGGATGCTTAGATCTTAAACGTCACGGTGATCAGCTCCGTACGACCGACGCCAGGCACTGAGCGCCCGCCATCGGACGGAATCAGAGCATCGAAGTAACGTTTGTCGGTCATGTTGAGCAGGTTCAGGCGCAGATCATAGCGAGGTTGGTGATAAGCAAGGGTGGCGTCCCAACGGGTATAGCCGCCGGTGCTGACCACATCGGTGTTGGCCGCGTAGCGCTGCGACAGGTAGCTAAAGCCGCCACCCAGCTCCCAGTTGCCGGCAAAGGTATAAGTGCTCCAGGCGGTCGCGCTATTGCGTGGGGTATTGGCTGGCACATTGCCTTGCGTGCCATCGAGCGCCTTGACGATACGCGCATCGAGATGGGTATAGCCGGAGAAAATCTGCCAATGATCGGTGAGGTGTCCGCTGGCGCCGACTTCGGCGCCGCGTACGCGCACGGTGCCATCCAATGCATTGGTCTTGGTCACCTCGAACACCGCCGAGGTCAGCTCCAGGCGCTGATCGAGTAAATCCCACTTGCCGCCGATTTCATAGGAACGATTTTTCTCCGGCGGCAGGTTCTGCGTGCCGTTAGTCACCGTCAACGTTTCCAGCGAAGGATTGAACGAGGTGCCGTAAGAGACGTAGTACGACTGCTGCTCGCTCGGCTGGTAAATCACCCCGCCACGCACGCTGGTGAAGTAATTCGTCTGCGCAGCGCCGGCCGGCAGCGAAAGGGTGTTGCTGATGTCGGCCTTGAAGCGGTCACGGCGCAAACCGCCGATCAGCTGCCATTGGTCATTGAGCTTGACCGTATCGTTGACATAGGCGGCAAAGGTGTCCGCGCTGGCCTTGGCGTCATTGCCCACCACCGTCGTTACACCCGCCGGGGTCGCTCGATAGGAGGGGTTGAGCAATGAGATCAGCGGCAGGCCGTTACGCGTATGGGTCTGGTTGTCGTAACTGTCATGGCCCAACTCCACGCCGGCGATCAGCGTGTGCGCCATGCCGGCGGTCTCGAAGTTCGAGATCAGGTCGGTCTGGCTATCCAGCGACCTGTCGTGGATGACGCGGTCGTGGCTTTGCAGCTGACCGTAAAGCTGACTCAGCGGCAGGTTGGTCGGGTTGCCTGCCGCCGCAGTGAGCGTGACGCCCGCCGACGTCACCACGCTATGCACCGCGGTTTCGCGCGCATCGGTGGTGTAGTGGCCGTACTGCAATTGACTGCGCAGCGTTACGTCGGCGTTGAACACATGCTGGATACGCGCGTTGAACAGGCCGACATCCTGGATGGTGCGGTCGTTGGTCAGGCCGTAGAAGTTGTCGTGATCGGCGTTCACCGGCCGCCCGTTGACTGCCGGAAAGCCGTAGTCCGGCATATCGTCATTGTGTTGCAGCAAGGCCGACAAGGTGATTTCGGTGGGCGTGCCGATGCCAAAGCGCAGCGACGGCGCGATGCCGTAATCCTTGTTGGCCAGCCGGTCGCGGGTGGAATGGGTGTCCTGGCCGAACACATTCAAGCGTACGGCCGAGGTGGCTGACATGGGCTGATTGATATCCGCGGTGCCGCGATAGCGGTCGTCGCTGCCCACCGTGGCGGAGACTTGCATCAGAGGCTTGAGTTCGGCTTCCTTGCTGACCTGGTTGATCACGCCGCCGGTGGAGCCGCGGCCGAACAACATGGACGATGGCCCCTTCAGTACCTCGATGGCGGACAGGTCAAAGGTGTCGCGGTAGTACTGGCCGCGATCGCGAAACCCATCCATATAAATATCGGTGCGGGCGGTGAAGCCGCGCAGATTGATGTTGTTGCCGATCTGCCCGCCCTCGGCACCGCCGATGGTGATGCCGGGCACGTTGCGCAGCGCATCCTGGAACGAGGCCGCTCCCTGCGCATCCAGCAGTGCGCGGTTCACCACCACGACTGACTGCGGAATATCCCGCAAGGGTGCCGGCACCTTGGCGCCTACGCTGGAGCTGTCGGCGTTGTAGCTATTGCCGAGCACGCTGCCGGTCACGTGCACCTCATCCAGCGTTTTCGTCGGGGATTTGGCCTTCTTCGAGGGGGTGTTTTCACCGTTCGCAGGTACGCCGGTTCCCTCGGCAGGCGTGCTGGACTGCGCATGAGCGGCAGACAAGGAAAGCATCAACATGATGGCGGCATGTAACGGCGCAAAGCGGAAATTCAGGGTCATGAGGTCGCTGTTCGATGTGCTGGTAAGGGCGCTGGATCGGCGCGGAATCCTTCTCGGCGCCACATTTGCAACGGGTCCCGATGACCTTGCCAGGCATCGTAGAGAATGCAAATCATTCTTATTTTCAGCGGTATTCCAAAAACTGTAAAGCGTAAGTTAGTGCGAGTTACCGCGGCGTCGGACCTCATGCTGTCGATGCCGCCTTGCCTAGATGGAGGGATAAGCGTCTGGCAGCAGACCGGTCACGCCATGACTTCCCGCACGCGGCGAGCTATCGGCACAGTCCCTAATCTGCGCGCTCCGGCCGATCAGGCCATGGTTAGGACGCACCTCGTGGCTTGCCGATCGTTCTTTCGTGGCTTGCTTGCCACGACGATGGCTGTTTCTTTGAGTGGGGTTTTTCTGAGTGGGGCCGCCATGGCGGCGGCCGAATCATCCGCGAGCGCTCCGGCCAATCCGCCAGGCTGCGAGCGCGCAAGCGCGCAAGACTGCCTCGGCCTGGCCATGACGGCGATGGGTGGGCGCAGCAGGCTCGCGGCGATCCACAACGTGCAGCTCGAAGCGATCGGCCATACCTTGCTGACCGAGCAGTCGTATCGGCAAGAACCGTTTATCAGCTCGTATGAGCGTGGCGTGCAGACGCTGGATTTCGCCAACAGCCGCGTCGTGCGCAACACGCATCTGGTCTGGCCCGAGGCCGACGACCCCAAGAGTGCCGAGATCGACAGCACTTTTATCGCGACTTTGCAGGGCGGCGTCTACCACCAGAAAGAGGGCGACATACCCGCCTCGCGCGCGGATCTCGACAGTGTGAGTGACGCCTTGTCGCTGAGCCCGGAGCGCTTGTTGCTGACCGCGGCGGCGGCGCCCGATCTGCATTACGAAGCCACCGTCATGTTGCGCTCCACGCCACACGCTGCGTTGGCTTTTCAGTGGCATGGCCTGTCTGTGCGCATCTTGCTCAAGGCGTACAACCATCTGCCTGATGCGTGGGAAAGCACGCGTCCCTTCAACGATTTCTGGTACGCCTGGGGCGATGTCGCCCAGCGGGTGTATCTGGATAACTGGGTGCTGGTCGATGGCGTGGTGTATCCCACCAATCGCATCGAAGAACGTAATGGCGTGCTGTGGAAATCACTGCAAGTGCTGGATACGCACTTCAACGTGGCAGTGGATGACAAGCGCTTTGCCATGGACGCCGACACCGCCGCCAAGAGTGCGCAGGGCAAGGGCTGGGAGCGGGCCTTCAGCGATAAGAATCAGCTGACCCTGGCGCCGGGTGTCGATCTTTATCAAGGCGCGTGGAATACCACCTTGATCAAACAAGACGACGGTGTCCTGGTGTTGGAGGCGCCGATTTCCGGCAGTTACATGCAGGGTATCCTGGCCCAGGCGCACAAGTCGTATGCCGAGGCGCCGATCAAGGCGGTGATCTCCACCTCGGACTCCTGGCCACACACCGCAGGCGTGCGTGAGGCTGTCGCCGCGCAGCTGCCGGTGTATGTGCTCGACCTTAACCGGCCACTACTTGAGAAGCTCGTCAGCTCGCCGCATGCCCTGCGCCCCGACCGTTTGCAAACGGCGCCCCAGGCGGCGCGATGGGAGGTCGTCAGCGGTAAGCGGGTGATTGGCAGCGGCGCCAATCGGGTCGAGCTTTACCCCTTGCGCGGTGCGGCCACGGAGCGGCAGTACATGGTGTATTTCCCTGCGCACAAATTGCTTTACGCCAGTGACACCTTGTCGATCGACCCGCAAAGCCATGCCTTGTACGACCCGCAGTTGATGCATGAAGTGCTGCAGGCGGTTATGCGCGAACATCTTGCGGTGGACACCGTCTACGCCATGCATCAACAGCCCACCCCATGGCGCGAGATCGTCGAGCGTCTAAAGGCCTCGACCAAGTCATAACGCGCCTCGAGCTATCGATGCGCGATGGGTCGAACCCGCTAGCTCGGCGCGGTCTTCAATGCGTCGCCGAGCTGCCCTGGCCAAGCCGATGACCATTCACTTCGATGCCGTACAGCGATGTCGGCGTGTCGTGATATTTCGCCCGCGTCTGCTCCACATTGCCGTTGTAACGCGGGTCTTGCGGGCGCTCATGAAATACGCCACATCCCATGCGTCTTGATCGCTCAGGCTGTTGCCGCGCCCCAGCGGCATGTTCGCCTTGATAAAGCCGGCAGCCTTGTCCAGCTCATGCATGCCTGCGCCCCAGTTGAACGATTGCGGCCCCCATAACGGCGGAAACACATAGCTGCCGGCGGCCTGCTGGCCTTGTCCGTCCGCGCCGTGGCATAGCGCGCAGCTGCGCTGAAAAACCTGTTCGCCGCGCGCGAAATCAGCGGTCTGCGCTGGCTTGGCCAGCTTCGGATAGCCACGGCCGGGCATCTCCTTGCCCAACGGCACGCCGCGCGACATCCAGTAAGCGTAGCTCTCCAGCGCAACCAATACGTCGTCACCCAAGGGGGGCGCCTTGCCGTTCATGCTGTACATGAAGCAGCCCTGCAAACGCTCGGCAAAACTGTTTACGTGGCCGTTCTTGCTGCGATAAGCCGGGTACATGTCGTAGGCGCCCCATAGCGGGCCCGAGTTGGCCAGCCGGCCGGCATCCATATGGCAGCTGGCGCAGTTCAGCGGATTGCCGACATACGCTTTGGCGTATTGCCCGGTGTGCATGAAGATATCCCGCCCCAGCTTTATCGACTTGCCGAAACCGTCGTTGGGAATGCTGGCTTCGTCGGGCGCGGCGAAGGCCGCTGGCGTGGTCGGTGTCGTCGTTGCCGCGACGCTAGCCGTCGACGATGAGCGCTCGGCTGCTGGCGATGCGTCTAGCTGTGAGTGGCTGCCGCAGGCGCCAAGCAGTGACGTCATCAGCGCCAACAGCAGCGCAGAGCTGCCGCTCAATAATGCGCGGGAGCAAGGCCTCATGGCTTGGATTCCTTCGAGGGCGCGGCCATCGGCTGCGCGGCATACCATGCCGTCACGGCGTCGATATCCGCCTCGCTGAGCTGGGCCGCCACGCCTTGCATCAAGCCCAGCGGATCGTTGTGCCGCGTGCCTGTCTTCCATGCACGCAACTGGTTAGCCAGATAGATTGCCGACTGCCCGATCAGCGGCGGGAAATGTTCGCCGACGCCGCCACCGTCTGCCGCATGGCATTGAACGCAGGCGGGCAGACCCTGTGACCAGCGGCCGCGCGATGCCAACACGGCGGCGGATGCGTCGACCGTTGCCGCGGCCGGTGTCGCAGCTGGAACAGGCAGCGCCGCGTAGTAGTTCGCCAACGCCGCCCGCTCGCTTTCGCTCAGTGCGGTGGCGATGGGCTTCATGCTGGCGTTGTCGCGGGTTCCCGCAGCGAAATCATCCAACTGCTTGCGCAAATAAGCGGCTGGCAAGCCGGCCAGTCGCGGAAACCCCGCGGCGGCCTGGCCGCCGCCATCGGCCCCGTGGCAGGCCAGGCACGGCGCCGCAGCACGGCCATTGCCTTGATGCGCCAGGGTGTTGCCATCGATGTCAGTGGCCGCCGCATGGCTGGCATGAAGGCGAGAAAGTCGCGGGCTGCCTCGGGGTGCGGTGCCTTCTTCATGCTGGCCGCCGTATAGGTGGCGACGGCGTTCTGCGCGGCGGGAATCGCCACTGTCTCTACCGGTCGATGCAGGATCTGCTGCTGAAAGTACGCCTCGGTCGACCACACCGGCGCCGCATCCGAGTCGCCCTGAAGCACCCGCAGCGGCGATTGCCGATGATGGATCTGGGTGAGAAAGGTGCTGCCGTCCTTCACCTTGGCCTGCATGATTTGCTGATCGAGCGCCTCGCCACCGGCTTTGCGGTAGCTCGCCTCGATTTGCCGGGCAATGCCCTCCCACTGCGGGTTGGGCATGCTGACGCGTACCTCCGGTCGGCCCAGATCAGCCAGCCCCTTGATGCTCTTGGGGTTGCCCTTGGCCACCAGGATCGCCAGCGGATTGCGCGCATAGTCGTAAGTCTCGGCAAACCAGCCTTGCTGTTTTTGCCGCTCTTCGATGGCGTTCTTGCCGTCGGTGAACACATCCGGCTGCAAGGCAATGCGCAGATTGCCCATCACCAGCGAACCGGTTTCGATCTGCTTGGCCAAAATGCCTGGCGGCAGTGTCTCGACATAAATCCGCGAGTACTGCGGGTGCGCCTGCTTGAAGGCCTCGATCAGGTCGTGCACCACCATGAACTGATTGCCGGCAAAGAACACCGTCAGCTGCGGATCGACAATGTCGCCGTGCAGGTCTGCGATCGCATCCACCGGCGGCACCGCAAAAGACACACCGCCCGCAGGCGGTGGATTCCACGGTGGCAGATAGTCGGTGCTCGCCGCCAACGCCTGGCCGCAGAACGCGGCTAGCAGGGTGGCGGCCAGTGCCGTGCGGCTCAGGCTAGAACGACGCGACCTGCCGGGAGCTCGCGCCATCATCACAGTGGCATCAGGGCATAACCCTGCTGCTGCAATTCGGTGATCGTGGTCAACGCCGACAAAGCCAGCGTCACATCCTTGGCCACCCATTCGTTCTGGAAGTGATTCTCCGCCACTGCCTGGCCACATACCGCGATATCGACGCCAGCCTTGCGCAGCTGAGCGATCACCGGCAAATTGGGGTTGGCGACGCCGAACTTGGCACGGTAGTGCTCATCGTCCAGCACCAGTGGTGTCGCCGGACCCGATGCTACCGCGACAAACTTCAGCTGCTCCAGCGGCACGCCGGAAGCGGCATACAGGTTCACCGTGCGCGCTACCCGTTCCAGGGCCGGGTTGACCTCGCCCGGTTTGCCGCTGTCTTTGCTGAGCGAGAACACGACTTTGTAAGTGGCCTTGCGATCAGGCTGGTACGCCGCCTGCGGCAACGGATGAAAGGCGCCGGCCGCGGTGATCGGCGACGGCGCGTCGGCAGCCATGGCAGCGGCCGCTCCCAACAGTCCGCCAAAGGCACACAGCACAACACTTGAGCGAAGCAGGTTGATACGAAACATCGGTAAATCCCTCTATGGATGATGGCGCGCCGCATCGGCAGTAGCGGCAACGCTACGCTTGCTGTCGCCATCAGACAATTTCATGTTTCGTATATGACCTATAAGCCGGGCTTAGCGCCTGCCGCCGGTCGCCTGCGATAGGTTGGGGTGCGCGCTGCTCACCCCAATCCACGCGCCCGCATGGTCTTGTGTTGATCAGCGGCGGCGTGAGCCGCGCAGGCTGTCGACCGAGAAGCTGGCGATTTCGCCGCCATCTTTGCCGCGGCGCGATTGCCCGGGCGGCGGGCCCCAGGCATGGGCGGTAACCACTTCCCAGGTGGCGGGAACCCGGCCGTCGACGCGCATGCCTTCATAGG
>NZ_JAPDPE010000046.1 GCF_026283955.1 Dyella silvatica | reverse complement strand
CCAAGGCGGTCATGCGCGGGATGATGAAGGCGCGCAAAGGGCGCATTATTTCGAGTGCCTCAGTGATCGGTTTGACCGGCAATCCGGGGCAGTCCAATTACGCCGCGGCGAAGGCCGGCATCATTGCTTTCTCCAAGTCGCTGGCGCGCGAGATCGGCAGTCGCGGCATTACGGTGAACGTGGTCGCGCCAGGGTTTATCGATACCGACATGACGCGCTCTTTACCGGAAGAGTCGAAGCAGGCGTTGCTCGGCCAGATAGCGCTGGGCCGGTTGGGCGAGGCGACAGATATCGCCAAGGCAGTTGCTTTCCTGGCGTCGCCATCGGCAACCTATATCACCGGTGAAACCTTGCACGTCAACGGCGGCATGTACATGCCGTAGTGCAGTGGCCGGGCCGGTCGCCGTCGGGCGGCCGGCTGCGGTAACAATTACGCCATCTGTGGCTAAGAGCGGCCTAAGGACCGCTGTTGAAAATTTGCGCATGAACGCCCCGGTTCACTCGCGTGCCCGCCTGGATATCCCCCCTTGGCTGGCCATCTTGTTGTTGCTGCCGCTGCTAGGCATTTTGCCGCCAGTGCCGGTCGATGAGACGCGCTATCTCAGTATCGCCTGGGAGATGCGTCAGAGTGGTGATTTGATCGCCCTGCATCTCAATGGCTTTCCTTATTTTGATAAGCCGCCGCTGCTCTTCTGGCTGTTGAATCTGGGCTGGAGTCTGTTTGGCGTTTCGTTCTGGGCGGCACGTGCCATGACGGTGCTGTTTGCTGCCGGCTGCATCGGTTTGATAACGCTTATTGAGCGGCATCTCGCCGGCGCTGAGGCGCGGCAGGCGCCATGGTTGCTGTTCGGGTTTTTCTATTTTTTGCTGTTTTCCGGCGTGGTGATGTTCGACATCGCCTTGTGTTTCTTTGTGTTGCTGGCTTTTCTCGCCCTTATTCGATGGTTGTCGGGCGGGGATGGCTGGGCGTTGGCCTTGCTGTACTTGGCCGCTGGCCTGGGCATGCTGACCAAGGGGCCCGTCATGCTGCTGCACCTTGCGGGCCCCGTGTTGTTGTCGCGATGGTGGATGCCTCAGGCCGCGCGGCCGACTTGGCGGCAGCTCGGGGTGTTGTTGCTGACGGTGTTGCTGGCGGGGCTGCCAGTGCTGTTGTGGGCGCTGGCCGCTGTGCATCACTGGGGCGGTGTCGGGGCGAAGGAATTGCTGGTAACCCAGACCGCCGGTCGTGTGGTCGATAGCTTTGCCCACAATCGGGCGTTCTGGTGGTATTTGATCTGGCTGCCGCTGATCCTGCTGCCTTGGCCTTTGGTGCTGCGCTGGACGCGTGTGCGCAGCGCGGTATCCGGGGCGCTGCATACGGTCGCGGGCCGATTCGGTTTGTCCGCCTCGTTACCGGCGTTGCTTGGTTTCTGCTTCATCAGCGGTAAACAGCTGCATTATTTGCTGCCGTTGTTTCCGGGTGTGGCCTTGTTGCTTGGGGCGATGTTGCGAGTCGAGGCGTCATTGTTATCGCCGCGACGATTGTTATCGATGGTGATGCTGGTTGCGTGTCTGCTGGTGTGGACTATCGTGCGCCCAGGCGACACCTGGGCTTATCCGCTGGGTCATAAGACGACAGCCGGCCTGTTCTTGCTGGCGGCGATGCTGCTGGTGTGGGCGGTTATCGTGTTGTTTCGCCGAAAGGCGTCGCCGGAGCAGCGGGTCGCGCTGACGGCGCTGCTGCTGATCATGGCGTTATTACCTATGTTGCACATGCAGTTGCTTGGCGCCATGGATGTACGTGGTCTTGCGCAGCGTGTCGCTAGCCTGCGTCAGCAGGGCGTGCCGCTGGCGCGCGTCGGCGATGAGCCCGGCTTGATCACGTTTTTTGCACGTTTGCCGGAGCCGTTGCCTACGGCAGGCGACCCCTTGCAGTGGGCGCAGCAGCATCCGGATGGCTTTCTGCTCGTATGGTCCTCTCGTAGCACGGCGCCTGCGGATCTGCAGGATGGCATCCGCGTTGCCCGTGGCTGGGCTGGCTTGCGTCCAGCGGCGACCTGGCCGATAACCCCGGTTCGCACCGAATAAGGCAGGCCAAACAGGGCATGTTTCTGCGGGTTATCGCCAGCGGCCACTTTTTAGGCGACAATTACCCTTTCGCGTTGGCCAGGTGCCTGCGCTTAACCAGGACCGTGGCGGCCTCAGCGCTTAGCCATTACAATCCGCCGGCCTTGCCGGACACAGACCGGCGTAGATAAGCAATTTTCCCCTTGGGAGGTATTGGCAACATGAGCACCATCGAAGAACGCGTTAAGAAAATCGTCGTCGAGCAGTTGGGCGTGAAAGAAGATGATGTCACGGCGAACGCCTCGTTCGTGGATGATCTGGGCGCTGACTCGCTGGATACCGTTGAGCTGGTGATGGCTCTCGAAGAAGAGTTCGAGTGCGAGATCCCCGACGAAGAAGCCGAGAAGATCACCACGGTGCAGCAGGCTGTCGATTACATCAAGGCTCACACCGAGAAGGCATGATCGATCCGTAGTGAGCTGGTGCTCATTACCCATCGATACCGAAAGCTGCGCCGCTATGGCGCAGTTTTCGTTTCTGCATTTCGCAACGTCCGACCCCGTATGGTTCGCAGGATACGAGCCGCACAAAGCATGATGACGTGGCCGCGACAGACGTGGAACGACTGCCATCGCGGCAGCTCCACGGAACTATGAAGGAAGAACAGCATGAGCAAACGACGTGTGGTAGTGACCGGTCTAGGCATCATTTCGCCGGTCGGTAACGACATTGCCAGTGCCTGGGAGAACATTCTCAAAGGCGTCAGCGGCATCGGCGAGGTCACCCATTTCGATGCCACCGCCTATGCCACTCGCATTGCGGGTCAGGTGCGTGGTTTCGAGCCGGGGCAATGGATGGCGGCGAAAGATATCAAGAAGATGGATCCGTTCATCCATTATGGTATCGCTGCGGGTACTCAGGCTTTGCGCGATTCCGGGCTGGAAGTGACTGAAGCGAATGCTCCGCGCATCGGCGTGGCGGTAGCTGCGGGTATTGGCGGTTTGCACACCATCGAGCACACCGCGATCGAGCTGCACGACAAGGGCCCTCGTCGGGTGTCGCCGTTCTTCGTACCAAGCTCGATCATCAACATGGTGTCGGGCCATCTTTCGATCATGTTCGGCCTGAAGGGCCCCAACATTGCCTGTGTTACCGCGTGCACCACCG
Organism: Dyella silvatica; assembly: GCF_026283955.1. Lineage (GTDB taxonomy): Bacteria > Pseudomonadota > Gammaproteobacteria > Xanthomonadales > Rhodanobacteraceae > Dyella_C > Dyella_C silvatica. The sequence continues at coordinate 32,792 of NZ_JAPDPE010000046.1, read as the reverse complement.
CCGCGCACAACATCGGCCTGGGCGCGCGGATGATTCAGTACGGCGACGCTGATGTCATGTTGGCTGGTGGTGCCGAGTTCGCTACGACCGGTACGGCGATGGCGGGCTTCTGCTCGGCCAAGGCCATGTCCACTCGCAACAATGAGCCGACCAAGGCGAGCCGTCCGTGGGATAAGGATCGTGACGGTTTCGTCTTGTCCGATGGCGCCGGTGTGTTGGTGCTGGAGGAATACGAGCATGCCAAGGCACGTGGCGCGCGCATTTACGCTGAGCTGTCCGGTTTCGGCATGAGTGGCGATGCTTATCACATCACTGCACCGAGCGAGGGTGGCGAAGGCGCGGCACGTTGCATGGAAAACGCGTTGCGTGACGGCGGGATCAATCCCACCGATGTGCAATACATCAACGCGCACGGCACCTCGACCCCGCTGGGCGACCTCGGTGAAGTGCTCGCCGCCAAGCGGGTGTTTGGCGATCATGCCTACAAGCTGGCGATGAGCTCGACCAAGTCGGTTACCGGTCATTTGCTCGGCGCTGCCGGCGGTATCGAGGCGATTTTCTCGATCCTCGCTTTGCGTGACCAAGTCATGCCGCCGACCATCAACCTGGATGAACCAGGCGAAGGTTGCGATCTGGACTTCGTGCCGCACACCGCACGGGAGGCCAAGATCGACGTGGCGGTTTCCAACTCGTTCGGCTTTGGCGGCACCAACGGCACCCTGGTCTTCCGTCGCATCTGAGCGGCGCATGTCCAGCCTTGTCCGTACGCTACCCGGCCGGCGCGATTTACTCGCGCCGGCCGCTATGTTTCCAGCACGCTATCCGTGCCTGCTCGAAAGCGTGGTGCGCGGAACGCCGCAGGCTCGCTTCGATATCCTGTTTGCCTTTCCGCAAAACAGTTTGACGCTGCATGCCGATGGCCATCTGCTTGACGGGCAGGGCTGTCTGCTGACGGGCTCCTTTCTCGAGGCATTGGACAGCGCCTGGCAGGCCGAGCGCTTGCCCCATGATCCGTATGACGATGGCCTGCCTTTTCACGGTGGCTGGGTGTTGCTGCTGGCTTACGAATTGGCAGGCGAGATCGAATCGCGCTTACAGTTGCGCCCGCCACAACACATACCTACCGCATTGGCGCTGCGTTGTCCGGCGGCGGTCATTGTCGATCATCAGCGTGAGCAAACGGTGTTGATTGTGGAGGCCGGCCAAGAGGCCTTGCTCGAGCTACTTGAGGCCGATCTTGCCGTGGCATGGGCGAGCCAGCCGTTGCCGGCCGTGGATGCTTTGAATGAAGACGTACCGTCGCGGTTTCTCGATGGCGTTGCCCGTATTCACGAGCATTTGCATGCTGGCGATATTTTCCAGGTGAATCTGTCGCGTGCCTGGCACGCGCACTATGTACAGGCACCGGCGGCGGCATCGCTCTACGCCGCGCTGCGACAGGCGAATCCAGCGCCCTTTGCCGGTCTTCTGCAACAACCGCTGTGGTCGATCGCCAGCTCCTCGCCGGAGCGATTGGTTGAGGTGCGGCGTGGCATGGCGCAAACGCGACCGATTGCCGGTACGCGTCCGCGGATAGCGGGCGATGACGACCTGGCGCGGATTCGTGAATTGAGTGCGCACCCGAAGGAGCGCGCCGAGCACGTCATGCTGATCGATCTGGAGCGTAACGATCTGGGTCGTGTATGCATGCCAGGTAGCATCGTCGTCGATGAGCTGATGGTGGTGGAAAGCTATACCCACGTGCACCACATCGTTTCAAACGTCAAAGGACAATTGCGCGATGGCGTGACGCCGGGGCAAGTCATCGCGGCCACGTTTCCTGGCGGAACCATTACCGGCTGTCCCAAGGTGCGCTGCATGGAAATCATTGCCGCCTTGGAAGACGCCCCCCGCGGTGCCTACACCGGGGCGCTGGGTTATCTGGACCGTAACGGCGATCTGGATCTGAATATCTTGATTCGTACCCTGACTCTGGCCGGCGACACGGTCACGCTTCGAGCCGGCGCCGGTATCGTCGCCGACTCGGTAGCCGAAAAAGAGCTGGATGAAACCCGGGCCAAGGCGCGTGGCCTGCTGCGCGCGTTAGGCGTCGCTGGCTGATGCCGTCGCTAGCGTGCCGCATCCTGGTCAATGGTCAGCCGGAGGGGGCGATCGATCCGCAGGATCGCGGCCTGACTTACGGCGACGGCTTGTTTGAAACGATTCGCTTCGTCGATCAGAAGGCGCCGCTATGGCCGCGTCATATGCGCCGCCTGCAAGACAGTTGTGCACGGCTACGCCTGCCTTGCCCTGAGCCCGAATGTCTATGGCAAGAGGCACAGGCTGTGCTACATGGTTTGCCGCAGGCGATTGTGCGCATGACCATCACACGCGGCGTGGGTGAGCGTGGCTATGCCTTGCCGGCGACAGCTCGTCCGACGCGTATCGTCGCGGCTTTTCCGATGCCTGCATTGAGCGTGGATGTTTATCGGCACGGTTTGCGGATGCGGCTTTGCGAAACGCGTTTGTCGATGCAGCCTCAGTTGGCGGGTATCAAGCACCTGAATCGGCTGGAGCAGGTGTTGGCGCGGGCTGAATGGAGCGACCCGGCCATCGCCGAAGGCTTGCTATGCGATGGGGACGGGCGGGTGGTTTCGGCGATCATGGCCAATCTGTTCGCAGTGATCGATGGTGCGCTGGTGACCCCGGCGTTGGAGCGCTGCGGGGTGAGCGGGGTGGCTCGTGCCGAAGTGTTGGCGATACGTGAAGTTCAGGTTCGCGATCTGTCGCTAAGCGAACTGTGGCAGGCTAGCGAGCTATTTCTCAGCTCCAGTGTGCGCGGCATGCTGCCGGTTCGGGCGTTGGACGATAAAACGTTCCTGCCTGGCCCGGTCGCCCATGCTATGCAGCAACATTGGCATGCGCTGGGGTTTCCGATGGAGTTGGCATGAGTCGCAACAAGATCTACGGGCGGGCGCCGTGGCGCATCATGGTGCTGCTGGCGTTGTTGGCTATCGCCGCTGGCGTGGTTTACGGCTGGTTTGATTTTGCCCGCTTTGCTCGTACGCCGCTCAATGTGACGACGGCGAATGAGAGTATCGACGTGGCCCGCGGCAACAGCCTCAAGGACATCGTGCGCATGCTGCGCGAGCGTGGGCTGAGCGCGGCCTCGCCGCTGTATTGGCGCTTGCTCGCCGAGCAGATGCACGCGGTCGGCAAGCTCCACGCGGGTGAATATGCCCTCAATAGCGGCATGACGCCGCGCGACCTGATCGCGAATATGACGGCTGGCAAAGTGCTGCAGCGCAATTTCACCATTGTCGATGGCTGGAGTGTTCGTGACCTGCGCCAGGCACTGACCCAGGCCGAGCATCTGCGCCAGGACGGCGCTGATCTGGATGAGGAGGCGCTGATGCAGAAAATCGGTGCGCCTGGCGAGGCCGCTGAAGGGCGGTTTCTGCCGGAGACCTACGCCTATGTCAAAGGCGACAGCGATCTGGATATCCTCAAGCGGGCTCATGCCGCGATGAGTAAGACGCTGGATAGTTTGTGGCCCGAGCGCGATAAGAGCCTGCCGCTGGCTACGCCGTATGACGCACTGATTCTTGCCTCGATCGTCGAGAAGGAAACCGGCCGCGCCGACGAGCGTGCGCGAATTGCCGGTGTCTTTATACGGCGCTTGAATATGCATATGTTGCTGCAGACCGACCCCACGGTGATCTATGGCATGGGCGATCGCTATGCGGGCAATATTCACCGCTCTGACCTCACCACTGATACGCCGTACAACACTTACACCCGCACTGGCTTGCCGCCGACGCCGATCGCCTTGCCGGGCAAGCCGGCGCTATGGGCTGCCATGCATCCGGCGGCGGGTGATGAGCTGTATTTTGTTGCCCGGGGCGATGGTGGTCATGTGTTCTCGCGCACGCTGGAGGAACACAATCGCCATGTCGCCTGTTATCAATTGAAGCGCTGCCAATGAGCTTGATACGCGGAAAATTCATCTCGCTGGAAGGTGGCGAGGGGGCTGGCAAGAGCACCTTGCTTGCCGGCTTGCGCGAACACATCACGGCACAGCGCGTGTCGTTGGTGCAGACGCGTGAGCCGGGCGGTACGCCACTGGGTGAAGCTGCGCGTGCCATTGTGCTCGACCCTGCACAACGCGGCATGGCCGCGGAGACCGAATTGCTGCTGATGTTTGCCTCTCGCGCTCAATTGGTGCGCGAAGTGATCGAGCCGGCGCTGGCTGCCGGGCAATGGGTGCTGTGCGACCGTTTTACCGATGCCAGCTATGCCTATCAAGGCGGCGGGCGCGGTCAGCCGCTGGAGCGTATCGCCGAGCTGGAGCGATGGGCTACCGACGGACTCAGGCCTGACCTGACCTTGTTGCTGGACTTGCCCGTTTCGACCGGGCGTGCGCGTGCCGCCGGTCGTGGTGAAGCGGATCGGATCGAGGTCGAAACCGATGCTTTTTTCGAACGTGTGCGTTCGGTTTATCGTGCGCGTGCGGCGGCTGAGCCGTTGCGCTTTAGAGTGATCGATGCCAGCCAGCCGGTGGCTGAGGTGCTGCAATCGGCGCTTGCGGCGCTTGCGCCCTTCATGGTGGAGCACGCGCAGTGAGTGCGTTGCCCTGGCACGCCGAACATTGGGCGCGATTGCAGGCGCGTCGTCAGCGTGATGCCATGCCGCATGCCTTGCTGTTGGTGGGGCCGGCCGGTCTGGGCAAACGCGATTTCCTGCAACGTTTTGTGCGCGGCCTGTTGTGCTCGCAGTCTGTCGATGGCGAAGCCTGTGGAGCATGCCGTAGCTGCCTGCTGTTTGCCGCTGGCACGCACCCGGATTATGTCTCGCTGAGTTTCGGGCTGCGCAAAGATGGTGTGCAGCGCAGTGAAATCGTGGTCGACCAGATTCGCGAATTATCGGCGCGATTGTCCATGTCCAGCCAGTTCGGCGGCTGGCAAGTGGTGACGATCGATCCGGCGGACGCCATGAATGCTGCTGCCGCGAATGCATTGCTGAAAACCCTGGAAGAGCCCTCGGCTCAAACCCTGTTATTGCTGGTGGCCGATGCGCCATGGCGGTTGCCGCAAACCATTCGCAGTCGCTGCCAGCGGATTGAATTCGTGTTGCCTGCGCCGGCCGATGCGCTGGCCTGGTTGCAGGCCGAAGGGGTTAAGGATGCGCCGGGCGCACTGGCTGCCGCGGGCGGCAATCCAGGCCTGGCTCGGGCCTGGGGCGAGCAGGGCGCACTCGCGCGCCGGCAAGAGGTGCGTAAAGACCTGGCCGCCTTGGCCGCGGGACGCGGCGAAGCGATGGAAGTGGTGCGGCGCTGGTTGGATAACGAGCCGGAGCAGCGCCTGTGGTTCGCGGCGCAGGCAGCGGCCGATGAAGCCAAGGCACAAGCCGCGGCTTGCCCCGGGCCGTTGAGCAGTGCCTTGAACAGCGAAGCACTGGGCGATTGGTATATGGCGGCCAACCGTACCCGTGATGCTTTGCGCGGTCCCTTGCGTGGCGACCTTCTTTTGCTGGAACTGCTCGCGCGCTGGCGTTGATGTACGGCACCGCCATCAAGCCCCTGTTGCCGTCGCGTGTTCCGGTCGAGGCGCCGATATGCCGCTGAGCTTGAGTCCGCAAACCCGTTTATTGGTGATCGCGCCGCACCCCGACGATGAAACGATAGGCGCGGGTGGCCTGATTCAGCAGGTGCGTGAAGCCGGCGGCGAGGTGCGCATTCTGCTGTTGACCGATGGCGACAATAATCCCTGGCCACAACGTTGGCTGGAGCGGCGGCTGTGGATCGGCGCCGCGGAGCGTGAGCGCTGGGGGCGTCGCCGTCGGCAAGAGGTGGTGCAGGCGCTGCGCACGCTTGATGTCCCGGCGGCCGCGCTACACGCCTTCGGCTGGCCGGATATGGGCATCACGGCCTCTTTGCGGCAGGATTTTGCGCGGACCGTGGCGGCCATGGCCCAGCAAATACATCGGTATCGGCCCAATATGATGACGCTGCCGGCGCTGGGCGATCGCCATCCGGATCACGGCGCCGCCCACGTGCTGGTGCGTCTGGCGCTAGCTGAGAGCGGCCAGGCCTCGAATCTACTCATCTATTGGGTGCATGGAGGCCCTGCTGAGCATCCCGGCGAGCGGATTCATGTCGACGTAACCGTCAAGCAGCGATCTGTGAAGCTGGCCGCTGTGGCGGAACACCATAGCCAGATGGCGCTCAGCGCGACCCGCATGAGGCAATGGGCTGGCGGTGAGGAATGGTACGAGCGCATCGAGCCTCGACAGGGGATGGGCACGCGATGGCTGTTGCCGTGGCGACCATCGCCATTGCTGATGCCTCGGCTGCGGCTGACTTTGGCCGGGCCGGGCGGGGTCCGTGACTGGCGTTGGCGCGATGCCCCGCTGAATCGTGATAACGCCGGCCTTTACATGTTGTCCTTGCCATCCGGTACAGATCGGCGGGGGCCGCTATTCATCAAGCTGCAACTCGACCTGCCGTCGCCGTGGATTTTTGACCATTGGGGTTGGCGCGAGCTTTAGACCAGCTCCAGGGGCGCAGAGCCACCTTTCGCGCTTTCTTGCTTGCCACGCTGGGTTTTGTGCTTTAAGCCGTTCGCCGTGAAATTCATCGCAGCGCGAGGCGAAGGCGTGCGCTAGGATGACAGCCATATTTCGATGCTTGCTTGGGGGCAACGCATGAATCCCGTCGTCAACGCCCGCCAGGGCATTTTGTCGCTGAAGATCAAAGATACGGCGGCGCTCTATAACGCCTATATGCCGTTTCTCAAATCCGGCGGCTTGTTCACCCCGACCGCCCAGCGGTACGCAGTGGGGGACGAAGTGGTGCTGCTAGTCAATTTCACCGACGAGGGCGAGCGCCTGTCGGTAGCCGGCAAAGTCGTGTGGATTTCACCGATAGGTGCGCAGGGCAACCGCACGGCGGGTATCGGTGTGCAGTTCAGTGACTCCTCCGATGGCGAGGCGGCACGTATCCGCATCGAAAACATGCTGGCCGGCATGGTCGGCCTGGAACGGCCCACGCACACGATGTAATAGCCGCGTCCGCCTGCGAATCGATCTCATCTTGTAGGACTTTAGTGTCTACAACAGGCTTGTTGTTGTTATGAGCACTGATACAATGACGAGATTCCCGAATTCGATCGTGGAAAGTCGGACGCTCGTGGCTTGTATGCGGCGATCGTGGCTGGACAGCCCATGGCCTTAACCGGCCTACCGAACTCAAGTTGCCCGGACCGTTCCCCGACGGTCACTGATGCGCCTTGACGGCGCGGAGGTACGTTCCACCGTGCTTGCCGAATATTGGCCCATCTTGTTGTTTATCGGCGTCGCCACTGGCCTGGGCTTGGCGCTGCTGGCGATTGGTTTGCTGGCGGGGCCGCGTAAGCCCGAGGCGCACAAGCTCTCGCCTTATGAGTGTGGTTTCGAGGCGTTCGAAGACGCGCGCATGCGCTTTGACGTGCGTTACTACCTGCTCGCCATCTTGTTCATCATTTTCGATCTGGAAATCGCCTTCCTGTTTCCGTGGGCGGTGGTGTTCAAGCAGATCGGCCTGATCGCGCTGATTGAAATGGCGCTGTTCCTGCTGCTCTTGGTGATCGGTTTCGCTTACGTGTGGAAAAAGGGAGCACTGGAATGGGAGTGATCTCGTCCCTCGATCGGGTGATGCATAACCCGCAGCCGTTGAACCTGGTCGACGACATTCTGCGGCCGGCCGGCGACAACCCGATCATTCAGCGCGGTGCTGCCGTCACTACAGTCGATGCGCTGGTGAACTGGGCACGTACCGGTTCGATGTGGCCGATGACCTTCGGCCTGGCCTGTTGCGCGGTCGAGATGATGCACGCCGGCGCGGCGCGTCTGGACCTGGACCGCTACGGCGTGATCTTTCGCCCCAGTCCGCGTCAGTCCGACGTGATGATCGTGGCCGGTACCCTGGTCAACAAGATGGCCCCGGCGTTGCGCAAGGTCTATGACCAGATGCCCGATCCCAAGTGGGTGATCTCGATGGGCAGCTGTGCCAATGGCGGCGGCTACTATCACTATTCCTATTCTGTGGTGCGTGGTTGCGACCGCATCGTGCCGGTGGACATCTACGTGCCGGGCTGCCCGCCTACGGCCGAAGCGTTGATCCACGGCATTTTGCAGTTGCAGAAGAAAATCCGCCGCACCAGCACCATCGCGCGTTCCTGAAGGGTCAACGTATGACCGATACCTTATCGTCCTCGCTGGCCGAGCGTTTATCCGCGCGATTCGGCGGCACGCTGACCGTCAGCATTGCCCGTAACGAGATCACGGCCGAGCTACCCGCCGCCGACCTGATCGCCGTGGCGACCGCACTGCGCGACGAAGCGCCGTTTCGTTTCAGCGAGCTGGTCGACGTCTGCGGCGTCGACTATCTCGGCTATGGCCAGACCGAATGGGATACCGAGACCGTTTCCGGCACCGGCTTTTCGCGCGGTGTGGAAGGCGAGGCCATGGGTCGTTTCAAATGGTCCGACCGTCCGCGTGACGTCACCCAGCCGCGTCGTTTCGCCGCAGTCATCCATTTGCTCTCGATCGAACACAACCAGCGCATCCGGCTACGGGTTTTCTGCGAAGACGATTCGCTGCCGGTGGTGCCGTCGCTGACCACCATCTGGCCGGGTGCCAACTGGTTCGAGCGCGAGGCATTCGATCTTTACGGAATCATTTTCGAAGGCCATCCGGATCTGCGCCGCATCCTGACCGACTACGGCTTTGTGGGGCATCCGTTCCGCAAAGATTTCCCGTTGATCGGCAACGTCGAAGTGCGTTACGACGCCGAGCAAAAACGCGTGGTGTACGAGCCCGTGTCCATCGAGCCGCGCGTGCTGGTGCCGCGGGTCATCCGCGATAACGCCGACCTGATGCAGGCCAAGGCCGAAGCCGCCGACAACTGGCGGGAGAATTGAGCATGCAGGAAATTCGCAATTACACGATGAACTTCGGTCCGCAGCATCCCGCGGCCCACGGCGTCTTGCGCCTGGTGCTGGAGATGGACGGCGAGACCATTGTTCGGGCCGACCCGCACGTCGGCCTGCTTCATCGCGGCACCGAGAAGCTGGCCGAGTCCAAGCCGTTCAATCAGTCGATCGGCTACATGGATCGCCTCGATTACGTGTCGATGATGTGCAACGAACACGCTTATGTGAAGGCGATCGAGAACCTGATGGGGATCGAGGCGCCCGAGCGTGCGCAGTACATCCGCACCATGTTCGACGAGATCACCCGCATCCTGAATCACCTGATGTGGATCGGCTCGAACGCACTCGATCTGGGCGCCATGGCGGTATTTCTCTATGCGTTCCGTGAACGCGAAGAGTTGATGGACGTCTATGAGGCCGTGTCTGGCGCTCGCATGCACGCCACTTACTACCGTCCTGGCGGCGTCTATCGCGATCTGCCGGCACAGATGTCGCAGTACCGCGAATCGCCGTGGCACAAGGGCAACGATCTCAAGCGCCTGAACAGCTGGCGCGAAGGCTCCATGCTGGACTTCCTCGACGCCTTCACCGCTGATTTCCCCAAGCGCGTGGATGAATACGAAGAGTTGCTGACCCATAACCGTATCTGGAAGCAGCGCACCGTCGGCATCGGCGTGATCTCGCCTGAGCTGGCCCAGCAATGGGGCATGACCGGTGCGATGCTGCGAGGCTCGGGCATCGCCTGGGATCTGCGCAAAAAGCAGCCATACGCGAAGTACGCCGAGATGGATTTCGATATCCCGGTGGGTGTCAATGGCGATTGCTACGACCGTTATCTGGTGCGCGTCGAAGAAATGCGCCAGTCCAATCGCATCATCAAGCAGTGTGTGGATTGGCTGCGCGTCAATTCCGGCCCGGTGATGCTGAAAAACTTCAAGGTCTCGCCGCCGTCGCGCGAGGAAATGAAGGAGGACATGGAAGCGCTCATTCACCACTTCAAATTGTTCACCGAAGGCTACGGCGTGCCGGCCGGTGAAACCTACGCTGCGGTCGAAGCGCCCAAGGGCGAGTTCGGCTGCTATCTGATTTCCGATGGTGCGAACAAGCCGTTCCGCGTGCATCTGCGCGCACCGGGTTTTGCGCATCTGTCGTCGATGGATCCCATCGTGCGCGGTCACATGCTGGCCGACGTGGTCGCGATGATCGGCACCTATGACCTCGTGTTCGGCGAAGTCGATCGCTGAGCCCGGAGGATAAATACACATGAAAGCCACCGGACAATACGAGCAGGTCAAGAATGTTGACCCGCTTATCGCTCTCACCGAGCACACCCGCCATCATATTGATGAGTGGGTGGCGAAGTTTCCGCCCGATCGCAAGCGTTCTGCCGTCATCCAGGCATTGTTCGCCGCGCAAGAGCAGAACCAGGGCTTCCTTACCGACGAGCTGATCACCGCTGTCGCCAAATATCTCGATCTGCCAGCCGTGTGGGCCTACGAGGTTGCCAGCTTCTATTCGATGCTGGAAACCAAGCCGGTCGGCCGCAACAACGTGGCGATCTGCACCAATATCTCCTGCTGGCTCAACGGCGCCGAGGATCTGGTGCGGCATTGTGAGAAAAAGCTTGGCGTAAAACTGGGCGAGAGCACACCGGATGGTCGTGTTTATCTCAAGCGCGAAGAAGAATGCATCGCTGCGTGCTCAGGCGCGCCGGCGATGACCGTTAACGGGCATTACCACGAGCGTCTCTCGGTCGAAAAGATCGACGAGATTCTCGACGGTCTGAAGTGAGGCTAGACATGGCATTCGGACCCGCACCCCAAGAACATCAAGTCGTCTTTACCACGCTGCATTTCGAAAAGCCGTGGGCGATGGACAGCTATACCCAGATCGGTGGCTATGAAGCGTGGAAGAAAATCCTCGCCGAGAAGCCCGATCCGACCACGCTGATCGACGAAATCAAGAAGAGCAATCTGCGTGGCCGCGGCGGCGCTGGCTTTCCCACCGGCTTGAAGTGGTCCTTCATGCCCAAGGGCAATATGCAGAAGTACATCCTGTGCAACTCGGACGAGTCCGAGCCAGGTACCTGCAAAGACCGCGACATTCTGCGCTACAACCCGCACGCGGTGATCGAAGGCATGGCGATTGCCTGCTATTGCACCGGTTCCAGCGTGGCGTACAACTACCTGCGTGGCGAGTTCCATCATGAGCCTTTCGAGCACTTCGAAGAGGCACTGAAGGAGGCTTACGCAGCCGGCCTGCTCGGCAAGAACATTCAGGGCACCGGCCTCGATATCGATATCTATGGCGCGCTCGGCGCCGGCGCTTACATCTGCGGCGAAGAAACCGCCTTGATGGAATCGCTGGAAGGCAAGAAGGGGCAGCCGCGCTTCAAGCCGCCGTTCCCGGCCAATTTTGGTTTGTACGGCAAGCCAAGCACGATCAACAACACCGAGACCTATGCTTCGGTGCCGTCGATTTTACGCAAGGGCGCCGACTGGTTCCTGGCTCAGAGCAAGACCAAGAACGGCGGCCCGAAAGTGTTTTCGGTATCCGGTTGCGTGCAAAAAGGCGGCAACTTCGAAGTGCCGCTCGGCACCACGTTCGACGAATTGCTGGAGATGGCCGGTGGCCTGCGTCCAGGCCGCACGCTAAAGGGCGCAGTGCCTGGCGGTGTCTCGATGCCGGTACTGACCGCCGAGCAGCTGAAAGGCTTGCCGATGGACTACGACACGCTGCGCGACCTCAAGACGGGTCTCGGTTCGGGCGCCATCGTGGTGCTCGACGACAGTGTGTGCACGGTGCGTTTCACTCGCCGCATCTCACAGTTCTTCCATAAAGAATCTTGCGGTCAATGCACGCCGTGCCGCGAAGGCACCGGCTGGATGCACCGCGTGCTGGATCGCATCGTCGAAGGGAACGGCACCATGGACGACTTGCACCGCCTCAAGGCGATTGCTGGTCAGATCGAAGGCCATACCATTTGCGCGTTCGGTGAAGCGGCCGCATGGCCGGTACAGGGTTTTCTGCGTCAGTTCTGGCACGAATTCGAGTACTACATCGAGAACGGCCGCTCGATAGTCGACGATCCCGTACTTGAATCAAGCCGTGGAGTCGCCTCATGAGTGCGCAGCCCGCCAACCAGACCGCCCCCGATCTGCTGAATATCGAGATCGACGGCAAGCCGACGCAGATCCGCAAAGGCGCCATGATCATCGAGGCGGCTGACGCCATCGGTGTGGCGATTCCGCGTTTCTGCTATCACCGCAAACTGCCGATCGCCGCGAATTGCCGCATGTGCCTGGTCGAGGTGGAAATGGGTGGCAAACCCATGCCCAAGCCACAGCCCGCCTGCGCGACCCCGGTGGCCGAAGGCATGAAGGTACAGACCCGTTCCGGTATTGCGCTGAAGTATCAGCGCGACGTGATGGAGTTTCTGCTGATCAATCATCCGCTCGACTGCCCGATCTGCGATCAGGGCGGCGAGTGCGAGCTGCAAGACGTGGCGCTGGGCTATGGCCGCAGCGTGTCGCGCTATACCGAACGCAAGCGCACCATTACCGATGAAAACATCGGGCCGTTGGTGGCTACCGAGATGACCCGCTGCATTCAGTGCACCCGTTGTGTGCGCTTTACCAGTGAGATCGCCGGCACCTACGAGCTGGGTGGTTTGAGCCGCGGTGACAATTTGCAGATCGGCACCTATATCGGCAAGACGATCGAGACCGAACTGTCGGGCAATATCATCGATGTCTGCCCGGTCGGGGCGCTGACCAACAAGCCGTTCCAGTTCCAGGCCCGCGCCTGGGAGCTGATCGCCAAGCCGTCGATCGGCTACCACGATGCGCTTGGCTCCAATCTGTGGCTGCATTCGCGCCGCGGCGAAGTGCTGCGCACCGTGCCGCGCGACAACGAGGCGGTCAACGAATGCTGGTTGTCGGACCGTGACCGTTATAGCCATCAAGGTCTGTATGCCGCGGATCGTGTCAGCACGCCGCAAGTGAAGCGCCAAGGCCAGTGGCAAGAGACGACCTGGGAAGATGCGCTGAATGTGGCCGCCGAAGCACTGAAAAAGGTGCCGGGCAACGAGCTAGGCCTGCTGCTGCATCCGGCGACCTCGAATGAAGAGGGCGATCTGCTCGCCCGTCTTGCACGTGGCCTGGGCAGCACGCACATCGATCATCGTCTGCGTCAGCTCGACTTTGCCGATAACGCAACCGCGCAAGCGTTCACCCTGCCGGTAGCCGAGTTGGACCATGTCAGTGTTGCCTTGCTGGTGGGCTCTGACTTGCGCCACGAGCTGCCGCTGCTGAATCACCGCGTGCATCAGGCGGTGAAGAAGGGCGCTAAAGTTTTTGCGGTCAACCCTGCCTATTTCGATTTCAACTACCCGCTCGCCCACGAAACCGTGGTGGCGCCGCAGCATCTGGTCGATGCCCTGCTGGTGCTGGCGAAAGCCGCTGCAGAAACGGGTGTGACGGTGCCGGCTTTGCTTGCCGATGCGCTGGCTAATGTGCAGGCCACCGACGAGGTTCGGGTAGCCGTGACGGCGCTCAAGTCGGGCCGTGCCGTCGTCGTGCTGGGCGAGGCCGCAGTTACCCATCCGCAGGCTTCCTGGTTGCGTGCCATCGCTCGCTTTATCGCTGAGGCGACCGGCGCTGGCTATAACGAACTGCCGGTGGGCGCGAACGCGCTGGGCCTGGCCCGTGTCGGTGCTATCCCAGGCCAGGGTGGTCTGGATGCGCAAGCGATGCTGGCACAGCCACGCAAAGCCTATGTGTTGTTCGGCGTTGAGCCGCCGCATGATTTTGCCGATGGCGCTGCAGCCTTGAAGGCCTTGAAGGGCGCCGAGCACGTGGTGGCGTTTAGCGCCTACGCCAGCGCTGCGTTGCGCGAAGTGGCGGATGTGATCTTGCCGATCGCGCTGCTGCCCGAGAACGACGCCAGCCTGGTGAACGTGGATGGCATGCTGCAAAACGTCGCTGCCGGTGCTTCGGCGCCAGGTCAGGCTCGCCCTGGCTGGAAGGTGCTGCGAGCACTAGGTGGCCAGCTGAAGTTTGCTGGCTTTGAGTTCGATGACCTCGCCGGCTTGCGTGCAGGCATCGTCGAGCGCGCCTCCGCGCCGCTTTCGGGCCTGGCTGCACGCACCCCGGTAACTGGTTTGAGCCGCCTGGCGACCTGGCCGATTTATCGCACAGATGCAGTGCTGCGTCGGGCCAAGGCACTGGGTGAGCATCCGCTCAACCGTCCGGCCGCGCTGCGCTTGAATGCTGCCGAAGCCCAGCGGCAAGGGCTGGTGGAAGCCGGGCAGGCACGCATCGCCGAAACGGTATTGCCGGTAGTCATTGACGCGTCGGTGCCGGATGGCGCGGTGTGGATCGAAGCCGCGCACGACCTGACTGCCACGCTGCCGCCTTATGGCGCAGCCATCACCCTGAGCAAGGCATAAGCACATGGGCGAACAGATCTTCAATCAGTTGCTGGTGCCGATCTTCTACATCGCGTGCATCGCGCTGCCGCTGATTATCGCGGTAGCGATGTTTGTGTACTGGGAGCGCAAGGTCATCGGCTGGATGCACGTGCGCATGGGGCCGAACAAAATCGGTCCGCTAGGCTTGCTGCAAGCCTTTGCCGACGTTTTCAAGTTGTTGTTCAAGGAAGTGGTGCTGCCGACCAAGGCGAACCGTTTCCTTTATTACCTGGCACCGTTGCTTGCGCTGATTCCCGCGCTGGCGGCTTGGGCGGTGATTCCGTTCAGCGAAAAGATGGTGCTGGCGAACGTCAATGCCGGCTTGCTGTATCTGCTGGCGATGACCTCGCTGGGTGTATACGGCATCATCCTCGCTGGCTGGGCATCCAACTCGCGTTACGCGTTGCTTGGCGCCATGCGCTCGGCGGCGCAGGTGATCTCGTACGAATTGGCGATGGGCCTGTGCCTGGTTTGTGTGTTGGTGCTGGCGGGTTCGTTGAACCTGACCGACATCGTGCATGCACAGACGGGTAGCAAGGGCGTCTTCGACTGGTTCTGGCTGCCGCTGCTGCCGGTGTTCGTGATTTATTTCATCTCCGGTGTGGCGGAAACCAACCGCGCACCATTTGACGTGGCGGAGGGCGAGTCGGAAATCGTCGCCGGTTTCCACGTGGAATATTCGGGTTCGGCGTTCGCGATCTTCTTCTTGGCCGAATACGCCAACATGATCCTGATCAGCTTCCTGGCGCCGATCCTGTTCCTCGGCGGCTGGATGAGCCCATTGCAAGGCGTGATTCACGCTGATGTGTCTCCGTGGGTCAACTGGATCTGGACCGGTGGCTTCATCTGGCTGTTCATCAAGGCCTTTATCTTCGCTTTCTTGTTCCTATGGTTCCGCGCCAGTTTCCCGCGCTACCGCTATGACCAGATCATGCGTCTGGGCTGGAAAATATTTATTCCCATCGCTATCGCATGGGTTCTCGTCGCCGGCTGCATGAAGTATTTCGGCTGGGTCAGCATCGGCACGGGAGGCTGAAGACTATGTCCCGCATCACTCACTATTTTAAAAGTCTGCTACTGATCGAGCTGGTCAAGGGCATGGTCTTGACCATGCGCTACATGTTCAAGCCGAAGTACACGATGCGCTACCCGATGGAGCACATTCCTAAGTCCAACCGTTTCCGTGGCCTGCATGCGCTGCGCCGGTATGCGAATGGTGAAGAGCGTTGCATCGCCTGCAAGTTGTGCGAGGCAGTGTGCCCGGCATTGGCGATCACCATCGATTCGGCGCCGCGCGAAAGCGACGGCCAGCGCCGTACCACGCGCTACGACATCGATTTGTTCAAGTGCATCTTCTGCGGTTTTTGCGAAGAGAGCTGCCCGGTCGACTCGATCGTGGAAACCCATGTGCACGAGTATCACTTTGAACATCGCGGTGAAAACATTGTGACCAAGCCGCAGTTGCTTGCCATTGGCGACCGCTTCGAGCACGACATCGCCGCCGCGCGCACTCAAGACGCGGCGTATCGCTGAGGCCCATGAATCATGATTGATCCGCAGCTGTTCCAACTTATCTGTTTTTACGCCTTCGGTGCGGTTACCGTCGGTGCGGCTTTGGGCGTCATCAGCTTGCGCAATACGGTGCATGCTGTGCTGTCGCTGGTACTGACGTTTTTCAGTACCGCCTGCATCTGGTTGCTGGCCGAGGCCGAGTTTCTCGCTATCGCGCTGATCGTGGTCTACGTCGGTGCGGTGATGGTGCTGTTCCTGTTCGTGGTGATGATGCTCGACATCGAACAGGAGAAAGTCCGCGAAGGGTTTATTCGCTATCTGCCGGTCGGCATCATCGTAGCCCTGGTCATGCTCGGCGAAATGCTGGCGCTGATCGGCGTGCGCGCCATGCATACGCATACCATGGGTGTGAACCCGGCCGCCGCGCAAGGCGTGTCCAATACGGAATGGCTGGGTCATGCGCTGTATACGCAGTTTCTGCTGCCGTTTGAGATCGCTGCGCTGATTCTTACCGTGGGCGTGGTGGCTGCGGTCGTGTTGACCTTGCGTCAGCGTGGCGGTGTGCGTCACCAGACGGCTAGCCAGCAGGTCAGCATCAATCCGCGTGACCGTGTGCGCCTGATCAAGATGACTACGGAGTATCCGGCCTCGGTGCAGCCCGCTCCCGTGTCGCCGGAGGAGACCAAACCATGATTACGCTCGCGCATTTCATCGTGCTGGGTGCGGTGTTGTTTTGCATCGCCGTCGCCAGCTTGTTCATCAATCGCAAAAACGTCATCGTGCTGTTGATGTCGATCGAGTTGATGCTGCTTGCGGTGAACATCAACTTTGTAGCGTTCTCGCGCTTTCACGGCGATCCGGCAGGGCAGGTGTTCGTGTTCTTCATTCTTACCGTAGCCGCCGCGGAAACCGCGATTGGCCTGGCGATCCTGGTGCTGCTGTTCCGTAATCGCAGCACGATCAATATCGCGCAAATCGACAGCATGAAGGGTTAGGGGCATGACCTCGTATACGCAATGGGCCGCGTTGCCCACCCATGGCCGTCAGGTGGTAGTGCATGATGCGGGCCATGGTGGTTCCATGGTCAAGTCACGCGCTGCCGCATGGCGGCCATGGGTAAGCAACCCTCCGGGCCGGGTCTGTTTGCCCTCGGAGCTGCGTCATCACTCAGTCGTGTATCGACATACACTTCTTCGTTCTCCCTTGCTCCGCGAGCAAACAGATCCCGGCGCGACCCATTGCGCATACGAGGACATGCCCTGATGGAACTTTCTACCTCCATTCTGCTGACCATCGCGCTGGCGCCGCTGGTCGGCTGCGTATTGGCCGGCTTCCTGGGCCGTTTTCTCGGCCGCGCCGGTTCGCATAGTGCGACCATTCTCGGTGTGGCGATTTCCTGCGGGCTGTCGTTTTACGTGCTGTATCAGCTCACCACGGGCGCGGCGGTAAATTACAACCACAACCTCTATACCTGGTTCGAAATTGGCAAGTTCAGTGCCAGCGTCGGCTTTTTGATCGATCGCCTCACCGCGATGATGATGGTGGTGGTGACCTTCGTCTCGTTGCTGGTGCATATCTACACCATCGGCTACATGAAGGACGATCCGGGCTACCAGCGTTTCTTCAGCTATATCTCGCTGTTCACCTTCTCGATGTTGATGCTGGTGATGAGCAACAACTTCATGCAGCTGTTTTTCGGCTGGGAAGCGGTGGGCCTGGTGTCGTACCTGCTGATCGGCTTCTGGTACAAAAAGCCGACGGCAATCTATGCCAACCTCAAGGCGTTCCTGGTCAATCGCGTCGGCGACTTCGGCTTTTTGCTTGGCATTGCCGCGGTGCTGTTTTTCCTGCACACGCTGGATTACGCCACTGCATTCAACGATGCACACACACTGCTCGGGCAAAAATTGCAGATCACCTCGACCGTGCAATGGGATGCCGCTACGGTCATTGGCATCCTGTTGTTCATCGGTGCCATGGGTAAATCGGCGCAGGTGCCGTTGCATGTCTGGCTGCCGGACTCGATGGAAGGCCCGACCCCGATTTCGGCGCTGATCCATGCAGCGACGATGGTTACCGCCGGCATCTTCATGGTCGCGCGCATGTCGCCGATCTTCGAGCTGTCGGAGGGCGCGCTCAGCTTCGTGATGATTATCGGCGCGACCGGTGCCTTGTTCACCGGCCTGATCGGCATCGTGCAGAACGACATCAAGCGTGTCGTGGCTTATTCCACCTTGTCGCAGCTGGGTTATATGACCGTGGCGCTCGGTGCTTCGGCTTATGCCGGCGCCGTGTTCCATCTGATGACTCACGCCTTCTTCAAGGCCTTGCTGTTCCTCGGTGCGGGCTCGGTGATTATCGCCATGCACCATGAGCAGGACATGCGCTACATGGGCGGCTTGCGCAAATACATGCCGATTACCTGGATCACCATGTGGATCGGTTCGCTGGCGCTGTGCGGCGTGCCGTTCTTTGCGGGCTTTTACTCCAAGGACGCGATCATCGAGGCGGTAGGCGAATCGCATCGTTGGGGTGCCGGATACGCTTACTTCTGCGTGCTGGCCGGTGCTTTCGTGACCGCCACCTACACGTTCCGCCAGATGTATCTGACCTTCCACGGCAAGGAGCGTTTCAAGGTGGTCGACCAGCATGGCCATGGTCATCACGATGACCACCATGATGAAGATCATCATGAGCCGGGCGTGTTGCACCACGCGCCGAAAGAATCGCCGTGGGTAGTGACGCTGCCGTTGATCTTGCTGGCCATCCCTTCGCTGCTGATCGGTTATTTTGCGATCCAGCCGATGCTGTACGGCAGCTGGTTCGGCAATGCAATCCAGGTGCATGAAATCCATAACGTGCTGGGCAAGCTGGGCGAAGAGTTCCATGGCTCGCTCGCGATGGCGTTGCATGGTTTCGGACAACCGCCGTTCTGGCTCGTGGCTGCGGCCTTCGCCATCACCACCTATATCTATCTGTTCAATCCGTCGGTAGCCGACAAGATCAAGGGTGCGCTCAAGCCGCTGTGGACCATGCTTGATCGCAAGTACTGGATCGACGATGTGTACTACGCCGTGTTTGCCAAAGGCGGTGTGATGCTTGGCCGTGCGCTGTGGAAGGGCGGTGATGCTTCAGTGATTGACGGCGTGCTGGTCAATGGTTCGGCAAGCCTGATTCAACGGATCGCCAGTGGTGTGCGTCGCTTGCAGTCCGGTTACCTCTATCACTATGCATTCGCGATGATTCTCGGCCTGATCCTGCTGCTTGGCGGGTATTGGCTGGTCGGGCAATAAGGGAAGCGCGCTCATATGTTTAATCACTTCTTGCTCAGCCTGCTGATCTGGCTCCCCATCGCCGGTGCCATACCGGTGCTGCTCGCCGGTTCTGCTCGGCCCAACCTGGCCCGCTGGACCTCGTTGCTGATTGCGGTGCTGACCTTTGTGGTCAGCCTGCTGTTGTTGACGCAGTTCAACGCGGACAGCCCGATCAAACAGTTCGTCGAAGACTATCAATGGATTTCGGCGCTGAATGTTCATTACGGCCTGGCCGTGGATGGCATCTCGGTCGCGCTGATCTTGTTGACCAGCTTTGTCGGCATCCTGGTCATTATTGGCGCCTGGGAAGTCATCCAGGACAAACCACATCAGTACATGGCCGCCATGCTGGTGTTGGAAGGCCTGATGATCGGCGTGTTCTGCGCCACCGATGCGCTGCTGTTCTACGCCTTCTTCGAGGCGATGCTGATCCCGATGTTCATCCTGATCGGTGTCTGGGGCGGCCCGCGCCGTGTTTACGCGACGCTGAAGTTCTTTATCTACACCTTTCTCGGCTCGATCTTCATGTTGATCGGCCTGATTTATCTGTACAACAAGGCTGGCGGCTCATTCGATTTGAATACGCTGGCTGGCCTGCGCTTGTCGATGAAGGAGCAGACCTGGCTGTTCTTCGCCTTCCTGTTCGCCTTCGCCGTCAAGGTGCCGATGGTGCCGGTGCATACATGGTTGCCGGACGCCCACGTCGAGGCGCCGACCGGTGGCTCGGTGGTGCTGGCTGCGGTGATGCTGAAAATCGGCGGTTACGGCTTTCTGCGTTTCTCGCTGCCGATCGTGCCGGATGCATCCGAAGCCTACGCCTGGCTGGTGATCGGCCTAAGCCTGTTAGCGGTCGTCTACATCGGCTATATCGCCCTGGTGCAGGAGGACATGAAGAAGCTGGTGGCGTATTCGTCCGTGGCGCACATGGGCTTTGTGACCCTGGGTATCTTTATCGCCTTCATGCTGGTGCGTAGCGGCAACGCCGATGCGGCCAAGCTTGGCCTGCAGGGCGCGATGGTGCAGATGATTTCGCATGGCTTCGTGTCAGGCGCGATGTTCTCTTGCATCGGTGTGCTCTATGACCGCCTGCATTCGCGACAGATCAAGGACTACGGCGGCGTCATCAATGTGATGCCGTGGTTCGGCTTCTTCTACATGCTTTTCGCGATGGCCAATAGCGGCTTGCCGGGTACCAGCGGTTTTGTCGGCGAATTCATGGTGATCCTGGCCAGCTTCAGCGCCAATCCGTGGATTGCACTGTTCGCTGCATTCACCTTGATCATCGGCGCCGCTTATACGTTGTGGATGGTCAAGCGAGTGCTCTGGGGTGAGGTAACCAACCCGCACGTCGCTGAAATGAAAGACATCAATGGCCGCGAAGCCTTCGTTTTATTGGCCTTCGCCGCCGCTGTGCTGGTGTTGGGTGTGTGGCCGCAACCGTTGATCCATCTGATGGACGCTTCGGTAACGCAGCTGGTTCAGCAGCTTGGCAACCACAAGATTTATTGAGCAGGACACACTCATGCCGAATATGAATGACATTCTGATCCTGCTGCCAGAGCTATGTCTGGTAGTGGCGGCGTGCTTGCTGTTGCTGCTGGACGCCTTTATGGCGCCAGCGCGACGCTGGGTGCTGCATTGGCTCTCGATCGCCGTGCTGTTGGTGGCCATGTATCTGGTGATGGCAGGCCAGCCAGAGCAAAGCATCAGCGCCTTTAACGGTATGTTCGTGCGCGATCGGGTAGCGGAAATTCTCAAGGTATTCGCTTTGCTGGCGACGGTGCTGGTGTTTATTTACGCCCGGCCGTATCTGATCGATCGCAAGCTGTATGTCGGTGAGTTCTACACGCTGACGATTTTCGCGGTGATCGGCATCATGTTGCTGGTGTCAGCCGGTAGCCTGGTCACCGTGTATCTGGGTTTGGAGCTGCTGACACTGTCCTCTTATGCCTTGGTCGCGTTGAACCGCGATTCGAGTTTGTCGTCGGAAGCGGCGATCAAGTACTTCGTGCTGGGCGCCCTGGCCTCGGGCATGCTGCTGTATGGCATGTCGATGATTTACGGCGCCACCGGCACGCTGGATCTGGCTCAGCTGCACACGGCCGCTTCGCTGCATAACTCGACACCGAATTTGTTGTTGTTCGGCCTGATCTTCATGATCATCGGTATAGGCTTCAAGCTCGGTGCCGCGCCGTTCCACATGTGGATTCCCGACGTTTACCAGGGCTCTCCGACGGCGGTCACCATCTTCATCGGTTCGGCGCCGAAACTGGCGGCCTTCGGTATGGCGTATCGGCTGCTTGAGTCGGGCATGGGCGACCCGTCGCTGGCGCATCAGTGGCAGCAGATGTTGGCGGTGCTGGCCGTGCTGTCGCTGGCGATCGGTAATCTGGTTGCCATTGTGCAGACCAACCTCAAGCGCGTCCTGGCGTATTCGACCATTTCGCACATGGGTTATCTGTTGTTGGGCCTGGCCAGTGCCAATAGCGAAGGCTATGCCGCGGCGATGTTCTATGCGATCAGCTACGCGCTGATGGGTACCGCGGCCTTCGGGGTGATCCTGGCCTTGGCGTGTGCCGGTTTCGAATGCGAAGAAGTCGATGATCTGAAGGGCTTGAACCAGCGTTCGCCGTGGTTGGCTTTCCTGATGTTGCTGGTGATGTTCTCGCTGGCCGGTGTGCCGCCGCTGTTTGGTTTCTTTGCCAAGCTGATGGTGTTGCAGGCCGCTGTGCACGCAAACATGCTGTGGCTGGCTATTGTCGGTGCCGTGTTCGCCATCATCGGTCTGTACTACTACCTGCGCGTGGTGAAGGTGATGTACTTCGACAAGCCGGTCGAAGGTAGCGAGCACAAACCGCAGTCGGATCTTTCGCTGCGCCTGGTGCTGTCACTCAATGCACTGGCGCTGTTGGTGATGGGTTTTTGCTGGGGTCCGCTGTTGGACTGGTGCAAGAGTGCGTTCCCCGCGGTTTGATCGCTTTGTCACCGCTGTTTGAAGAAAACGGTCGCGCATAGCGGCCGTTTTCATTTTTGACCATGCATCAGGTGCAATGCGTTTGTAAGACAGACGATGATGTCGTCGCTCGATAATGACGATGAGAGCATCCAAGTGCATTCGACAAGTAGTGCCGCGCACGACGACGATCGATCTTAAAAACGCTTTATATAAGGCTTTGTTGCATTGTTTTGAAAAAAAGACAGAAATGTTTCCAGTTAAATTTCAAAAAGCCTTGCAAGAGACCTGCCACATCGTTAGACTTCTCGAACTCTGATGCGGGGTGGAGCAGTCTGGCAGCTCGTCGGGCTCATAACCCGAAGGTCGTAGGTTCGAATCCTACCCCCGCTACCAGATCTTTCTTAGAGCAAGAAAGCCTCCTCGTGAGGCTTTTTTGTTGGGCGCAAGGATGCGTCGTGCGATCATCTGCCAGTTGAAAAGCCGGCGGTTCGTGCCCGGAAAGAATCTGGAGGAGTCGGGACAACGGCGAGATAAGGGAATGGGCCGCTTGAGCCCATTTTTTGTTTCTGGCGGCGGAAGAATACTCATGGATACACAAGCACTGGCAACACGTTTTAGCGAGGTTCTGGCCGATCTTGGGCTGGAATGCCTTGGCGTGGAGTTTTCCCCGTCGCACGGGCAGAGTACCCTGCGCGTTTATCTGGACGTGCTGGACAAGGCCACCGAAGGCCGCGAAGTCAATGTGGACGATTGCGAGGCAGCCAGCCGCGAATTGTCGGCGTTGCTCGACGTAGAAGATCCGATTCCAGGTCATTACGTGCTGGAAGTTTCTTCGCCGGGTATCGATCGGCCGTTGTTTACGGCAGTGCAGTTCGGCAAGTTCGTCGGCACGGAAGTGAAGTTGTTGTTGAAGGCGCCCTTGGAAGGGCGTCGCCGTTTGCGCGGCAAAGTGATTGCGGTGGAGGGCGAGCGTATTTCGCTGGAAGCCGAGGGCAAGATGTTCGAATTCGATCACTCGGCGGTGGAAAGCGCGCGAGTGGTGCCGGATTGGGTGGCGCTCGGTTACGTGCCGCAGCCCAAGCTCGGTGGAAAAAAAGCGGCCAATAAGGCTACGAAGTAATTAATCAATGTGCGATCGGGCGCCGCGAGGCGTCTACGGAGTTGCTGCAATGAGCAAAGAGCTTTTGCTGGTGGTAGACGCGGTTGCCAACGAGAAGGGCGTGCCGCGCGACGTGATTTTTGAAGCGATGGAGGCTGCGTTGGCTTCCGCTGCGAAGAAGCGTTATCCGGACGAAGATCCGGATGTCCGCGTTTCTATCGATCGCAACAGCGGCGAGTACGAAACCTTCCGCCGCTGGGAAATCATTGCCGACGATGGCGAGATGGAGTCGCCGTTTCACCAGCTGCGTTTGATGGACGCCACCGATGAGCGCGAAGACGCGCAGATCGGCGAGTACATCGAGCAGCAAGTCGAGAATGCCGAGTTCGGCCGTATCGCTGCGCAGGCTGCCAAGCAAGTGATCGTGCAGCGCGTGCGCGAAGCCGAGCGTCAGCAGGTGGTCGACGCCTTCAAGGATCGCGTGGGCGAACTGATTACCGGCATCGTCAAGCGCGTCGAACGCGGCAACGTGTATCTGGATCTGGGCAGCAATGCCGAGGCTTTCATTCCGCGTGACAAGACCATTCCGCGTGAGTCCGCCCGTGTCGGCGACCGTGTGCGCGGTTACCTGTTCGAGGTGCGCTCGGAAGTTCGTGGACCGCAGTTGTTTGTATCGCGTGCGGCACCGGAGTTCATGATTGAGCTGTTCAAGCTCGAAGTGCCGGAAGTCGGCCAGGGCCTGGTTGAAATCAAGGGTTGTGCTCGCGACCCGGGTGACCGCGCGAAAATCGCCGTGGTCGCTCACGATAGCCGTACCGATCCTATCGGCGCGTGCATCGGCATGCGCGGTTCGCGCGTGCAGGCGGTGTCCAACGAGCTCAATGGCGAGCGTGTTGACATCATCCTGTGGCACGAGAATCAGGCGCAGTACGTCATCAATGCGATGGCGCCGGCCGAAGTGCAGTCCATCATCATGGACGAAGAGAAGCACTCGATGGATATCGCCGTTGCCGAGGACAAGCTGTCCCAGGCGATTGGCCGCGGCGGCCAGAACGTGCGCCTTGCCAGCAAGCTGACCGGCTGGCAGCTCAACGTGATGACGCAAGACCAGGTCACCGCCAAGAGCGAGGCGGAGCAGGAGACTGCTCGCCAGTTGTTCATGGACAAGCTGGAAGTGGATCAGGAGATCGCCAACATCCTGGTTCAGGAAGGCTTCTCCAGCGTGGAAGAAATCGCCTATGTACCCAGCGCCGAGTTGCTGGCGGTGGAAGGCTTTGACGAAGACATCGTCGAGGAGCTGCGCGCACGTGCTCGTGATGCGCTGCTGACCGAGGCGCTGGCTGTGGAAGAGGGCATCGACGAGCATCAGCCGTCGGAAGCCTTGCTGGCCCTGCCGGGCATGGATGAGGCCACCGCTTATGCGCTGGCTTCACGCGAAGTAGTGACAGTGGACGATCTGGCCGACCTCGCGGTGGACGAGCTGATCGATATTGAAGGCATGGACGAAGAGCGCGCTGCGGCGCTGATTCTTGCGGCGCGTGCGCCGATGATCGAGCGACTGGAGAAGGGCGGCTAACCGCGAACGGCAGCGCCCTGGATGGGTGCGCCGCGAGAGGCTCTTAAGGGGTTTCTCACCATGGATGGGGGTGGCTGTGCAGGCGAGGCCGCACGGACGATAAGCGCGGGAACGGCGGAGAAAGAACACGATGTCGGATGTCACGATTAAACAACTTGCCAAGTTACTTGGCATGCCAGTCGACAAGCTGCTTGGGCAGCTAGGCGAGGCTGGTATGAAATTCTCCGATCCGGAGCAGGTCATCAACAGCACCGAGAAGGTGAAGTTGCTTGGCTTCCTGCGCCGTACTCACGGCAAGGGCGAGGTCGCGGTCGAAGCCGAAGACAGCTCGCCGCGCCAGATCACCCTCAAACGCCGCAAGGTCAGCGAGCTGACCGTGGCAACGCCAGGCGCACGTGGCGCAGCCGGTGCCAAGACGGTTAACGTCGAGGTGCGGGCCAAGCGCACCTACGTCAAGCGTAGCGTCATTGCCGAAGAGGCTGGCTCCGACGTCGAGCGTGAAGACGCCGTGCGCAAGCTGCAGGAGTCCCAGCAGCAGCGTGAGCATGAAGAAAACGAGCGTCTTGAGGCTGACCTTCGTCGCCAGCAAGAAGCTTTGCAACAAGCCGAGGAAGAGCAGCGCCGGCAGGAAGAAGCCGCTGAGCAGCGCCGTCTCAAGGCCGAAGCCGAAGCACAGAAGCAGGCTGAGGCTGCCCGTGTGGAAACCCCCGTCGTTGAAATCAGTACCCCAGTGGTAGAGGCTCCAGTCGTGGCTGAAGTGCCCGCGGAGAAGCCAGCGGCACAGCCGTCGGTTCCGCAGTCAACCGTACAAAAAATCGATCCGCGCGAGCTGGGCATGATTCTGCCGCGTATTCACGAACCGCGTCGGCGTGAAATCAAGCCGGTGGCTCCGCCAGCACCGCCGCCGGCACCACCCGCGCCGGCACCGGCTGCGGTGGCTGCTGCGCCGGTAGCGGCACGGGCTCCGGCCGCTGCGGCCGCGGCGCCGGCCAGTGCGGACGCCAATCGCAATAGCAATAAGCCGCCGCGTCACGGTGGCGGTGGTGGTGGTCGCGACCGCGATGACAGTCCGGGCGGTAAGCGTTTTGCCGGCGGTGAATTGCATTTGTCGGACGCCGATCGGGCCAAGCGCTCGAATAAGCGCGGCAAGCCGGGTCGTGGCTCGGTTCGCGAAGCCTCGCGCGGTAATAACAACAATGCCAATGCGGGCCCGCATGGCTTTACCCGTCCCACCGCTGCGGTGGTGCGTGAAGTGGTCGTCGGCGATGCCAATATCGTGGCCGAGCTGGCGCAGAAGATGGCGGTCAAGGGTTCGGAAGTCGTCAAAGCCCTGTTCAAAATGGGCGTGATGGCGACCATCAACCAGACCATCGATCACGACACGGCGGTGCTGGTGATTGAAGAGCTGGGGCATACCGCGGTCGCTGCCAGTGAAGATAATGCCGAGGCTGCACTTGCTGCGCACACGCAGAATGCGGAGCTTGACGGCGAGAAGAAGCCGCGTCCGCCGGTGGTCACCATCATGGGCCACGTCGATCACGGTAAGACTTCGCTGCTCGATTACATCCGTCGCGCCAAGGTGGCTTCAGGCGAGGCGGGCGGCATTACCCAGCACATCGGTGCGTATCACGTGGAAACGCCGAAGGGCGTGATCACCTTCCTGGATACCCCAGGCCACGCGGCCTTCACCTCGATGCGTGCACGCGGCGCGCAATCCACTGACATCGTGGTGCTCGTGGTGGCGGCTGACGATGGCGTGATGCCGCAGACGGCCGAGGCCGTGCAGCATGCGCGTGCAGCCAAGGTGCCGATCATCGTTGCGGTCAACAAGATGGATAAGTCCGATGCCAATCCGGACAACGTCAAGCAAGGCCTGGTAACGCTGGAGGTGGTCCCGGAAGACTGGGGCGGCGACACCATGTTTGTGCCTGTCTCGGCCAAGGCCGGTACCGGTATCGACGAGTTGCTCGATGCGATTTCGGTGCAGGCCGAAGTGATGGAGTTGACCGCGGTCGAAGACGGCGCGGCTTCCGGTGTGGTGATCGAATCCAGCCTGGATCGCGGTCGCGGCCCAGTAGCTACGGTGCTGGTGCAGCAGGGCACGCTCAAACGCGGCGACTTTGTCGTCTGCGGTATTGAGTACGGCCGCATGCGTGCCTTGATCGACGAAAACGGCAAGCAGGTGCAAGAAGCTGGCCCGTCGATCCCGGTGCAGGTGCTGGGCCTGTCCGGCGTGCCGGAGTCGGGCGATGACTTTGTCGTGGTTGCCGATGAGCGCTTGGCGCGTGAAGTGGCTGCCGAGCGTAACCAGAAGCGTCGCGAAACGCGGATGGTCAGCAAGGCCAACCGCCTGGAAGACATCATCGCGCAGATGGGTCAGGGTGCCGAGCAGCAGACGCTCAACATCCTGGTCAAGGCCGATGTGCAGGGTTCGGTGCAGGCGCTGCGTGAATCGCTCAGCCAGATCGGCAACGAGAATGTAAAGGTCAACGTGATCGCTGCCGGCGTCGGTGGCATTACCGAGTCCGATGCGACTCTCGCCGCTGCCTCCAAGGCCTTGATCATCGGCTTTAACGTACGTGCCGATGCGTCGGCACGTAAGGTGGTCGATACCGCCGGTCTCGATATGCGCTACTTCTCGATCATTTATGACGTGATCGATCAGGTGAAGCAGGCCGCTTCAGGCTTGCTTGGCATGGAAGTGCGCGAAGAAATCATCGGTACGGCGCAGGTGCGCGAAGTGTTCCGTAGCTCTAAGTTTGGTGCCGTGGCCGGTTGTATGGTCATCGAAGGTACGGTCAAGCGCAGCAAGCCGATCCGCGTGTTGCGCGACAATACGGTGATCTTCCAGGGCGAACTGGAATCGCTGCGTCGCTTCAAGGACCTGGTCGATGAAGTGCGTAACGGCATGGAGTGCGGTATCGCCGTTAAGCAGTACAACGACGTCAAGCCTGGCGATCAGATCGAATGCTTCGAGCGTCATGAGGTAGCTCGGACGCTGTAAGTAACCGTTCCCTCTTTCTCGCGTGTGTTTGCAACGAGAAAGGGGGCCGGGATGAGTGGGTTAGCGCTACCGCGAATGTCTTTGCTTCGAGTTCGTGGCAGGCCCCTTCATCCGTACTCCCCTTGGCCGCTTGTAGGGGAGGTCAGGTCTATCGCCATTTCTCAGGCGGTATGCCGTTATTGAATTGGAATACCCCCATGCCTTCACGTGACTTCAAACGTACCGACCGCGTAGGTGCCGAGCTGCGCCGCGAAATCAGCTTGCTGGTGCATGCTGCCGTCCGCGATCACGGGCTGCCGTCTGTCAGTGTGTCGGACGTCGAGGTTACGCGTGACCTGGACTGGGCCACGGTATGGGTGACCGCCTTATTGCCCGAGCAGTCGGCGACGGCGGTGAAGGCGCTCAAGGAGCTGGCGGTTGAGTTCCGTCGTGAGCTGTCGCGCAGCATGCGCTTGCGGCGGGTGCCGGAACTGCGTTTCAAGTACGACGAATCGGTGGATACCGGTGAGCGTATTGAGCGCTTGTTGCGCGAGCAGGCACACGACTTGTTGCCGAACAAAGAAGACAACCAAGACTGAGCTACGCGTATTAATCAGCGTCAAGCCAAAAATCGCATTCGCTTCCGTGACTTGCATGGCATCGTGTTGCTTGACAAGCCATTGGGCTTGAGTTCGAACCAGGCCTTGCAGGCGGCGCGAAAACTGCTGCGGGCGGCCAAGGGAGGGCATACCGGCGCCCTGGATCCTTTGGCCACCGGGTTGTTACCGCTGTGTTTCGGCGAGGGCACCAAGATCGCCGGCACCTTGCTGGGGTCACGCAAGGCCTATATCGCCGAATGCCAGCTGGGCGTGACCACCACCACCGCCGATCTGGAAGGTGACATGGTTTTGCAGCGGCCGGTGCCGGCCTTGGATGACGCCGCGATCGAGCTCGCGCTAGCGAAGCTGCGTGGTCGTATTGTTCAGGTTCCGCCGGTGTATTCGGCGATCAAGCAAGATGGCGAGCCGTTGTATTTGAAGGCCCGGCGCGGCGAGACGGTCGAAGTACCATCCCGTGAAGTCGACATTTATCGGCTGGATCTGCTCTTGCGTAGCGAAGACCGTTTGCAACTGTACGTGGAGTGCGGTTCAGGCACTTACGTGCGCAGCTTGGCCGTGGATCTGGGTGAAGATCTAGGTTGCGGCGCGCATCTGACTGCGCTGCGACGGCTGTGGGTGGAGCCGTTTCGCGAACCGGCCATGGTGACGCTGGAGCAGCTGCAGCAGGCGGCGGAGCAGGGCGATCAGGCCCTGGAAGCCTACGTACTGCCGGTTGCCGCCGGGCTGGCTGAGCTACCGGTGTTGCGGCTCGATTCAGCCCAAAGCCTTGCTGTCTCACAGGGGCGTCAGATTCCTACCGGCATGCCGGGGCCTATTCCCCAATGTGCTGTTTACGCCGATGACGGTCGTTTGCTGGCCCTGGCAGGGGTCGAGGCCGATGGTCGTTTACGCATCCTGCGCGGGTTCAATCTGCTGCCGACGAATCCGCCTGTTTAACCGCAAACTATGACGCTCTTGTTGTGATGCGGTCTCAATCGTTAGAATACCCTGCTTGTTCCATAGCTTTCATTCATCAAGGCGAAGCTTGCGCAACGTCATCCCAGTGACGTTGCGCAAGCTTCGCATCGCCTTTTAAGGAAAGAGATACCATGTCCCTCACTGCAGAACAGACCGGCAAGATCATTGCTGACTTCGGCCGCGTACCTAACGACACCGGTTCGCCGGAAGTCCAGGTGGCTTTGTTGTCCGCCCGCATCACTCACCTCACTGGCCACTTCCAGACGCACAAGCAGGATCACCATTCCCGCCGCGGCCTGTTGAAGCTGGTCAACCAGCGCAAGAGCCTGCTCGGCTACCTGAAGAAAAACGATCTGGCCCGTTACCAGACCCTGATCGAACGCCTCGGCCTGCGCCGTTAATCGGACAAGGACATCATCAAAGTGGCGAAAGTAACCAAGTCATTCCAGTACGGTAATCACGAAGTCACACTGGAGACGGGCGAAATTGCCCGCCAGGCGTCTGGTGCCGTCATGGTCAGCATGGGTGGCACCGTGGTGCTGGTCACCGCTGTGGCAGCGACCAAGGCGCGCGAGGGGCAGGATTTCTTCCCGCTCACCGTCGACTATCAGGAAAAGTTCTACGCAGCCGGCCGTATCCCCGGTGGCTTCTTCAAGCGTGAGGGCCGCCCGACCGAGAAAGAGACGCTGACGTCGCGTCTGATCGATCGCCCGATCCGTCCGCTGTTCCCGGAAGAGTTCAAGAACGAAATTCAGGTCATCGCCCAGGTGGTGTCGCTGAATCCGGAAGTCGATGGCGACATGCTGGCGATGCTTGGTGCGTCTGCCGCGCTGGTCCTGGCCGGTGTCCCGTTCAAGGGCCCGATCGGTGCTGCCCGCGTCGGTTATGCCAACGGCAAGTACCTGCTCAACCCGACCGTCACCGAACTGAAGACCTCCGATCTGGATCTGGTCGTCGCCGGTACCGCCAATGCGGTGCTGATGGTGGAGTCGGAAGCCAAGCTGCTCAGCGAAGAAGTCATGCTCGGCGCGGTGGTCTTCGGCCACCAGCAGATGCAGGCCGCGGTCAATGCGATCAACGAGTTCGTCGCTGAAGCCGGCCGCAAGACCTTCAAGTGGGAAGCCCCGGCTCGCAACGACGCGCTGTTTGCTGCCCTTGAGGCCGCTATCGGCAATCGTCTGGTCGAGGCCTTCCAGGTCCGCGACAAGATGGAGCGTCGCGACGTCATTTCGGCGATCAAGAGCGACGTCAAGAGCAAGATCGCCGAGCAGGCCACCGCGGCCGGCTGGAGCGATGGCGATATCGGTACCGCTTTCGGCGAAGTCGAATATCACACTATGCGCAATGGCGTGCTCAAGACCAAGGTGCGTATCGACGGCCGCAAGCTGGACGACGTCCGCCCGATCACCGTGCGCGTTGGCGTGTTGCCGCGTACCCATGGTTCGGCCTTGTTCACTCGCGGTGAAACCCAGGCGCTGGTCGTTGCCACGCTCGGTACCACGCGTGATGCGCAGCTCATCGACGCACCCGAAGGCGAGTCGAAAGATCCGTTCCTGTTCCATTACAACTTCCCGCCATTCTCGGTGGGCGAGACCGGCCGCGTCGGCAGCCCGAAGCGTCGCGAGATCGGTCACGGCCGTCTTGCCAAGCGCGGTGTGCAGGCGGTCAAGCCGAGCATCGAAGAGTTCCCGTACGTGATTCGCGTGGTCTCCGAGATCACCGAGTCGAACGGATCTTCCTCGATGGCCTCGGTGTGCGGTTCGTCGCTGGCCATGATGGATGCGGGCGTTCCGCTGAAGTCGCCGGTTGCCGGTATCGCCATGGGTCTGGTCAAGGAAGGCAGCGACTTTGTCGTGCTGTCGGACATCCTGGGTGACGAAGATCATCTCGGCGACATGGATTTCAAAGTGGCCGGTACCGCCGAAGGCGTTTCCGCGCTGCAGATGGACATCAAGATCGACGGCATCACCGAAGAAATCATGAAGGTGGCGCTGGAACAGGCTACGCGTGGCCGTCTGCATATCCTCGGCGAAATGGCCAAGGTCATCAGCACGCCGCGTTCGGAGATGAGCGAGTTCGCCCCGCGCCTGCTCACCATCAAGATCCATCCGGACAAGATCCGCGAAGTCATCGGCAAGGGCGGCGCCACCATCCGTTCGATCACCGAAGAGACCGGCACCACCATCGATATCAGCGATGACGGCACGGTGATTATCGCTTCGGTGAACCGCCTCGCCGCCGATGAGGCGAAGAAGCGCATCGAGCAGATTACTTCCGACGTCGAGCCGGGCCGCATCTATGAGGGCAAGGTCGCCAAGCTGATGGATTTCGGCGCCTTCGTCACCATCATGCCGGGCAAGGATGGTCTGGTTCACGTATCGCAGATTTCCAGCGAGCGCGTGGAGAAGGTCTCCGACAAGCTGAAGGAAGGCGACATCGTCAAGGTCAAGGTATTGGAAGTGGACAAGCAGGGCCGTATTCGCCTGTCCATGAAAGCCGTCACCGAAGACGAGAACGTCAACGCCTAAGCGTCATCGTCAGGTAGTACAAAAAAGCCCGGCATCTTATGCCGGGCTTTTTCGTTTCCGGTAACAGGCTTTTGCTGGGGCTTTTGCTAGGATGCCAGGACGTATTCAACGTGATGTGTTCACGAAGAGGCAGGCATGGCCACCGATTTCCTGAAGGACTATCAGGCACAAGCACAGCAATCCTGGGATGCTTGGACCCGTTTTATGCAGCAGCAGCCCGGCAGCGGCTCGCCCTTTTTCAATCCGACCAGTTTCTCCCCCCCTGGCATGGCCTCGCCGGCTGCGCCGAGCGACGATTTGCTGGCTCGGAGCATGGCCGGTTTGAAGAGTTATACCGAGTGGCTGCAAGGTGTCGCCAGCAGCGGCCTAGGGCAGGGCGGCGACTGGCAGCGACAATTGCAGGATATGTTCGGCGGCGCCGGCGGCCAGCCCTTTGCACAAGCCTTTGCAGGTATCGACACCTTGGGCGCGCAAGGTTTTGCGCAATCGTGGCAGTCGTGGTTGCAGGCCGCGCAATCTGGCGGCTTAGGTGGGATGCCCGGGATGAGCCCCATGCCGGCTTTTGGCTATACCCGCGAGCAACAAATGCAGCAGCAGGCCTTGGCTGCCGCGATGCGCGAGTATCTGGAAACGCAAGGCCGTTACCAGGCCTTGATACAGCGAGCCAATACCGAAGGTCTGGAGCGCTTGCAGAATCAGTTGTCGCAGCTTGCCGAGCGCGGCCAGCAACTGGATTCGTTGAAGGCGCTTTATGACCAATGGATCGATGCCTCCGAGGCCGCCTATGCGGAAATTGCCTTGTCGGATGAATTTCGCATTACCTATGGCG
>NZ_JAPDPE010000045.1 GCF_026283955.1 Dyella silvatica | reverse complement strand
CAACGGCGGCAAGTCGGTATCGATCGGTTCGGGCAATACGGCGACCGGTGATGGCGCGGTGGCGATCGGTGACCCGAACACCGCGATCGGTACCGGTGCGGTGGCGATGGGCGCCAACAACACGGCCCATGGCCAGGGTGCGGTCGCGCTGGGCAATACCAGTGCGGCCACCGGCCAGGGCGCGGTGGCGCTGGGCAATGCTTCGCAGGCCAAGGCGGCCGGTGCGCTGGCCTTTGGTGATAGCGCCGTGGCCAGTAACTCGGGCGATGTCGCCTTGGGCAGCGGTTCGGTTACCGCGGCAGCGGTAGCGACCACCAGCGGCACGATCAACGGCAGCAGCTACAACTATGCCGGCGCTGCCCCGACCTCCACCGTCAGTGTCGGCCGTGCTGGCCAGGAGCGCACCATCACCAATGTGGCGGCCGGCCAGGTCACCGCGACCAGCACCGATGCAGTGAACGGCAGCCAGCTGTTTGCCACCAATAGTGCGGTGACCAGCTTGGGCACCACGGTGAACACCATCAACAACGGTGGCGGCATCAAGTACTTCCATGCCAATTCGACGTTGGCCGATTCACAGGCGTCGGGTGCGAATAGTGTGGCGGTGGGTCCACAAGCCGTGGCGGGTGGTGTCGGCAGCGTGGCTACGGGGCAGGGCTCGACAGCCAACGGCACTAACACGGTCGCGCTAGGCGCCGGTGCAACGACGAGCAAGAACGGCGATGTGGCCTTGGGTGCGGGGTCAGTGGCGGATCGTGGCGCGCAAAGCTACACCGGCAAATACTCCAACGCGGCCAACAACGCCGTGGGTACGG
The DNA here is from genome assembly GCF_026283955.1 of Dyella silvatica. Taxonomy (GTDB): domain Bacteria; phylum Pseudomonadota; class Gammaproteobacteria; order Xanthomonadales; family Rhodanobacteraceae; genus Dyella_C; species Dyella_C silvatica. Next base: position 35,463 of record NZ_JAPDPE010000045.1, on the reverse strand, counting down.
TATCGGTCGGTACGGCCGGTGCGGAGCGCACACTGAGCAATGTCGCTGACGCCCAGAACGCCACCGATGCGGTGAACCTGCGTCAGCTGGACGGCGCGGTGACGACAGCGAATCAGTACACCGACACGCAGATCACCCATATCACCGGCGGTATCACCAACGGCAGCACCGGCATGTTCCAGGTCAGCCAGGACAGCAACACGCCGATGCCTACCGTCACAGGGACCAAGTCGACGGCTGGCGGCGCCGGCGCGGTGGCCTCGGGCGCCAACAGCACGGCCGTGGGCAACAGCGCGGTAGCCACCGGTAGCAACTCGGTGGCACTGGGCGCCAACAGCACCGATGGTGGCCGCGCCCATGTGGTGTCGGTCGGTTCGGCCGGCAGCGAGCGGCAAGTGACCAACGTAGCCGCCGGCACGCAGAACACCGATGCGGTCAACGTCAGTCAGTTGAATGCGAGCAAGGCGGGCAGCGTGCAATACGACACCTATGCCGATGGCTCGATCAACAACAGCAGCGTGACCCTGGGCAACGGTGGCGGACCGACCACGATTCGCAACGTGGCGCCGGGGGCGATCTCCACCGATGCGGCCAATGTGGGGCAGCTCACTGCGGTCAAGGACTGGTCCAAGAGCTATACCGACCAGCGTTTCAACACCATCAACAGCAACCTCAACACCATCGGCAACCGCGCCAATGCCGGTGTGGCATCGGCCATGGCGATGGCGAGTTTGCCGCAGGCTTATCAGCCCAATCAGAGCGCAGCGGCGGTTGCGGTAGGTAGCTTTCATGGCGAGAGCGGCATCGCGGTCGGTGTCTCCACCATCTCCGAGAGCGGGCGCTGGGTCTACAAGCTCAATGCCACCTCGAATACTCGCGGCGATACCGGTGTAGGGGTTGGCGCGGCGATGGTTTGGTAATAACCCGCTCGCATCCCTGGCGGCCTTGGGTCGGCAGGGATGCGCAACAGATGGCGCGCTCTGATGACGCACATACATTGAACGAGGCTTAGGTCATGCGCATGGCAACAATGACATGGATCGGTTCGGCGGTTGTCGGCATCGCGATCGTCGGCTTGGCTGGCTGCGGCACCTCGACCGTCAGTCGCAACGTGACAACGGATGGAAGCACCGCGCAATCGATCTTTTTTCCCGATGCCAAAGATGCACGGCCGCAAGGCGGCACGTTTCCCAATCTGGACAATGTGCGCCTGATCGGCGCAGGCATGAGCAAGGCGCAGATACAGCGCTTGATCGGTGCGCCGCAATTTCATGAAGGCGTCTTCGGCGTGCGTGAATGGGATTATCTGCTCAACCTGCGCCAGGACGGCGCCAACAACGTCACCGTTTGCCAGTACAAAATCTTGTTCGACGACAAGAAACAGGCACGCAGTTTCTACTGGCAGCCTGAGTCCTGCGCCGCACTGTTGAAACCCAAGATGATCGACGTGGGTAAGACCGAGCAGGTCTACACGTTTTCCACCGATGCCTTATTTGCCTTCGATAAGTCGGCGTTGACGGATATCACCGCGAAGGGGCAGGCGGATCTCGATGCCCTGGCACGCAAAATCGTTGCTGCTGGCGATGGCATCACCAGCGTTCAAGTGATGGGTTACGCCGACCGGCTCGGTAGCGACGAACACAATGCGACACTATCGGAAAATCGCGCTTATACGGTGATGCGTTATCTGGTGAAGCAAGGTGTCGCACAGGAGCACATTGTTGTTGAAGGGCGCGGCAAGGCTGATCCCAAAGTCGATTGCAGTGAGGAGCACAATCGCACGGTTTTGATTACATGCCTGGCGCCGAATCGACGTGTCGAGGTTCATGTCGAGGGGCGATAAACGCAAGCCCACTTCGTTTTTTGAATAAAGCCGACCGGATAACGGTCGGTTTTTTTTATGGGCGTTTCGAAAGGAATTAATTTTGTGCGATGCGACATGTTGATAGTCCGCTTTTAAGCGGCCAGTCGTTATTCCAATCAGGTGTCATAAGGCGGTTTATTGATAATTTGTTGTTTATGTATATGCAAGTTTTTGCGATTTAATTTCACGGTATTTAGAGCTGCGTTCATATGAGGTTGTCCTAGGCGCGATCGAGGCGCGGTCGGCTTGGTGGCGGTGGTAGCGAGTAAATATGCATCTATCTGATATCTAAGGGTTTGTATTTTTTAATATGTCATACACAATGAATTCACATGCATAACGTGATCGTTATCACATTCACTGAGGATTTACTTCACTGAAAAGTCGTAACCGCATGCCTTCCCACTTCCTTGTAGATCAAGGCGAAGGATGTCTGGTGCAAATCGGCGCATGTGGCGAGCAAGACCTTTTTGAGTATCGCCTGCCAAGAAAGTGAAGTCTGGGTGGGCAACGCCTGGCATAAGAAAAACAAATGTCGATGGAGGCTTCTTAACGCAAATTGCGCAGTGCGTAGTTAAGCGCCACAGCAAGAGCATCAGCTCGCCCGTATCGGGCAGACAGTCGGTTATGCACCTAAAGCTCACGGATTTGGATTCATTCATTCAGTTTGATTCTCACGTGCCGCAGGGGTCTCGACATGAATACGATCTTCAGTAGGGTTTGGAGTGTCTCGCTCAATGCTCTCGTCGTAGCGTCTGAGTTTGCTAAGGCCAAAGGGAAATCAGGACGTGTTGGGCGGCGTCGAGTCGCCGTAGCCATGGCTGTTTTGCTGGTCTCTTACGCATGCGTTGCCCCGGTTTTTGCAGGCACCACGATGCAATGTGGCGTGGTGGGCACGGCGACAGCCACCGGCGCCGGATGTGTCAATCCAGCGACTGCTGATGCGTTTTCGATCGCGATCGGTGGCGGCAGTGGTGCCACGGCCACCGGTATCAGCGTTGCCATTGGCGATGCCGCGATCGCGACAGGCACCAACTCGGTCGGCCTTGGCCGCCAGGTCAATGTCACCGGTAACAACGGTACCGGTGTGGGCTGGGGGGTCAAGGTATTTGGCGTAGATGCCAGCGCCTTCGGCGAAACAGCCTCGGCCTTTGGCCCCAGCTCGTTGGCTGTAGGCTTCAATGCGGTGGCCGGCGTCAATGGCTCGGCCACCTTGATTGGCGATACCGCGCTGGGCGTTAGCGCGAAAGCCACCGGTGGATACTCATTCGCGGCAGGCGCCAACGCAGCAGCGTCGGCTGTCAACACGGTGGCCATCGGTGGCAGCGCGACGGCAGCTAATGCCGCGCAGGCGACAGGGATCGGTACGGTGGCGATCGGGGTGCAGTCATCGGCGGCAGTCCAGGGCAGTATCGCGATCGGGTCCAACTCCAAAGTCACCTCGGCTGCCGGTGTAAACATTTATGGCGTGGCGATTGGTGCGAACACCGCAGCCGTCAGCAGCGGTACCGCGGTGGGTGCCGGCGCCACTGCTTCGGCGATCAACACGATTGCGATTGGCGCGAATGGGGCGGCAGGCAACGGACCCACGGCGAGCGCCGATGGGGCGATGGTCATGGGCAATATTGCCAATGCGTCGAATCTGAGCGCGATCGCCTTTGGCCGTCAGTCAAGCGCATCCGGCAACGGCGCAATTGCACAGGGGCAAGGAGCCACGGCAAGCGGCGATGGTTCACTGGCACTCGGCGGCGCTATCGGTGGTTTTGGTGCTGCCGGTGGAGCGCAGGCCACGGCAACAGGTGCCGTGGCGATTGGCAATACGGCGGTCGCTGGTACGGCTGGATCGGTTGCATTGGGCAACAACACGGCGACTACGTCGGCAGTCACCGCTTCAACCCAAGGTACCACCGCGTACAGCAGTGCCACCATCAATGGTTTTACCTATAACTTCACCGGCGGCAGCGCGGCGCCGGCAGGCGTGGTCAGTGTGGGCACCGATGGCAGCAGCGCGCGTCGCATCCAGAACGTAGCGACGGGCCTGGTCAGTGCGACCAGTACCGATGCGGTCAATGGCAGCCAGTTGTTCGCGGTGGCGCAACGAGCCGCCGCTGGGGCGGTGGGAACCGTCAATTACTTCAATGCCAATTCGACATTGACGGGTGCCGGTAGTAATACCAGTGCGAATTCCGGGGCGACCGGTACGGATGCGATTGCTGTCGGTGTCAGTGCTGCGGCGAGCGGCACGAATGCGACGGCGCTCGGTCAGTCGACGAAGGCAGTAGCTATCGGAAGTGTCGTGATCGGCAATACCGCGCAGGCGACCAATGCCTCCCCGATCACGCTTGTTCAGCGGCGCACCGATGGGCTGGGGTTTCCCAGCGCTAATGCGACCGGTGGCGCCACTGCGATTTCGCATAGCCCAACGGCCATCGGTAACGATGCGCAGGCCACCGGCAGCGGCGACACGGCGATCGGTTCCAGCAGTCGTGCCACAGGTGGTGCAGGCATTGCCTTGGGCGACAGCGCCAACGCCAGTAACAACAGCGCGATTTCGATTGGCCAGGCGGGCTTTGCCAGCGGGGGGAGTTCGCTGACCATCGGTCGTATGGGGGTGGCTTCGGGCAACCTAAGCATGGCAGTGGGTAACGTCTCGACCGCCCTGGGTAACGGCAGCATGGCGATCGGTAACTCCGCCTATGCGACCGGCAACCGTGCGATTGCCTTTGGTTCTTCAGCCGCCGGCGGCACCGCGCAGGACACGACGACCAACACTCAGGCGGTCGGGGTGGATTCCATTGCGCTGGGTACCACGGCGGTGGCCTTCAATAGCAGCTCGCTCGCCCTGGGTTTGAACTCGGTGGCGGGTGTCAGCGGCTCGGCTACGGTGATCAACGATATCGCCATCGGCAATGGCGCTCAGGCGACCGGCGGCAACTCGATTGCGCAGGGCAGCGGTGCGATTGCCAATGCGGCGGGTGCGGTGGCGATCGGTCAGACGGCAACGGCGACCGGCGGCAAGGCGGTATCGATTGGCGTCGGCAATACGGCGACCGGCAATGGCGCGGTGGCGATCGGTGATCCGAATATCGCCAATGGCACCGGCGCGGTCGCCCAGGGCAACAATAACGTTGCAGCGGGCAATGCGGCGGGTACGGTGGCAGCCAATGGTCCGGTGGCCATCGGCAATGGCAATAGCGCTATCGGCCAAGGCTCGGTGGCCTTGGGCAATGCCAGTTCGGCAAGCGTCGCCGGCACGCTGGCCATCGGTGATACCGCCAGCGCCAGCGGCAGTAACAGTATCGCCATGGGGACCAAGGCCAGCGCCAGCGGGGCCTCGGGTGTCTCCATCGGCAATGGCGCGCAGTCGAGTGGTGCGAATGGCTCGGTCGCCATCGGTGCCATCGCCAATGCCAGTGGTACCGGTGCGATCTCGATCAGCAACGTGGGATCGTTCGCTGCCTCATCGACGGTTTCCGGCACTGACGCCATCGGTATCGGTAACGGCACTACCGCCGTAGGTACGTCATCGATCGCGTTTGGCTCGGCAGCCAGCACCACCGCTGCGGGAAATTACGGACTTGCCTTTGGCGACAACTCGGCGTCTTCGGCGGCGCAAGGCATCGCGATAGGCCGTCAAGCCAATGCCAGCAAAGCGGATAGTGTCGCGCTGGGCAGTTTTTCGGCGGCCTCTCGCGGTGCGCAGACGGGCTATGCCGGTTATGCCGTGGGCAGCAGTAATTCGGGCGGTGAGTTGAATATCGCCAACAATGGCACCGGCCGCCAGATCACCGGTGTCGCGCCAGGTAGTCTGGGGACCGATGCAGTCAATGTCAGTCAACTCAATCAGCTTGGGCAGAACGTGGTCACCTCACTGGGTGGCGGCGCTGCACTGAATCCGGCGACCGGCGTATATACCGCGCCGTCTTATGTCATCAACAACATCAGTACGACCGGTGCGAATACGGGTAGCACGCCGAACAACAATGTGGGTGCAGCACTTACTGCATTGAATACCGATGCGGTGAACACGGCCGCTATCGCGGTGAAATACGATGCGGCCGGCGGCAACACCATTACCCTGGGAGCGACCGGCGGTACCGGTGCGACGGGTACCGTGAAAATCACCAATCTGACCCCGGCGACGCTGAGCGCAGTTAGTACCGACGCAGTGAACGGCTCGCAACTGTTCGCCACCAATCAGTTGATCAACAACATCAACACCGGTGCGGGCATCAAATATTTTCATGCCAATTCGACCCTGGCCGATAGCACGGCGACGGGTACCGATAGCGTGGCGGTAGGCCCGGTGGCCAACGCCAGCGCCGCGACAGCGGTGGCCTTGGGTGCCAATAGCGTGGCGAGCAATGCCGGTGCGGTCGCCTTGGGTTCGGGTAGCCAAACCGCAGCCGCGGTGGCGACGGCCAATGGCACCATCAACGGCACCAGCTACAACTACGCCGGCACGGCGCCGACATCCACCGTCAGTATGGGCAGCCTGGGCAACGAGCGCACCGTCACCAATGTGGCGGCGGGCCGGGTGACCGCCACCAGCACCGATGCGGTGAACGGTAGTCAGTTATTTGCAGCCGATAGTGCCATCACCACGTTGGGCACCACGGTCAACAACATCAACAACGGCGCAGGCATCAAGTACTTCCACGCCAATTCGACCCTGGCCGATAGCACGGCGACAGGAACCGATAGCGTGGCGGTAGGCCCGGTAGCCAATGCCAGCGCCGCGACGGCGGTGGCATTGGGCGCCAACAGCGTGGCGGGTAACGCCGGTGCGGTGGCCTTGGGTTCGGGCAGCCAGACCGCTGCTGCGGCAGCGACCGCCGGAGCGACGATCAACGGCACCGCATATACCTTTGCGGGCACGGCACCGACGAGTGTGGTGAGCGTGGGCTCGGCAGGTAATGAGCGGGTGATTACCAATGTCGCCGCGGGCCGTCTTTCGGCGACCAGCACGGATGCCGTGAATGGCAGTGAGTTGTTTGCAACGAACACCGGCTTGACCAATCTCGGCACTACGGTGAACAACATCACCAATGGTGGCGGCATCAAGTATTTCCACGCCAATTCGACTTTGGCCGATAGCACGGCGACGGGGACGGATAGCGTGGCGGTGGGCCCGGTGGCGACTGCGAGTGCGGCGACAGCGGTGGCGTTGGGTGCTAACAGCGTGGCGGGCAATGCCGGTGCGGTAGCCCTGGGTTCGGGCAGCCAGACGGCTGCCGCCGTGGCAACGGCCGGAGCGACGATCAACGGTACGGCTTATACCTTTGCCGGCGCGGCACCGACGAGTGTGGTCAGCGTGGGTTCGGCAGGTAATGAACGCGTCATCACCAATGTCGCTGCAGGCCGGCTTTCGGCCACTAGCACGGACGCGGTGAACGGTAGCGAATTGTTCGCAACGAACACCGGTTTGACCAATCTCGGCACCACGGTGAACAACATCACCAATGGCGGAGGCATCAAGTATTTCCACGCCAACTCGATCCTGGCCGACAGCACCGCGACGGGGACGGATAGCGTGGCGGTGGGGCCGGTGGCCAATGCCAGCGCAGCGACGGCGGTGGCCTTAGGTGCTAACAGCGTGGCGGGCAATGCCGGTGCGGTGGCCCTGGGCTCGGGCAGCCAGACGGCGGCGGCCGTAGCGACGGCAGGGACGACGATCAACGGTACGGCTTATACCTTTGCCGGCGCGGCACCGACGAGTGTGGTCAGCGTGGGCTCGGCGGGTAATGAGCGCGTCATCACCAATGTGGCGGCAGGCCGTGTTTCGGCGACGAGTACGGATGCGGTGAATGGCAGTGAGTTGTTTGCCACCAACAGCGCGATAAGCAATATCACCGGTGGTGGTGGCATCAAGTATTTCCACGCCAACTCGACCCTGGCCGACAGCACCGCGACGGGGACGGATAGCGTGGCGGTGGGTCCGGTAGCCAATGCCAGCGCAGCGACGGCGTTGGCCTTGGGTGCCAACAGCGTGGCGGGTAACGCCGGCGCGGTGGCCTTGGGTTCGGGTAGCCAGACGGCTGCCGCGGTAGCGACCACCGGCACCACGATCAACGGTATCGCGTACACCTTTGCGGGCACGGCACCGACCAGCGTGGTGAGCGTGGGCTCGCTGGGCAATGAGCGTGTCATTACCAATGTGGCGGCGGGCCGGCTCTCGGCCACCAGCACCGATGCGGTGAACGGCAGTCAGTTGTTTGCCAGCAATAGCGCGATAAGCAACATCACTGGTGGCGGTGGTATCAAGTATTTCCACGCCAATTCGATCCTGGCCGATTCAAGTGCGATAGGTACCGATAGTGTGGCTGCCGGCCCGCTGGCGGTTGCCACCGGCGCCGCTTCGACGGCGGTTGGCAACGGTGCCAACGCGGCCGCCGCAGGCAGCTCGGCGTTTGGCGCCAGTGCGTCGGCGACGGGAGTGCGCTCGGTCTCGGTGGGCAATACATCCGCTGCCGGCGACGGCAGTATCGCGATCGGTGGCACAGGGTCGCAGAACAGCGCCTTCAAGCCCACAGCGACCGGTCAGGATGCAATTGCCATCGGTGCCAGCAATACGCAAGCCGCTGGATTGCGAGCGGTTTCCGTGGGCCGTGATGCCTGGGCCAATGGCGATAACTCGGCGACCTTGGGTTATAACGCCGAGGCGACCGCCACCAATGCCGTCGCACTCGGTACAAGCGGCAAGGCCAGCGCCATCAATGCGATCGCGCTAGGCAACAGCGCCAATGCAAACGTCGTCAACAGTGTCGCGCTAGGCAACGGCGCAACCACGGTGGCTGCGGTAGCGACGACCGGTGCGACGATTAACGGCGATGCCTATAGCTTTGCGGGTACCGCGCCCACGGGTGTCGTGAGCGTGGGCACGGCGGGCGCCGAGCGACAATTGCAAAATGTCGCTGCCGGTCAGTTGAGCGCCACCAGCACGGACGGGGTCAACGGCAGCCAGTTGTTCGCCACCAATACCGAAGTCGGCAAGATCGGTACCACGGTAAACAACATCAACAACGGCGCAGGCATCAAGTACTTCCATGCCAACTCGATCTTGGCCGATAGCACCGCTACAGGAGTGGATAGCGTCGCGGTGGGGCCGGTGGCCAATGCCAGCGCAGCCACCGCGGTGGCCTTGGGTGCCAACAGCGTGGCGAGTAATGCTGGCGCCGTGGCCTTGGGCTCAGGCAGCCAGACGGCGGCAGCGGTCGCGACGGCTGGCGGTACTATCAACGGTACCAATTACAACTACGCAGGTATTGCGCCGACATCGACAGTGAGCGTGGGCAGTGTCGGCAACGAACGCACCATCACCAATGTGGCGGCAGGCCGGGTGACGGCCAGCAGTACGGATGCGGTGAATGGCAGTCAACTGTTTGCCACCGATAGCTCGGTGACCAGCCTGGGTAATACCGTCAACAACATCACCAATGGTGCGGGCATCAAGTATTTCCACGCCAATTCGATCCTGGCCGATAGCACAGCGACCGGTACGGATAGCGTGGCGGTGGGCCCGGTGGCCAATGCCAGTTCGGCGAATGCCGTGGCGCTGGGTGCCAATAGCGTGGCGGGCACTGCGGGAGCCGTTGCGTTGGGTTCGGGCAGTCAAACCGCGGCGGCCGTGGCGACCCCGGGAGCCACCATCAACGGCACGGCCTACACCTTTGCCGGTACGGCACCGACGAGTGTGGTGAGTGTTGGCTCGGCAGGTAACGAGCGGGTGATTACGAATGTCGCCGCGGGCCAGCTTTCAGCGACTAGCACCGACGCGGTGAACGGTAGCGAATTGTTTGCGACCAATACCGGTTTGAACAATCTCGGTACGACCGTCAATAACATCACCAACGGCGGTGGCATCAAGTACTTCCACGCCAATTCAACGCTGGGCGATAGCTCGGCCACGGGGACCGATGCCACGGCTTCCGGGCCGCTGGCGCTAGCTTCGGCGGCGGATGCATCGGCGTATGGCAAGGGGGCTACGGCGGCGGGTATCAGCTCGGTGGCTTTGGGTGATTCGGCCACCGCATCGACCGATGGTGCGATAGCGATCGGTAAATCGGCGGTTGCCCAGGGCGGCCAGGCGGTTTCGATCGGTGTCGGCAATACGGCGAATGGCAATGGTGCGGTAGCTATCGGCGACCCGAATAGTGCCACCGGTACTGGCGCAGTCGCGATGGGTGCCAATAACACCTCCAACGGTCAGGGTGCAGTGACGCTGGGCAATGCCAATGTCGCCACCGGGCAGGGTTCGGTGGCGTTGGGCACTGCGTCGCAGGCCAACAATGCAGGCTCGATTGCCTTGGGCGATACGGCGGTGGTGGCGGCGGCGGCGACTCAAGGTATTGCTATCGGTTCGGGTTCCAGTGCGACGATCGCAGGCAGTGTAGCCCTGGGTCAGGGGGCGATATCCAGCCGCGCGCTGGCGCCGATCAGCGGCCAGATACCCGTAGGTGTCGGCAGTGCCTATGTACCCTACGACACCACCTCGGGACTTTTGCTGGGCGCGGTTTCGCTGGGCCAGGACAACACCTCTTACCGGCAAATTACCAATGTGGCCGACGCTACCCAGCCGCATGACGCGGTGACGCTACGCCAGCTGACCGGCGCCGTTGGTTCGCTGACCGTGACAGGTACGAAATATTTTCACGCGAACTCGGTGGCGGCCGATTCGCTGTCGGCAGGGCAGGAGTCGGTGGCGATCGGTCCGCAAACCGTGGTAAATGGCGCCAGCGGCATCGGCCTGGGTAACGGCGCGACGGTGATGGATAACGGCGGTATCGCGATTGGCCGAGCCAGCGAGACGATGCTCGCTTCAGGCATCGCTATCGGCAGCCAGGCGCTGGCGGGTGGCGTCCAGTCCATGGCCTTGGGCGCGGGCGCGACAGCGAATGATTTTATGAGCGTGGCGTTGGGCTCGAGCTCGGTGACGGCGGCACCGCACACTGGCATCTACGCGATTACTGGATACACCGCGGCGGCTACGGCGCCGGTGTCGGTGGTCTCGATCGGTGCGGTAGGCACGGAGCGCCAATTGCAGAATGTTGCTGCCGGTGTGTTGAGCGCCACCTCGACCGATGCGGTGAACGGCTCGCAACTGTTCGCGACCAATTCGGCGATTTCCAGCATCACGTCCGGTGGGGGCATCAAGTACTTCCATGCCAATTCGACCCTGGCTGATTCGTCAGCCGGCGGAACCAATAGCGTGGCGGTTGGCCCGCAAGCGGTTTCGAGCGGTGCCAACAGCGTCGCTATCGGCAATGGCGCGCAATCGTCAAAGGACAATTCGGTGGCCTTGGGCGCGAATTCGACCACCTCGGTGGGTGCAAAGACCAATTACACCGGCGCCTATAAACCCGCAGGCAGCAGTAATTCGGTGGGTGAAGTATCGGTGGGTTCGGCGGGTAATGATCGCCAGATCACCAATGTGGCCGATGGTTCGGCGCCGAACGATGCGGTCAACGTAAGCCAGTTGCAGGGTGGCGTGAATAGTGCGATTGCCCAGGCGAACAGCTACACCGACCAAAAGGTCAACAACCTGATTAACAACACGGCGCCGGTCCAGTTCAGGGCCAATACCACTGGTGCGACCAGCACCGGGCCGACCGCCGGAGGCAACAATTCGGCTGCCGGTGGCGCGGGGGCGAATGCCTCGGGCAACAACAGCACGGCGATAGGCAATAACTCGACAGCAAGCGCCGATAACTCGGTGGCCCTGGGGCAGGGCTCGGTGGCCAGTCGCACCAACACGGTTTCGGTAGGGGCGGCGGGTAGTGAGCGGCAGATCGTCAATGTGGCCGCAGGCACGCAGAACACCGATGCAGTCAACGTCAGTCAGTTGAATGCGGCCAAGGCCGGCAGTGTGCAGTACGACACCAATGCCGATGGCACCGTGAATAACAACAGTGTGACGCTGGGTAACGGCGGGACAGGCACCACGATCCACAATGTGGCGCCGGGCGTTGCGGCAACGGATGCGGCCAACGTAGGTCAGATCAATGAATCGCGCCAATGCGGGTGTGGCATCGGCGATGGCGATGGCCAACCTGCCACAGGCTTACGCGCCCAATCAAAGCGCGGTCGCGGTGGGTGTCGGTAGCTTCCACGGTGAAACCGGCTTGGCCGTCGGTTTGTCGACGGTGTCTGAGGGAGGGCGCTGGATCTTCCGCGTCAGCGCCAATTCCAATACGCGCGGTGACGCCGGTGTCGGCGCGGGCGCGGCGATGGTCTGGTAAGTGTCACCGGTATCTTGATCGGCCGATCTCTCGCCCGAGGGGCGGCCGATCGAGTACCGGCATTCTGCTACCCGAATGCTGGAGGAATGACGTCATGCTTAAAACACTTACCTGTACGGCCGTCTTGCTAGTGACCCTGGGCGGCTTGGCCGGCTGCGGCAATCTGAGTCGCGGGGTGGCGAAAGATGGCCAAAGCGCTGAGCAATTGGTTTGGCCTGATCCAGGCGATACCACCTCGATGCATAAGAACGGCAACTCGCCTGGTTTGGACAGCCTGCGCCGAATCAGACCGGGGATGAACAAGCAGCAGCTCGCGGCACTTATCGGTTACCCACATTTCGACGAAGGGGTATGGGGCGTACACGAATGGAATTATCTGTTTAACCTCAGCAAGAAGGATTCAGGCGAGACGTCGGCGTGTCAGTACAAGGTGCTGTTCGATGATCACCAGCTGGCGCGCAGTTTTTATTGGAAGCCCGAATCTTGTGCGGCGTTATTAAAGCGGCATGAGCCGCGGGTAGCGGAGGCTGTCGTGCCGAAGCCTGAGACCTTTACACTTTCCGGCGACGTGCTGTTTGGTTTTGATAAATTCAAACCCAGCGATATCAAGCCCAATGGTCGACAGGAACTGGACGCACTGGCAGCCAAGATCAACGCGAAAAGTGATCACATCGCGCATATCCAGATACTGGGTTACACGGACGAACTCGGTAGCGACGCTTACAACAACCAACTCTCTACGCGCCGAGCCGATACCGTCAAACGTTATCTGGACGAGCGGGGCGTGCCCTCGGCCTTGAGTACTGCCGAAGGTCGCGGCAAGTCAGCGGCGGTGAAAACCGATTGTCCGGCGCATAGCTCGCGGGCGGCGTTGATTGCCTGCCTCGCACCGAATCGCCGTGTCGAAGTGGTTGTGGATGGCAAGTAAGCCGAGCGGCCCAATCGGCGAGCCCAGCTGGACGATTGGCTGGCTGGGTCGGTGGGTCGCCGCTGGATGTTCGATACTGGGTATTAATCGCCCAGCGGTGAACAATGCCACTCCAGCCAGGCGTGATCCGCCTCTTCAAGCAAGGGGCTCAATGCCGCACGGACGCCGGCGTGGTAGTCGTCTAACCAGGCGCGCTCCTCTGGATTGAGCAGGCTGGGTTCCAGTGCGCGGCGGTCGAACGGGCATAGGGTGAGGGTTTCAAACGCATAGAACTCAGCGAATTCGCTGTGCTCGGCTTCGATGACGACGGCGAGGTTTTCATGCCGGATACCGTAGCGGGCGGGTTTGTACAAACCCGGCTCGATCGAGCTGATCATGCCCGGCTCCAGGGCGACCAGTGTTGCGCCGCTGACGGGCGGGCGAATGCCTTGTGGCCCTTCGTGCACATTCAGAAAGTAGCCCACGCCGTGGCCGGTGCCGTGGCCATAGTCCATGCCACAGGCCCATAACGGGGCACGTGCCAGGGCATCCAGCTGTGGGCCGCTAGCCCCTTTGGGAAAGCGCGCGCGCGAAAGCGCGATCAAGCCTTTCATCACCAAGGTGGCATCACGCCGTTGCTCGGTGGTGGTGGGGCCTAGCGCAAGCACGCGGGTGATATCGGTGGTGCCACCGAGATACTGGCCGCCCGAATCGATCAACAGCAAGCCCTGGCGCTGCAGGCTGCTGTGCGCGTCCTGAGTCGCGCGATAGTGCGGCAGGGCGCCATTGGCCTGGTAGCCGGCGATGGTGGCGAAGCTTTCGCCGACGTAGTCGGGCTGGGCCGAGCGCTCTTCGCGCAATAACATGTCGACATCCAGCTCGGTTTGCGCCATGCCTGCGCTAAGGCGGTCTTCCAGCCGGCGAAAGGCTCGCACCAGTGCTGCGCCGTCGCGGCGCATCACTTCACGCACATGGCTTAATTCGTCGGCGCTTTTGCATGCTTTGAACAGCGTGGTCGGGTTGGCGGTGTCGATGCGGCTTACGGTAGGCCCGATGGCTTTGGCGATGGCACTGACCACGCGGTTGCCATCGAAGAGCAGATGGTGACCAGCGTGCAGCTCGCTCAGGGCATCGGTAATCGCCGCATAGTTGGCTATTGCGATGCCATCGCGGGCCAGTGCCGCCACTAGCTTGTCATCCAATTTACCCCGGTCTACAAACAGCGTGGCGCGAGCTTCGGCGGTGACCAGCAAATGCGCCAGGAAAACCGGATTGCACTCGACGTCGCTGCCGCGCAGGTTGGTCAGCCAGGCGATGTCATCGAGGCTGGACAGCAAGTGGTGGCTGGCGCCGAGTTTGCGCATCGATGAGCGCAGGCGCGTCAGCTTGTCGGCGCGGGAGGTGCTTGCATAGGCGATGGGATGCTCGACAACCGCTGCCTGTGGCAGGGGCGGCCGATCGGTCCAGATGGCGCCGGGCAAGTCGAGGTCGGTGCGCAAGTGCACGCCGGCGCCGGCCAGGCGCCGCTCGATCGCGGTCTGGGCATTCAGCGCCACACTGTCGCCGGCCATAGCCAGCACATCGCCATGCTGGCTGTGCTGCTCAAGCCAGTCCAGGTGCTCCGGTGCATGGGCTACCCGTTGCTTCATCAGGGTGATGCCGCTGCCGGCCAGCTGTTGCTCGGCCTGGGCAAAGTAGCGTGAGTCGGTCCATAGGCCGGCATGTTTGGCGGTGACAATCAGCGTGCCAGCTGAACCGTGGAAGCCGGACAGCCAGGCACGGGCCTGCCAGTGCCCGGGCAGATATTCGGACAGGTGCGGGTCGGCGCTGGGGATCAGGCAGGCATGGACGCCATGCTGCTGCATGGCCTGACGCAAGGCCGCCACGCGGGCGGGAATAGGGCTGTTCATAAGAGCCTGTTCGCGATCTCTGAGTGGCTCGCGCCGCAAGTGGTTTGCATGCACGACAAGGAAGAAGGAGGGAGTGTACGTCGGTACACGATTGAGTGATGACCCCGTCGTGCGGGCAGGCAGCTGCGGCCCGAAGGGTTGTGCCGCGGGGCCGCCATGCATGCCTGAGCGCGCAGCCTGAGCAGGCTGCCAGTCTGGCCTGCGCCACGCCTTTGCTGTTGGCGTCCCTCGCGGCTCAAGCGAGCTAGTTCGAGATCATGAACGGGCTTTAAGGGCATGCCGGCGGCTGATTTGGGCGGTTTTTCCTTGGCGGACAGAGGCCTTGGACTCGCCATGGAAATGAACTTGTCACAGGTATTTTCTAGATAGATCTCGCGATCTGGATCAACTGTCGCTAAAATGCCTAATTTCCAGCACGGCTGCATCCCATGACCCCCCTGATTTTCGTCACCGGCGGTGTGGTGTCCTCTCTTGGTAAGGGCATCGCTGCGGCGTCGCTTGCTTCTATTCTCGAAGCGCGCGGTCTTTCGGTCACCATGATGAAGCTGGATCCCTATATCAATGTGGATCCAGGCACCATGAGCCCCTTTCAGCATGGCGAGGTCTATGTGACCGACGACGGCGCTGAGACCGACCTCGATTTGGGTCACTACGAGCGTTTCGTCCATACCCGCCTGACCGGTAAAAACTCCATTACCACCGGCAAGATCTACGAGTCGGTGATCCGCAAGGAGCGTCGTGGCGACTATCTCGGCGCGACAGTACAGGTGATTCCGCACATTACCGACGAAATCAAGCACTGCATTCACGAGGCCACGCGTGGCTTCGATGTGGCCTTGGTCGAGATTGGCGGCACCGTCGGCGATATCGAATCGTTGCCGTTCCTGGAGGCGATTCGTCAGCTGCGCATCGAGCATGGCCCGGAGAAGTGCCTGTTCATGCATCTGACCCTGGTGCCGTACATCAAGGCGGCCGGCGAGATCAAAACCAAGCCGACCCAGCATTCGGTGAAAGAACTGCGCTCGATCGGTATCCAGCCCGATGTGCTGCTGTGCCGTTGCGAGCAGACGCTGCCGGAAGGCGAGCGCCGCAAGATTGCGCTATTCACCAATGTGCCGGAGCACGCGGTGATCAGCGCCAACGACGTCGATGTCATTTACAAGCAACCGTTGTGGCTGCACAAGCAAGGCCTGGATGACATCGTGGTCAAACGGCTTGGCCTCGACGCTGGTCCGGCTGATTTGTCGGCCTGGCAGCGCACGGTCGACGCGGTGGAACACCCGAAGGATGAAATCACCGTCGCCATCGTCGGCAAGTACGTTGAGCATAAAGACGCCTATAAATCCTTGGGCGAGGCCTTGCGCCACGGCGGTATCAAGGAGCAAACCCGGGTCAACCTGCAATGGCTCGATTCCGAACAGATCGAGGCCGACGGCGCCGGCAAGACCCTGGGCGCGGTCGATGCCATCCTGGTGCCTGGCGGCTTCGGCAAGCGCGGTTTTGAAGGCAAGGTGCTGGCGGCAAAATACGCGCGTGAACACGGCGTGCCGTACTTCGGTATTTGCTATGGCATGCACGCTGCGGTGGTGGATTTCGCCCGCAACGTGGCCGGCCTTCCCGACGCCGACTCCAGCGAAAACGATCGCAACACCGCCAATCCAGTGATTGGGTTGATTACCGAGTGGACTACGGCCACCGGCGAAGTGGAGCAGCGCAGCGAGCGTTCCGATCTGGGTGGCACCATGCGCCTGGGTTCGCAGGAGTGCCGTCTCAAGGCCGGCTCGCTGGCACGTGAGCTGTATGGCCAGGAGATCGTGCGTGAGCGTCATCGCCATCGCTATGAGTTCAACAATCGCTACCGTCAGCCGTTCGAAGACTTGGGCCTGGTCGTTTCGGGTAAGTCGATGGACGATTTGCTGGTGGAAATTGTCGAGCTGCCGGCGCAGCAGCACCCCTGGTTCCTGGGCTGCCAGGCGCATCCTGAATTCACCTCCACGCCGCGCGACGGGCATCCCTTGTTCATCGGTTTCGTACATGCCGCCCGTGAGTACAAGGCGGTGCGCGAAGGCGAGCGGCTGGCCAAGGAGTCGGTGGCATGAAGCTTTGCGGTTTCGAGATAGGGCTGAACCAGCCGTTGTTCTTGATCGCCGGCCCATGCGTGGTCGAGTCTGAGCAACTGCAGCTGGATACAGCCGGCAAGCTGAAAGAGATCACCGCCAAGCTCGGCATCCATTTCATTTTCAAATCCAGCTTCGATAAGGCCAATCGCTCGTCCAGCACCAGTTTTCGTGGGCCGGGCCTGGAAGAGGGGCTGCGTATTCTGGCCGAGGTGAAGCGCCAGCTCGGTGTGCCGCTGCTTACCGACGTGCATGAGTACTCGCCGTTGAATGAGGTCGCTGCGGTTGTCGATGTCTTGCAGACGCCGGCTTTCCTGTGTCGTCAGACAGATTTCATCCAGAACGTCGCTCGTGCCGGCAAGCCGGTCAATATCAAGAAGGGCCAGTTTCTCGCCCCGTGGGATATGAAAAACGTGGTAGCCAAGGCCAAGGAGGTCGGCAATAACGACATCATGGTCTGCGAGCGCGGTGCCAGCTTTGGTTATAACAATCTGGTCTCGGATATGCGCTCGCTCAGCGTGATGCGCGAAACCGGCTGCCCGGTGGTGTTCGACGCCACGCATTCGGTGCAGCTGCCGGGTGGGCAGGGCACTAGCTCGGGCGGCCAGCGCGAGTTTGTGCCGGTGTTGGCCCGCGCGGCGGTTGCGGTCGGTATAGCTGGCCTGTTTGCCGAAACCCATCCCGACCCGGATAAAGCACTAAGCGATGGCCCGAATGCATGGCCGCTGGGCAAGATGGAAGCCTTGCTGGAGACCTTGCTTGAGTTGGATCAGGTCACCAAGCGACATGGTTTTCTTGAGCAGGCTTGATTTTGTAGGGGCGCACCCTGGGGTGCGAAAGATTCTGCTGGGGCGAGTTCAGTTGCGGTATGTCCCTGGTTCGGTAGAACTTAGGTCGTCGCTGCTGCACTCGCTTTGCGCTGAAATGATTGGCTTAAACACTTACATCGGATACCCATGAGCACTGACATCACCCGCATTCACGCCCGTGAAATCCTCGATTCGCGTGGCAACCCCACGCTGGAAGCTGAAGTGACCCTGGCCGATGGCGGCTTTGGTCGCGCCGCCGTGCCGAGCGGTGCCTCGACCGGTTCGCGCGAGGCGGTCGAGCTGCGTGATGGCGACAAGTCGCGTTATCTGGGCAAGGGCGTGCAGCATGCCGTGGCTAACGTCAACGGCGCGATTGCCGATGCGCTCAAGGGTTTCGACGCCGCCGATCAGAAAGGCCTCGACAGCAAGCTGATCGCGCTGGACGGTACGCCGAACAAGGGGCGCCTGGGTGCCACTGCGCTGTTGGGCGTTTCGATGGCGGCGGCACATGCCGTGGCTGCCTCGCGCCGCGAGCCGCTGTGGAAGTACCTCTCAGGCGGCAAGCCGGGCGCTTTGCCGGTGCCGATGATGAACATCATCAACGGCGGCGCGCATGCCGACAATAACGTCGACGTGCAGGAGTTCATGGTGCTGCCGGTGGGTCTGCCGAACTTTGCCGAGGCACTGCGCGCAGGTACCGAAATTTTTCATGCGCTGAAGGGCGTGCTGAAAGGCAAGGGTTTGAACACCGCGGTGGGCGACGAGGGTGGCTTTGCGCCGAACCTGCGCTCGAATATCGAGGCGCTGGATACCATCCTCGAGGCGGTGAACCAGACCGGCTACAAAATTGGTAGCGAGATTCTGCTTGGGCTTGATGTCGCCAGCTCGGAGTTCTTCAAGAACGGCGCTTACGATCTGGAAGGCGAGGGCAAGGTCTATACCCCGGCGCAGTTCGTCGATTTGCTGGCCAGCTGGGCCAAGCAATACCCGATCGTCACCATTGAAGACGGCATGGCCGAAGGCGACTGGGATGGCTGGAAGCTGTTGACCGACAAGATCGGCCAGCAGGTGCAACTGGTCGGCGACGATTTGTTCGTGACCAACCCGGCGATCTTCCGCGAAGGCATCGAAAAGCACATTGCCAACGCCATTCTAATCAAGGTGAACCAGATCGGTACCTTGTCGGAAACGCTGGAAGCCATCGCGATGGCCGATGCCGCCAAGTACGCGGCGGTGGTATCGCATCGCTCCGGCGAGACCGAGGACACCACGATTTCCGATATCGCCGTGGCCACCACGGCGACGCAGATCAAGACGGGCTCGCTGTGCCGTACCGATCGTGTCGCCAAGTACAACCAGCTGCTGCGTATCGAAGAGCAGTTGGGGGCGGCCGCACGTTACGCTGGACGTGATGCTTTTCCGAGCTTGATTCACCTGCCGGGTTGACCGACGCATGTTGCGCTGGATCGCCTTGATTCTCTTACTCGTGTTGATCGGTCTGCAGCTAAAGCTGTGGACCGGCAACGGCGGTGTGCATGAGGTCGAGGTGCTGAGGGCAACGGTGAAAAAACAAAGCGATGACAACGATCGTCTGCTCCAGCGCAATCAAGCGCTGGGTGCGGATGTGACTGACCTCAAACATGGCGATCAAGCCGTCGAGGCGCGTGCCCGGGCCGAACTGGGATTGATCAAGCCCGGCGAGACTTTTTACCAAGTGGTCGAAAAACCTGGCACGGCCAACTCGAATGCGGCGCCTGCCCCGAGCACCTCGGCTGGCGGGCGTTGAACATGGCGGAGTTTTGGTGTGTCGTGCCAGCGGCTGGACGCGGTCTGCGCGTAGGCGGAGCCTGTCCTAAGCAGTATTTACCGTTGGCAGGCCGTATGCTGATCGAGCACACGCTAGCGCGTTTGGCCGCCCATCCGCGTATTGCCGGTTTGCTGGTAACGCTGGCTGCCGATGACGCTTATTGGCCAGGCATCACGGCACTCAGCGGCAAACCGGTGCTTGCCGCGGTCGGTGGCAATGAGCGTTGTGATTCGGTGCTGGCGGGGTTGAACGCGCTGCCAGCCGCTGTTCGCGATGAAGATTTTGTGCTGGTCCACGATGCCGCACGGCCTTGTGTTCGGCCAGCCGACATCGACAAGCTGATTGCACACGGGGTGCCAGCGGGTGGTGCTTTGCTCGGTGCGCCTTTACGCGACACGCTTAAGCGTGCCAATGCGGATGGCCGTAGCTTGGTAACCGAGCCGCGCGATCAACGTTGGCGGGCTTTTACCCCGCAGTTGTTTCGGCGCGCTGAACTTTCGTCTGCGTTGCAAGCGATGGCGCGTGCCGGATTGACGGTGAGCGATGAAGCCATGGCGATGGAGCGGGCTGGTTTTTCCCCCTTGCTGGTCGAGGGGGCGGAAGACAATATCAAAGTGACTACTGCATCTGACTTTGCGCTAGCCGAGTTCTTGCTTGAAAAAACTGCATAAGGGGAACTTGGGCATGATGCGTATCGGACAGGGTTTTGACGTACATGTGTTTGGTGACGGCGATTTCGTCATGCTGGGCGGCGTGCGCGTACCGCATCACCGTGGCGTGGTGGCGCATTCCGATGGCGATGTGGTTATTCACGCGCTCTGCGATGCGATCTTTGGCGCGCTGGCCTTGGGCGATATCGGTCGCCACTTTCCGCCAACACAAGAGCGCTGGCGTAATGCGCAGAGCCGCCTGTTTTTGCACCCTGCGGCACAGCTGATGCGCGAGCGCGGTTATGCGCTGGGCAATGCCGACATCACGGTGATCTGCGAAGCACCCAAGGTGGGGCCGTATGCACAGGCGATGCGCGAATGCCTGGCTGAGGTGCTGGGTTGTGAAATCGATCGCATCAGCATTAAGGCCACCACCACCGAGCAGTTGGGCTTTACCGGGCGTGGCGAAGGTATTGCCGCGCAGGCTTGCGTGCTGTTGGCTCTGGCCTGAGGTATAGGGTTTTCGGGCCAGCCGGGATTCGGCGGATTGGATCGGGCCGGTTAGATCGTGCTGATTAGATCAGGCCGATTAGATCAGGCTTGTTGTAGCGACCATCCCTTGCCGGTTTGCCGGACAGGGCAACTTATTTAGGTGTTCCCCCATGATTGAACTTCCCTACGCATACGGCACGCCGCCGTTGATTGCGCAACTGCGCAGCAGCCCCGAAGATTTCCAAGTCGAGGAAATACTGGGCTATGACGCCGACGGTGAAGGTGAGCACGCGTTGCTGTGGGTGGAGAAGCGCGGAGCCAATACGGATTGGGTCGCGAAAGAGTTGGCCCGCTTCGCGGAAATTCCGCCACTGAATGTCGGTTATGCCGGGCTGAAAGATCGTCATGCGGTGACACGGCAAAGCTTTTCGGTGCAGCTCGCTGGTAAGCCTGACCCGGATTGGTCGGCATTTCCACATGCCGAGGTCAAGGTGCTAGCTGCGACCCGACATAAGCGTAAGCTCAAGCGCGGCGCTTTGCGTGGCAATCGTTTTGTACTGGTCTTGCGCCATGTGCAAGGTGATCGCGCGGCTGCCGAGCAGGTGCTGCAGCAGATCGCGACGCGTGGTGTGCCCAATTATTTCGGTGAACAGCGGTTTGGTCGCGAGGGCGGCAACGTTTCCCAGGCCAGGGCCATGTTTGCTGGCGGCAGTCGGCGCGTCGATCGCGACAAACGCTCGTTCTTGCTGTCCGCCGCTCGTTCGCACATTTTTAATGGCGTACTGGCGGCACGTATTGAGCGCGGGGTGTGGGACAGTCCGCTGGAGGGTGAGATCTGGTCGTTGGCAGGCTCGCGTTCGTGGTTTGGGCCTGAGGCGTTTGACGATACGCTGGCGGAACGTCTTGGTCGTGGCGATATTCATCCGTCGGGCCCGTTGTGGGGTCAGGGCGAGCCGCCGACCCAGGCAGAGGCGGGTGCCTTGGAACGTGAAATTGCCGCGATGGATCTTGATTTGGCCCAGGGACTGGCCGCGGCTCGAATGGAGCAAGAGCGCCGTCCGCTGCGTTTATTGCCGCAGGCCTTGCGCTGGCGTTGGCTGGATGATGACGCGTCGGGCCAGGGCGCGTTGGAGCTGGCTTTTGAATTGCCGGCGGGCGCATATGCCACCGTGGTGGTGCGTGAGCTGGCGCAGGCCTGAGTTTTTTGCTCCCGCCCATCGTCAGCACGGGCGGGAGCGTTCAATAAACTCGACCATTCCTTACCGGTAACCACCCGGTTGGTGGTCATGCCTTCAGCAGGACCACCACGGCGCCGGTACCACCTTGCATCGGTCGTGCCGAGGCAAAGGCGATGACATCGTCACGTCGGCGCAGCATGCGATCGGTCAGTGCTTTCAGTACCGGCCCGGCGGCTTTAGAACGCAAGCCCTTGCCGTGCACGATGCGTACACAGCGTAAGCCGTGGTGATGCGCCTCGGCGAGAAACTCGACGATGGTGGCCTGCGCCGCAGCAGCATTCATCTGATGCAGATCGATTTCGTCTTGCACGCTGAATTGGCCACGCTTGAGCTGTCGCAACAGTTTGGGCGAGTAGCCATCGCGTAGATAGCTCAGCTCCTCGCCTACCTCGAGCATGCCGGGGTCGAACTCCATCGCCAGCAACTCGCCGGGGACGGCGGCTTCATCGGCTTCGAACATGCGTGGATAAGGCTTGGGCTTGGCTGGCGCGGGCGGCGGAGCTACCGGCTCGAAGGGACGTACCTCGCCGATGGCCTCCCGGAACAAGCGGGCATCGTCGTCGTTGATCGGGGTAGGCGTGCGGCGTTTCATGGGTAGATCGTAACCAAAGCCTGAGACATCTACACAAATGGTCGGTGCCCGTGAAACCGTGGGTTCGCTACGGTAGACTTCGAGGTCGTCGGCTGTGCCGCAAGCCCGGTTTTGGCGCACCTCTAGTGAAGCTTTCCAACGGATCATGATGCGAGTTCTGGTAAGTAACGATGATGGCGTGGATGCACCGGGTATCCGGGTGCTCGCCGAACGCCTTGGCGCGGTCGGTCAGGTAACTGTGGTGGCGCCTGATCGCGACCGCTCGGGCGCTAGCAATTCGCTTACGCTGGACGCACCGATTCGGGTGCTGCGGATGGATAACGGCTATTACCGTGTCGCAGGAACGCCCACCGACTGCGTGCATCTGGCGCTGGCAGGCATGCTTGATGATGACCCGGACATCGTGGTCTCCGGCATCAATAACTCCGCCAATCTGGGTGATGACGTTATTTATTCCGGCACGGTTTCGGCGGCGATGGAAGGGCGCTTTCTCGGCTTGCCGGCGATTGCCGTGTCGCTGGTGAGCCGTAACCATCGGGGCGAGCATTACGAATCGGCCGCCAAGGCGGTGTTGTTGCTGATGAAGCGCCTGCTGGTCGATGCGTTGCCTGCGGACACCATTCTCAATGTGAATGTGCCGGATCTCCCGTGGGAGGAGATTCAGGGTTTTGAAGTGACCCGGCTTGGCAAGCGCCATCGTTCCGCACCTTGTATTCAGCAGACCGATCCCCGCGGCAAGCCGATCTGGTGGATCGGACCAGCCGGCGATGTCGATGATGCTGGCCCAGGTACCGACTTCAACGCGGTACAGCGCGGTTACGTCTCCGTCACCCCGATTCATGTCGACTTGACCCGCTTCCAGGCGCTGGACAAGGTCAGCAGCTGGATGAATGCGCTGACCGAAGGCATGGCCGGCGATGTGTCAGCCGACGATAAGGTGGCTTGAGATGAATGTGCATCCGCTACCGCCGTCGGTACTGAAGGGCGAGGGCATGACCTCGCAACGGGCGCGCGATCGCCTCGCGGTCAAATTGAAAGACGAGGGTATTCGCGATGCGCGAGTGCTCGACGTCATTCGCAATTTGCCGCGGCACCATTTCATCGATCAGGCATTGCACTCGCGCGCCTACGAAAACACTGCGTTGCCGATTGGACATGGCCAGACCATTTCGCAACCGTGGGTGGTTGCGCGGATGACTGAGGCATTGATCGAGTTTGGGCTGCCACAAAAGGTCTTGGAGATTGGCACCGGCTCGGGTTATCAAGCAGTCGTGCTGGCTGCCCTGGTGCCACAACTGTTTACCGTAGAGCGGATTGAAGAGCTACTACGTCAGGCGCGTCGGCGCTTCCGTCAGCTCGGTTTGAATAACATCCGTTCGCGTCACGATGACGGCAAATTGGGCTGGGCCGATGAGGCTCCTTTCGACGCAATCATTCTTACCGCTGCGGGCGATACTGTTCCGACTCAGTTGCTCAATCAGTTGAGCCCGACGGGGGTGCTGGTGGCGCCGGTAGGCTCGCCGAGCAACCAGATGCTGATACGCATGCGTGGCGACGGGCAGGGCGATTTCATTCAAGAAGAGCTTGGTGCGGTTAGTTTCGTGCCCTTACTTGGCGGCATCGGTTGATGCGCCGCTTTCACCAAGGACGCCATTAATGCGTTTGTTTGGAGCGATGTACGCACGCGCATTGACCTGGGCGCGTCATCCCCGGGCGGTGTATTACCTCAGTGGCTTGAGCTTTGTCGAAGCCTTTATCTTCCCGATCATGCCGGAGGTGATGCTGGCGCCGATGATGCTGGGCAAGCGCCACAAGGCTTTTTTCTACGCCAATATCAGCCTGCTTTGCTCCCTGCTGGGTTCGTTGGTGGGCTATGCGCTAGGCCATTGGGCGTTTCAGGCGCTGCATCCACTGCTCGAGTCGCTGCATTGGTTGGCACCGATCGAGGTGGGCGTCGAAAGTCTGCGCGCGCAGATGAACCAGCATTGGCTGGGGCTGCTATTGGTGCTGGCATTGGCCGCACTGCAACCCGTAGTGCCGATGAAGTTCATCACCTGGGCGTCGGGTATCGTTGGCGTGCCGATCATTCCGTTTCTGGTTTGCATCGCGGTCGGGCGGGGCAAGCGTGTATGGCTGCTTGCGCTGCTGATTCGTTTCTTTGGTGAGCGGGCGGAACGTACTCTGCACAAGCACATCGAGTGGATGGGCTGGGGTGCTTTGGCGATGCTCGGGTTGCTGCTGGTGTGGTGGTTCTGGCTGCGCTGAACAGGGTGCGTGGGGCATTTTTAAGGTCGATAGGCCTTATGGGTTGCTTGCTCACCGGGTGGGCTTCTAACTGAGGTTCAATAAGGACACGCTTGCATGAAAACCTCGTTGCACATCGGTATGCTGGCGAACATGAACGGACTTCTTCAATATTCTGCAGTGGCCTTGGTGGCACTCGCACTGACCGCTTGTGACAGCGGTATGCGCCGCTCGGTGGTGGTCGAGCCTGCCGGCGGCGGGCGCGTGGTGACTCCGGCGAAATCAACACCCGGCGGCAGCTACCAGGTCGCTCACGGCGATACGCTTTATTCGATCGCTTTTCGCAATAGCGTGGATTTTCGCGATCTGGCGCGGTGGAACAGCATTGCACCGCCTTATACGATCTGGCCGGGCCAGGTTTTGCGTTTGTCTGCGCCAGGTGGGGCGAACGAGTCCTCGCATACCGTGGTTGTAGCTGCGCCACGACCCACGGCTCCAGTGCCGGTGGCTTCGTCGACTCACCCGGCTCCGACGGCGCCGATGTTTGAGAACACTACGGAGTCCACGGTGACCAAGCCGGCGGCTTCGGCGACCGCTGCTGCTTCAGGCACGCCTGCGGCATCGAGTAGTGCGCCGGCAACGGCGGCAAGCAATTCGACCGTAGTGCCCGTGGCCGGTGTGCCTACGCCCAACCCGGCGTCGTTGCCGCCGCCGGTGTCGCCGGCACCGACGCCTGCTGCCGTGGCCATACCTGCTGGAGCAAGCCGTGCATTGGGCGGAGTCAATTGGCGTTGGCCGGCGGACGGTAGCCTGGGTAAGCGCTTCCAGAGTGGTGATGCAATCCCCGGTATCGAGGTCTACGGCAAATCCGGTGACCCGATTCGCGCAGCGGCCGATGGCGTGGTGGTCTATAGCGGCAACGGCTTGGTCGGTTACGGCGAACTGGTCATCATCAAGCACAATGACAGCTTTCTCTCTGCCTACGGCCACAATCGCAAGCGTTTGGTCAAAGAGGGGCAGCGGGTGAGCGCGGGGCAGCAAGTTGCCGAAATGGGCTCGACTGGCGCGTCACGCGACGAATTGCAGTTTCAGATTCGCAAGGACGGCAATCCGGTCGACCCGCTTAGCTACTTGCCGTCTCGCTGATCTCTGAGCGCGCGCAAACGGCGCCGGTTAAGCCGGCAAGATGAATGCCACTACCACTCGCCGACCTTCCGCGGCGAGCAGGTTATAGGTGCGGGCCGCCGCCGCGTTATCCATCACTTCAATGCCGACGTTTTTGCGCAGAAAACCTGCCAGGAAAGCCGCGGCAGGGAAGTGCTGGCGCTCACCGGTGCCCAGTAGCACCAGTTCGGGCTTGAGCGTGAGAATGGCTTCGACGTGCTCCGCAGCCAGTGTATTAGCCGCTTGTATGGGCCAGTTCTCGACCACGCCGTCTGGCGCCAGCAAGAAACTGCGATCAAATTCGCGATCGACCACGATGACGCCGTGCGCACTGACGCGGCGTACAAATAAGTAGTCGTCAGGTCTGTCGAGGGAGAGATCCATCGGAAACTCGAAGATTTAACGCGGCAATGCCAGTTTGGGCTCGTCTTCGTTGCGGCGAAACAGCACGACGATGTGGCCGATTTGCTGCACGCTTTCGGAATGGGTGCCGTTGGCAAGAAAGTCGATCTGCGCTTGGCGCTCGTCCTTGTCGCCGCCTGACAGCTTGATTTTGACGAGCTCGTGATGAGACAGCGCCAGGTCCAGCTCTTTGACCACCGCTTCGGTAGCGCCTTTGGCGCCGAGGAGGATAACTGGCTTCAGATCGTGGGCAAGGCTGCGCAAATAACGGCGCTGCGAGGGGGAGAGGGCCATGCGTTCAGTCTCAGATTCGCGGCGAATGGACCGTAAAGGGTATCATGCTGGCCACTCCCCGTATCTGTGACAGTTGCCGATCATGACTCGCAGCAAAAGCAGTTCCCGCTGGCTGCGGGAGCATTTCGACGATATATATGTAAAAAAGGCGCAAGCTGAAGGCTTCCGTTCACGCGCCGTATTCAAGCTGGATGAGTTGATTGAGCGTGATCGACTGCTCAAGCCTGGCATGCGAATTGTGGACCTGGGCGCGGCGCCTGGCGGTTGGTCCCAATTGGTGCGTCAGCGCTTGGGTGACAACGGTACTGTCATCGCGCTGGATATCCTGCCTATGCAGGGTATTGGCGGGGTGGATTTTTTGCAGGGTGATTTTCGCGAAGAATCGGTCTTACGTGAGTTGGAATCTCGTCTAGACGGACAGAAGCTTGATCTTGTGCTATCTGATATGGCCCCCAATATGAGTGGAGTAGCGCTGGCTGATCAGATCCGGGCAATGGATCTGGCTGAGTTGGCGCTGGATTTTAGCCGGCACTGGCTTAAGCCAGGTGGGTCGTTCCTGATCAAGTTGTTTCAGGGGGCCGGCTTTGACGATTACCTGCGCAGCTTGCGCGTGGAGTTCACGCGCGTAACCATGCGTAAACCAAAGGCCTCGCGCGCTCGTTCGCGTGAGGTATACGCGCTGGCCGTGGGTCGAAAGACCATCGGCGGGCAACCCGGCGAGAAGCGTGCATGAACGAAATGGCTAAAAACCTACTGCTCTGGCTGATTATCGCGGTGGTTCTACTCACCGTATTTCAGAGCTTCAACCCGCATGGCGCGTCCTCATCGGATCTGCCTTACAGCAGCTTCGTACAGAGCGTGGACAACGGCAACGTGGCCAACGCCACGATCAGTGCTGACCAGCCTGCGTCGATCAGCGGCAAGCTGAAGGACGGCAGTGCCTATCGCACGGTAGCTCCTGGATTGGGCTGGTCCACCAATGCGGTGGTCAAGCAAATGCAGGACAAGGGCGTTGAAGTGCGCCAAGAGCCGTCCAACAATGGTTTCTCGCTGCTTGGGCTGCTGCTGAACTGGTTGCCGATCATTCTTATCGTCGGCGTATTCATCTGGTTTATGCGCCAGATGCAAGCCGGGGCAGGCGGGCGTGGTGCGATGAGCTTTGGTCGCTCACGTGCCAAGTTGCAGGGTGAGGATCAGATCAAGGTCAATTTCAGTGACGTTGCCGGTTGCGACGAGGCTAAAGAAGAGGTCGGCGAGCTGGTGGAATTCTTGCGCGATCCGGGCAAGTTCCAAAAGCTCGGCGGCAAGATTCCACGCGGCGTCTTGATGGTTGGCCCGCCAGGTACCGGTAAAACCCTGCTCGCCAAGGCGATTGCGGGCGAGGCCAAGGTGCCGTTCTTTGCTATCTCCGGCTCCGACTTTGTGGAAATGTTTGTAGGTGTCGGCGCCAGTCGTGTGCGCGACATGTTCGAGCAGGCCAAAAAGCACGCGCCTTGCATCATCTTTATCGATGAAATCGATGCGGTCGGCCGTCATCGCGGCGCAGGCCTGGGTGGTGGGCATGATGAGCGCGAGCAGACGCTGAACCAGCTGTTGGTTGAGATGGATGGCTTTGAGGGTACGGAGGGGGTCATTGTGATTGCGGCCACCAACCGCCCGGATGTGCTCGATCCTGCATTGTTGCGTCCGGGTCGTTTTGACCGTCAGGTGGTGGTTGGCCTGCCGGACGTGAAGGGGCGTGAGCAGATCCTCAAGGTGCATCTGCGTAAGGTGCCAACGGCAGCCGATGTCACTCCCATGACGATTGCGCGTGGTACGCCGGGCTTCTCTGGTGCGGATTTGGCCAACCTGGTCAACGAGGCCGCTTTGTTCGCCGCACGTGAAAACGCCCGCGAAGTGCGCATGAGTCATCTCGACAAGGCGCGCGACAAGATCTTGATGGGTACTGAGCGCCGCTCGATGGCTATGAGTGAGGACGAGAAAAAACTCACCGCATATCACGAAGCTGGCCATGCCATCGTTGGTCGCCTGGTGCCTGAGCATGATCCGGTCTACAAGGTCACCATCATTCCTCGTGGCCGTGCATTGGGTGTCACCATGTACCTGCCGGAGGGTGACAAGTACAGCATGAATCGCGTGGCGATCGAATCGCAGCTCTGCTCCCTTTACGGTGGTCGTGTTGCTGAGGCATTGATCTTCGGCGAAGACAAAGTCACCACGGGTGCATCCAACGATATTGAGCGTGCCACCAAGATGGCGCGCAATATGGCAACCAAGTGGGGCCTGTCGGACAAGCTCGGTCCGATGACTTATGGCGAAGACGAGGACGAGGTATTTCTCGGTCGCTCGGTGACCCAGCACAAGAACGTTTCAAACGAGACCGCGCGCAAAATCGATGAGGAAGTACGTGACATTCTGGATCGTGCCTATGCACGTACCAAGCAATTGCTCACTGACAACATCGGTAAATTGCACATCATGGCTGAGGCGCTGTTGCAGTACGAAACGATTGATGCGCACCAGATCGACGACATCATGTCGGGACGCGAGCCGGGGCCGCCTGCGGATTGGTCCAAAGCCCCTCCGGCAGGTTCGCCGCCGCCGCCACCGCCGCGTGGTGATGCGGGGTCGGCCAAAGTGGGTGATCCCGCTACGCAGAGCCGTGTGATCAATCACTGAGTGCACTTCAAGCTCAATGCGAAGCGCCTTATCGGCGCTTTGCTGAGCTGACCCTGGCTTGATTTGAATCAGGCGTTTGGAAGTCCAAACCGCACGAGATTCAATTCGAGTGAAGGGGCTCTAGCTGAACTTTCATCGATGGCGATGAAATTTTTCTGAAAAAAGTGTTGACGTTTTCGCTTCGAATCTGAATAATCCCGCTTCTGCTTCGGCACCTTCTGCTTCAAAGGTTGGTGGCAAGGCAATTAGGTTTACTGCGCGCCCGTAGCTCAGTTGGATAGAGTACCAGGCTACGAACTTGGTGGTCGGGAGTTCGAATCTCTCCGGGCGCGCCACTACACTCGCAAATCGTGCTGTCCGCATCACGGTTTGTATCGCAAGACAATGCAGCGTCATGCGAATCCGGACGGTGGTCGTGAAGTCCGGTGGATTCGATACGGATTGACTAGGCAATGCGTCACCCGTAGCATTTCAAGGCTTCAGCTGACGAAAGTTAGCTAAGGTTTCGAGAATCGGGGTATAGCTCAGCCTGGTAGAGCGCCAGCTTTGGGAGCTGGATGTCGTGGGTTCGAATCCCTCTGCCCCGACCAGCAGGTGCTCGGCACGTTGTGCACTGCGCCTGTAGCTCAACCGGATAGAGCATCGGCCTTCTAAGCCGACGGTTGCAGGTTCGATTCCTGTCGGGCGCGCCAATTTCAAGATTTACGGTGGATGTAGCTCAGCTGGTTAGAGCATCGGATTGTGATTCCGAGGGTCGTGGGTTCGAGTCCCATCTTCCACCCCAGTTCACCCAGTAAGTCCAGGTTGCAAGGGCCGTTAGCTCAGTTGGTAGAGCAGTTGACTCTTAATCAATTGGTCGTAGGTTCGAATCCTACACGGCCCACCAATATAGCCAACGGCTCGCAGCACTGCGGGCCGTTTGTTTTTGGGCTCTCGTTGAGTTTGCAGGGCGTTTTAAGGGGATTCACTCATTTCGGTGCCGGGCGACGCAGTATCTCGCTTGTATTGCGGCCTCGCGCAACCGTAAAATACCCGGCTTTCGTGCAAAGGAATCATCGGCTTAGGATGGGCTGCCCGGCGGCCGGGTTTGAAAGCGATTGCTGCGTTTATTTGCGCAATAATGCTTTTAAATCAGTGGGTTGAGGCTGGCTTCTCCGTTTGTTTTGATGCGAAAGTGGCGGAATTGGTAGACGCACCAGATTTAGGTTCTGGCGGTTAATCCCGTGGGGGTTCGAGTCCCCCCTTTCGCACCATGTCCTTTGTAACGAATTCATTGGGTTAGCGGTTGTTGAGTCGTCAAACGTTTTATCTGAGGTCGGTCTTCTGTCCTTGGATACTCAAATGGATGAGATTCATAGCCGCTCAGTGGAGTCCTCTCGGAGCTGCTGCATGCTCAAGGCAGCTTTAGAGAGCTGCTTGGTCTGAAGGTGGGTGTAGATGTCGGTTGTGGCGATTGAGCTGTGGCCCAGCCACTCCTTCACAATCTTCAGATCCACGCCGCTCTCGATCAGGCGACTGGCGCAGGTATGGCGCAAGCAGTGGACGACGCAATCGCGGTGGGCGATCTTTGCAGCCTTCCTGGCCCGCGCCCATATGTCCTGAGCACGTCGATCGTTTAGATCCTTGAAGGGGCCATCTTCGATACCCTCGCAAGCCTTGAGTGCTTGGCAGCATGTTTCAGTCATCGGGACGCTCCGCTGCCTTCCGGTCTTCAGATCCTCATGACGGAACAGCTCGATCATTCCCGCCCGCTTTCCCCGAGGGAAGTCCAGCTCCGTCCAGAGGAGCCCCAGGGCCTCTCCTAGGCGCAGCCCGGACTCGACCAGTACCTGATAGAGCAGATGATAGCGACGGGCGTCACGCTTCCGTGGAGGGCCTCCTTTGATGCCGGGGTTGAGTGTGTCCAGTTCCAATACGGCATCGAAAATGCTCTTTTCATCCCACGAGTCCATGAAATAACCCCGTCCCAGGCGCTTCTTGACGGTCTTCACCTTTGGAAAGGCAGTCGGCGCATCAGGCCAGCGCTCATCCAGGGCCACGTTGAACATCCGTCGAATGCAGGCAAGATGGTTGTTGACCGTGGCCCCGGACACTTTCTTCTGAGTGTTGCCTTTGCCGGGGGCTGGCCTGGTTACCAACTTTGCGGTGAGGTCTGCGATAGCGTGGTAGTCGATGCTCGCGAGCGGCGTATCGGCACCAAGAATTTCCTCGATCACGCGGCAGTTTCGCGCGTACTCACTATGCGCCTTGATGTCCTTCCACACGGTTGGAGATTTCAGGCAGCGGTCAAATGCTTCCTTGAGTGTGAGGCCGCCTGCCGCACGGACAGCCGCTTTATGACGATGCGACCCGTTTCCGGTAATCGCAGCGATGATGTCTGCCTTTGGAATATCCGGGTTGTTATCAAGCAGTTTGACGATCTCCTCCTCCTTGCGGAGTGCGAGCGCCTTATCGCGTGTGTTCGACGAGGCGACCACGCGCCGCGTTTTGCGCTGAACGCGGATCATGTAATAGCGACGGTCTACTTCACCGGGCTTGAGCTTTCCTTTCAGGTACACGGTCATTTTGGAGTCCACAAAAACGAAAACCCGCCTCTGAGGGCGGGTTTATAGGGAGGGGTGGTTTGGGAGGGGGCGCACTATGTCTTCAGCGCGGCCCTAAGTAGCCGGTTGAATGTTCGAGTGAGTTCGGCTGCAAAGTCCTCGCCTTCTTTGGTCAATCCGACAACATTTACACGGTTGTCCGCTTCGAGCGGAGAGAGCTGCACGACCGGAAGTAGTGGGGATTGCACAACACCCTGGCGTTTTCCGCGTAGGTAGCGCAATTGGCGTGAAAGTACCGCGTCATCAACACCGCCGAGGGTTGCGCCAACTTCAGGCTGCGTTGCGTTCGGGCGTTCGATCACAGCAAGTAGGGCAGCGAGATTCGCCACGGTGAACTGTGGATTTGCCTCCAGAGTTACTCGGGTGTGCTGAAGAAGAATCCGCAGGATATGGGCTGCCTGCGTCGAGGTCAGGGAGGTCATCACACGTCCTTATCGGCGGGGTCGGTCCCCACGAAATGTATAGCATTACGAGTCCACAAGCGACAATTGCACTTGATAATCCAGTCCGGTTGATCCAGAACTGGCCTCTCCTGAACTCCTCAATGACAACCATCGTGAATCGAGGGAGATGAGGCAAATAGTGCGAGAGGAGCGCATGAAGCATGACTGTCGTTTCCCTTCCAAATAAGAGTTTGTGAATGAGGCGTTCATCAAACGGAGCGGTCAATGCGCGTGGTGCGTCATTCCTCGACGCTGCGCGTCATTAGGAGCGTGCAAATACTTGCAATCGCTTCGGTTTCACTGACATCAGGACTTTTGTCTAGTGCGTCATTGAGTCGCGCCCATAGAGAGACAGGGTTCATCCTTGCTCCCGGTTGCGCTTTGTTGATCGAGGGTTGGCACTTAGATGGATGAAAGCCGCGAAGAAAATTAGATAGCTAGTACCGAAGACCGCGAGTAACCCACGGGAGCCCGTGGTGCTGACGAGGAAGCCAAGCAGAGCCAAAAGGCATCCAGCGATTGCCAAGGCGAGGAATGTTCGTCCGGTCAAGTGTCTTTCTCCTGTTTTGTAGGCGCACTCCTACGCCGCAGCAGGGAGCACGCCGACTTGAACGATTTTGTGTGAGGTGCAGAATGGAGATGCCCGAGAAGTCAGGCGTTCACGAGCTGGGTACAGCTAGCTCATGCTTGCCGATGATCCGGGCATTTTTTTGCGCTGCTGTCGAAGCAGCCACGCCTTGTAGCCCTCGACCGTCTTCTGGCGCTCTGCGCACCACTGACAGGTAGGCGCGGGTGCGTAGGGATGTAGCGAGGCCCGCACATGACCTCGCGTACCGCATGCTGGACAAACAGACACCGCCAGCATGGCGACGGCATCAGCAAATAACTTAGTGGCAGCGATAGGCGGGGTCATGTGGCAAGCATGGCGCTGAGCTGTCTCAGATCTTGTGATTCTCATGCTGGCCTGAGACTGGATTAGTCGGTCACCGGAGTCACTGTGATCTCGCAAGGACGACCTGAGATGTCATCCAGAAGAATGCTGGTGTTCGTCTCGAAGTTTGTTCGGTCCACCCGCGCCATCGCTTCGGGCTCGCTGTCCGGGTAATTCGGTATATACGCGTCGTACTCATAGGTCACTGTGACGCGCATCTTGATCGTTTTTGACATGCCTAGACCTCCGGGTTCAGCGGCAGAGTGACGATTACGCGGATACGGCGGGATCGCGCCTGGTTAGCTGCGTGCAGCTCCGCATCGTAGATTGAACCGGCTTTGTGTGACTCACACCACCGCCGGCCCTCGGACTCGAACTGGATGGAATAGTTGGACTGAGGAGTTCTGTTGATTTTGCGGCTCATGGTGTTTCCTTTGGGCATAGAAAAGCCGCCTCTTGAGCGGCTTGGTGGATGTGAAGAAAGACACGTAGCCTTAACAAGGCTTCGCGTTATGCTGCGGTGAAGTGTGAAGACTGTTCCGGGGGATTGAGATGCGAACTACAGTGAAGCGGTTGCTGCCGATTGCTTTTGTTCTAACGAGCATGTGCGGTAGCGCATGGGCACAACAGGCGAGCACTGGTCTCGGCCAAGCGTGGCCCAATGCCACGGACGTAAGCTCAAGTCCACGCTGGCACGTCTATGTGTTCGAGCGCGACGGTGTGCGCTACATCCAGGTCAACGATTTAAACGGCGCCGTGCGCGGTGCATTCGCCGTTGCTGGTGGTCAATTTCTAACGCTACCTATCGGCAGCGACGCACCGCTGGTTAGTACCCCGCAGCAGCCTCGTCGTGCGGCAGCAGCCCCTTCGACGGCGCCGAGTCAGACGATCTACCAGGACAATGCAGTGAAGGTTATGGCGACGCCGCAGGGTCAAAATCGAGTCATGCTCGATGCCATTTGCCAAGACCCTTTAGATTGCGGCGCACATTTGAACTAAGCGCTACAGATTGGCGGGTTCAATCCAGCGATTCGGCAGGGGGCGTATCGTGCAGCAGTATGCTGACACGCATACCGTTGTCAGTAGCGCGCATACGCGCCTCACCGCCATAAACCCGTGCTTGGTCGCTAAGACTTCCCACACTTAAGCCATTCGCTCCTAGCTTCGGCATGAGGAGCGAGCGTGCGACCGCGTGACTGCCGCTTATTACGCTGCCGTCGCGTTGCCCATCAAGTTGCAGCAGTGCCCAACAGCGACCCCGTGTCTCTCCGCCGCGAAGGCGTAAACGAACACTGGTCGTGTAGTGGTCCTGCTCGATCAACTGTATCGCCGCCTCACAGGCCATTCGGTACAGCGCGATGTGAATGCTTGGTGCAAGACGACTGAGGCCGCGCCCCTGAATCTCGCAGCGGAAGGCAACACCGGCTTCATCCAGGCTTCGCGCTAAGGCTCCCTCGCGTAATGCGGTTGGGAGACCCCGATCACGTAATGCCCGTGGATACATGCTGTCTGCAAGGCGGTGAACTTCATGCTGAGTGGCAATAGCCTGCCGGTAGTAAACGCGTTCCTCTACTTCTGGCAGGTGTAGCCGCAATCGGTCGAGAAGGCGGCCATGAGACTTCTGGATGGATGCCCCGAGTTGCTCGATGGCAAAGGCTGTTCGGCGCATACGCTGCTCGCCTAAGTAAAGCCCGTGTCGTGCCAGTTGAAGTGCAAGTGTCCCATCGTTGCGACCGCGCTGCTCCTTCACAATTAGGGCAGACACACGTGACCCTAAGAGAAGCATCGTCGCTATCGCGAACGACATGAAAGCCTGTGCTTGGAGTGTTGCTGGATCACGGTGTGCAGGCATAGCCAACACAATGGCCACACTAACTGCGGTTCCACCGAGTGCTGCACCATGCCAGCCATGCTTCAAGGCAAGCCACGCAACAGGGATGAACATTGCCATCCGAGCCACTTGCTGAGCTTCGCCAGCCGCGCCGGCACTAAGCCACGTAAGAAGCGCCAGGATGGGTAACAACAGGCAGGCGCTGTCTAAGACAAGGCGGCTTGAGCCCAAGCGTTTCGCGGCAATGC
>NZ_JAPDPE010000044.1 GCF_026283955.1 Dyella silvatica | reverse complement strand
AGACGGCTACAATGCGCGGATGCGCAAGCCACCAATCATCCACGCTACCCGCGATCTGCAGGACAGCAGTTTTCTGCGTGTCGAGCAGCTCGATCTGGAATTTTCCAACGGCGAACGCCGTACCTACGAGCGGCTGAAGGGCGGAGGCATGGGGGCGGTGATCATCGTACCCATGCTGGACGACGAGACCGTGCTGCTGGTGCGCGAATATGGCGCTGGCGTGGGACGCTATGAATTGAGCTTGCCCAAAGGGCGCCTCGATCGTGACGAAACCGCGGAGCAAGGCGCCGACCGCGAGCTGAAAGAAGAAGTCGGCTACGGCGCGCGCAAGCTGAAGATTTTGCATAACCTCTCGTTGTCGCCGTCATACATGAGCCACATGGCGCATGTGGTGCTGGCGCAGGATCTCTATCCCGAGCGGCTGGTGGGCGATGAGCCTGAGGAGCTCGACGTGGTGCCGTGGAAAATGACTGAGCTGCATACCTTGATTGCCCGCGACGATGTCACCGAAGGGCGTTCGATCGCTGCCTTGTTCATGGCTCGCGAGTACCTCGCCGGACGGTTCCGTCCAGCATGAGTGAAGCACCGATTTCTGCCTTGCTGCGCCAGGTCGCCGCGATCGCCCGCGCGGCTGGCGAGGCGATCCTGACGGTTTACCGCGAAGATTTCGAAGTCATGCATAAGTCGGACAGCTCGCCGGTGACCGCCGCCGACCTGGCCGCGCAGCGGGTGATCGTGGCGGCGCTGGCGCAACTTGAGCTGGTCTTGCCGGTGCTGTCTGAAGAGGCATGCGCTGCGGCATGGAGCGAGCGCCAGACCTGGCAGCGCTATTGGCTGGTCGATCCGCTCGATGGCACTCGCGAATTCGTCAAGCGCAACGGCGAGTTCAGCGTGAATATCGCCTTGATCGACAATCACCGGCCGGTATTGGGGGTGGTGCTGGCACCGGTTGGCGGAGAGCTGTATGCCGCTGCCGCAGGGCAGGGCGCCTGGCTGCAAGTGCAGGCCGATGAGCCCTGGCTGGGCATTGTGACGCGCGATCTGGCCAAGCCGCCGATGGTGGCGGGCAGCCGTTCGCATGGCGGTCGCGGCCTGCCGTTGCTGCAGGCTTTGCTCGGTGATGATTTTCAATCCCGGCCGCTGGGCTCGTCGCTGAAGTTTTGTTTGATCGCGCGTGGCGAGGCAGACGTCTATTTGCGTCGTGGCCCGACCAGCGAATGGGATACCGCCGCCGCGCAGTGCGTGCTGGAAGAAGCCGGCGGCGCGGTGCTCGACCTGCAAGGCGAGCCGCTGCGTTACAACCGTGGCGAGTCGTTGCTCAACCCTGAATTTATCGCCGTGGGCGACCGTGCCATCGATTGGTCTGGTCGCCTGCGCGAGCTGGTAGTGGACGGATGACCAAGCACAGCCTCGACGATTTGCTCGCCATCATGACCCGCCTGCGCGATCCCGAGCGCGGTTGCCCGTGGGACGTGTTGCAGAACTTCGACACGATTGCGCCTTACACCATCGAAGAAGCCTACGAAGTGGCCGATGCCATCGATCGCAAGGACTGGCACGATTTGCGCGATGAGCTGGGTGATCTGTTATTGCAGGTGGTGTTTCATGCGCAGATGGCGAAAGAGGCCGGCTTGTTCGATTTCAGCGACGTCGCCCATGCCATCAGCGAGAAAATGCTGCGCCGGCACCCGCATGTGTTCGGCGATGTGAGCTACGCCAACCTCGATGCGCAGATGCAGGCCTGGGAAGAGATCAAGGCCGACGAGCGTGCGGCCAAAGGTGCGGCGGTCGATCATAGTGCCCTGGCCGGTATTTCCAGTGGCTTGCCCGAGTGGAAGCGCGCACTGAAGTTGCAGCAACGTGCCGCCACCGTCGGTTTCGACTGGCCCGATGCGCAGCCGGTGCTGGACAAGCTGACGGAAGAGGTCGCCGAGGTGCGTGCCGAATTCGCGCACGGCGGCGATCATGAGCGCTTGCAAGATGAAATTGGCGATGTGCTGTTTGTTAGCGTGAATCTGGCCCGCCATGCCGGGGTCGATTTTTCGCAGGCGCTGCGGCACGCGAATGCAAAATTCGAACGGCGCTTTCGCCAGATGGAGCAGTTGGCCGTCGCCGAAGGGCAGCCCATGGCCGAACGCGATCTGGCCGCGCAAGAAGCGCTATGGCAGCGGGTGAAGCGGCTTAGCAACAACGACGAGTCGACAGCGGATATCGAGGCGTAAGGCGGCGCGGCTGCTCGCGGGCCGGCCGGATATCTATCCCAGCCACACTGAGTCTTGAACATTTACGCAAGATGGCCGTTGGCACGGTGATCGCGCCTGGGCGATGCGCTATGTTGCTGCGCCACGTTTGTATCTGAGCCGATGGGGTCAGTGCGATCCCGCTTTGCGTGCTGCCTTTTGCAGCAACCCTTTGCCCCTGGCCTGCATCAGATGCTTACGTTCTGTTTCCACTGGGAGTCATTCGATGCATCGTGCCTTGTTTCTCGCTCTGTTTCTGGCCCCGCTCGCCGCTCATGCCGCGGATCATTGCCAATATCAGGCACCACGCAATCTCAAGCTCGACCTGTCCGGGGTGCGCGTATTGCAGGTGGAGCTGCGTAGCTACGACTTGCATCTCACCGGTAACACGGGCGCTAACAGCGCTGAATTGACCGGCCAGGCCTGCGCCTCGGACCCCAAGTTGCTGGATCAGCTGGTGGTGACGCAGCACCGTGAGGGCGATCGCCTGGTCGTAGAGGCCGGTGGCGACAGTCATTTCAGTATCAGCCTGTTTGGCAGCTCGTATACCAATCTTGAGCTCAACCTGCAGGTGCCGGCGCAGTTGCCGGTGGTGCTTAATGTCGGTTCGGGCGATGCCACGGTCCGCGGCTTACAGCAATTGGAAGCCAAGGTCGGCTCGGGTGATTTGCATGTCAACGATATCGCCGGTGCGTTCGTGACCGGCGTAGGGTCAGGCTCGGTAGAGGCGAACAATGTCGGCAGCCTGCAAGCGGGTTTCATCGGCTCCGGTGAGATCAAAGTCGATGGCATCAAGGGCGATGCCACGATTGGCAGTATCGGCTCCGGCGATGTCAGCGTGAGTCACGTTGGTGGCAATGTGCGTGCCGATACCTTGGGTTCGGGCGATCTCACCGTGAAGGATGTGCGTGGCGATCTGAATCTCGGCGCGAAAGGTAGCGGCGATGTCAATTTCCACGCCGTGGCGGGCAAGGTGCATGTGCCCAGCGACCGGGATTGAGCGATCTGGGTTGGCCAAGGGCTGGCTATCCCAGCCAGCGCCAGGCTAGATAGGTCAGTGGCGCACATACCAGCAGAAAGGGTATCGAGACCTGATGAAACAGCCGCAGTCCGTGCGGCTGTTTTGCCAGGCGCAAGGCGATCAGGTTGGCCAATGAGCCGATCGCGATACCGAAGCCGCCGACGTTGACCGCCACCGCCAGCGAGATGGCATTCGGCGCATGGCCCATCAGCAGCACGGTAGCGGGCACGTTGCTGATCAGTTGCGAAGCGAGGATGCCGCTGAAGTACAAGGTCAGCGGCTGATCGAAGTCGAGCAGGCCCAGTCCGCGCTGTACCAGTGGCAATTCGGCGCCGTGGCCGAGGCTGATGAAGATCGCGGCAAAGGTCGCCAGCAACAGCCAGTCGATGCGCAGCAGCATGCGCCAGTCGAACAGCGCAAAAGGCAGCAGCAACAGGCAGACGCCGAGTACCGCGTGCCCATGCTCCATCATTAGCACCATGGTGATCAGTACCATCGTCGATAGGATGGCCTGCGTCGTGGACACGGCATGACCATCGACTTGCTCGGCTTTCACGGTGACCTGGCCGGCCGGCAGCCAGACCCAGGTCAATGCGGCGACCAGCGCGAACATGGTAGCCGCGACCGGCAGCATGGTCAGTACGAAATCGAAAAAGGGCACGTAGCCGTGTTGCCACAGCAACAGATTCTGTGGATTGCCGATGGGGCTTAGCGTGGAGCCTGCATTTACAGCCAAGGCTTCGAGGATCACCATGCGTAGCACCGGCAGATTGCACAGGCCGCCGATCGCCAGCGTCAGCGGGACCAGCAGGAACAGACTGACGTCGTTAGTCAGCACCATCGAAAGCAGTGCGGTGAGGCTTATCAGCAAAAGCCCCATGCCACGCAGGGAATGGGTGCGTGCCACCAGTGCGCCGGCCAGATGCTGCACCCAGCCACTGTCGCGAATGCCTTGAATGGCCACCATCAGGCCGAGCAGGCCCGCCAGTGTCGGTAGTTGCAGCCAGCGTCGATAGTCGTTCCATGGGTGCGGATCGACGGCCGCCAGGGCTATGGCCAGCAAACCAAACGCAACCAGCAGCCATTCCTGCTTAAGGCGTTGCTGGAATGCGCGCGTGCTCATCGAAAACCTGGCGGGATGTGCGAAGGGCGTTCACTGTATCAGGCGCTTGCTTGGCGCCATCGCACGGCTAGCCCTCGCGCAGCAGGCGCATCGGCGAAGTACGCGTGACCTTCCGCGTACCGGCCAGGCCGAGCAGCATCACTACCAAGGCGGCGGCCAGCGCGGCGAGGATCAACGGCCACAGCGGCGGCACGAAGCCGTCGATATGAAATACCACATGACCCAGCCACCAGCCGGTGCCGGCGGCACCCAGTGCGGCGGTGAGGCCGGCGACCAGACCGAGCAAGGCGAATTCGCAGGCCGCCGCGGCACGCAATTGATTGCGCCGTGCGCCCAGCGTGCGCAACAAGGCGGCCTCATGCCGGCGCTCGGCGGCACTGGCGGCCAGCGCCGCTGCCAGTACCAGGGCGCCGGCGAGCAGGCTGAAGCCCAGCACCCAGCGCACGGCGTTGCCGACCCGGTCGACGATTTCGCGCACC
Source organism: Dyella silvatica (assembly GCF_026283955.1). GTDB lineage: Bacteria > Pseudomonadota > Gammaproteobacteria > Xanthomonadales > Rhodanobacteraceae > Dyella_C > Dyella_C silvatica. The sequence goes on along the minus strand of NZ_JAPDPE010000044.1, from coordinate 32,355 downwards.
CGGTCGAGCAGTGAATCGACGTCGATCAGGCTGAGGTTGCTGTAGTCACGCGATAGCCTGGCCAGTGATTCGGCATGGCCGCGCGGTAGATAGAAGCTGGCGATCCAGCTATGCGGCAAGGCGTTGGCATGGGCGGGGTCGAGCAGCAGGAAAAAATTGACCCGGAATGAGCTCCAGTCGACCTGGCGAATGCTGCCTACCCGCGCCTCCATGTCGCTGTCGCCGATGGTGAAGCGCATGCGATCGCCGACCTTCAGCGCAAACATGTCACGCCACATGGTGTCGATGGACACTTCGGCCTGCGTTGATGCGGCAGCATGCCATTGACCGGCGACCACTTGATTGCTTGGCGGCAGGTCATCGGCCCATGACAGGCGCAGCTGGCGGTCGGCCCAGTCTTTGGCGCGTTCGTCCTTGAAGTGAAGCTGGTCGATCGGCTGATCGTTGATCGCCGTGAGCTTGCCCACCGCCAGCGGCAGCATGTTGAGTTTTTGTCCGTCGATGGCTGTCAGGCTTTGTTCGAAGGCGGCGCGTTGATCGTCTTGCAGATTCAGCACAAACCAGTTGGGCGTGTCGGCGGGTAGCTCGCGGCGCCAGCCTTCCAGCAGGGCCGGTGCGACGACAGCGAGCAGTAGCAGCGCCACCAGGCCCAGGCTGAGCGCGGTGGCTTGCACCAGGCTCATGCCGCGTCGCCGTGCCAGCGCCGCCAGGCCCAGCCGTAGCGCCGGGTGGGCGCCGGGCGCCACGCGCCGGGCCAGCCATAGCAGCAGGGCGGCCAGCAGCGCGGCCACCAGGGCCACGCCAAGCAGGCTGGCGGCGAGAATGCCGGCGAGCTTGGCCGAGCCGCTCTGGCTCCAGATCAACAACAAGGCGGCCAGGACGGGAAACAGATACAGCGTGTCGAAGCGGCGCACGCGACGAGTCACGCTTTCGCGAAATACCGCGACCGGCGGCACTTCGGCCAGGCGAGCCAATGGCGGCAGGGCGAAGCCGATCAATACGGCGATGCCCATCACCGCCGCGATAAATGCCGGCATCAGCGGCAAGGTGGTGGGTGCGCTGCTGAATAGCTGACTGGCGAAAAACCACGCGCCCTGGGCCAGGCCCAGGGCCAGCAATACACCCAGCGTTACGGCCGGCAAGGCCAGTGCGCCCAGGGTGCCTAACAGCAAGCCGAGCACACGCCGGCGCGGGGTGCCGAGCGCGCGCAGCAAGGCCACCTCGTTGGTCTTGCGCCGGGCATAGCGCTGGGCGGCCAGGGCGATGGCGACACCGGCCAACAATGCCGAGAGCAAGGCGGTCAGCCGCAGAAAGGCGCTGGCGCGATCGAAGGCGCTGCGCATGCGTTCCTGGGTTTGTTCCGGGGTGATCAATTCGGCGCCTTGCGGCAGCGTGCTGGACTGCGCCCATGCGCGCCAGGCCTGGACCGCCGCGGGCTCACCCGCCAGCAACAAGTTATGCCGGGCGCGGCTGCCGCTGCCGAGCAGGCCAGCTTGTTCGGCATCGCTCAAACTCATCAAGGCGCGTGGCGCCAGCGCAAACAACTGACCGCCATCGGGCTGGCGCAATAGCTCGGCGGCAACGCGCAGGTCACGACCGCCGAGCTGGATGGTGTCGCCGACTTTGAGATTCAGCGCGACCAAGGCGCGGTGATCGAGGTAGACCGCGCCGGCGGCAGGCGCATGGCCATCGGTGTGGTCACGGCCTTGCGCGTCAAGCAGCTCCAGGGTGCCGCGTAGCGGATAGGCGCCGTCGCTGGCTTGCACATCGAGCAGCTGACTTTGGCCATGGGCAAATGCCACGCTGGGAAAGCCGGCGCCGTGGCTGACGGTCAATCCGCGCTGACTGGCCTGGGCCGCGTAACTGGCGGGAACGGCCTGTGGCGAGGTGATGCCGATATCGCCGCCGATCAACTCGGCCGCGCTGGCCAGCATGCCGCGTTCGATCCGCGCGGCCAGGGTGGCGACCACGCCCAGCGCCACCACCGCCAGTACCAGGGACGCCGCCAGCGTGCGCAATTCCGGCAGATGCCATTCGCGGCGCAGGGTGCGCAGAGAGAGGGTGAGCAGCCTCATACGTGCTTACACCCCTTGCTTGAGGCGCACGCCGCGGCGCTCATGGCGCCACCGCCATGGCCGGGGTGGCCGCGCTCACCAGCCTGCCGTTATCCAGCTCGACCTGACGGTTGCAGCGCGCGGCCAGCTTGACGTCGTGGGTGACCAGCACGAGGGTCGTGCGGTGGTCGTGGTTCAGCGCGAATAGCAGGTCGCTGATGTGGTGGCCGGTGCGTTGGTCGAGATTGCCGGTGGGCTCATCGGCGAACAGCAGGCGCGGGCCGTGCACAAAGGCGCGGGCGATCGCTACCCGTTGTTGCTCGCCGCCGGACAGTTGCGCCGGGTAGTGGCGCCGGCGCGGGCTCAGGCCGACGGCCTCCAGCGCCTCGCGGGCGCGGCTGCGGGCGTCGTCGCTGCCTTCCAGCTCCATCGGCAGCATCACGTTTTCTTCGGCGGTCAGCGCCGGCAGCAGGTGAAACGACTGGAACACAAAGCCGACCAGGCGCCGGCGCAGATCGGCGCGAGCCTCTTCATCCAATTGCTCCAGCGCGTGGCCGTTCAGCGCGATGCTGCCGCTGCTGGGCGTGTCCAGCCCAGCCAGCAGGCCGAGCAAGGTGGTTTTGCCGGAGCCGGAGGCGCCGACGATGGCGAAGCTTTCGCCATCGCGTACCTGCAGGCTTACTCCGTTCAGAATGTCCAGCCGGCCCTCAGGGCCTTGCACCGACTTGCTAACATCGCGGACATCGAGAAGAACACCTGGGGTTGTACCGCTCATGCGTCGTTTCCTTTGGCTACTGCTGGTGCTGTTCCAAATCGGGCTGTCCGGGGCCGCTTACGCGGCGGCTCCTGTAGCAGCATCGACCAAGACAGTGCTGGTTCTGGGCGATTCGCTCTCAGCTGCGCACAACATTGCGGTAGAGCAAGGCTGGGTGCATCTGCTGAAAGTACGTCTGGATCAGATGGAACCGGGCTGGACCGTAATCAATGCCAGTATCAGTGGCGAAACCTCATTGGGCGGGCGTAACCGGCTGGCCGACCTGCTGGCAAAGCACCAGCCGTCGGTTTTGCTGCTTGAACTGGGTGCCAATGACGGCCTGCGCGGCCTGCCGCTGGCTGCTCTGCGCGACAATCTCGCCGCGATGATCGATGCCGCCGGCCACGCAAAAACCAAGGTGCTGCTGCTGGGGATCGAGCTGCCGGTGAATTACGGCCCGCAATACCGCGACGGCCTGCGCGCCATTTATGCCGACCTGGCAAAGGAAAAACGCGCCGCCCTGGTGCCCTTTTTATTGCAAGGCGTAGCGACCAATCAGGCCCTGATGCAGGACGACGGCCTGCATCCGCTGGCGGCTGGCGAGCCGATGGTTTTAGACACGGTTTGGGCTCAATTAAAGCCACTTTTGCGATGAGTCGAGGCGTCAGTCATGGCATCATCGCTACGGTCTTCACGTGCCTGTAACGCGGCACATCGTTAGCTGTTCACTTATGTGAAGACTCTGCTGGGGATGTAAGTGATGAACGCGCGTGATGAACAATCCGGATTGATTCTTTTGGTCGAGGACAATCGCCAGATCGCTGAGATGGTGGGCGAGCACCTTGAGCGTCGCGGCTATTCGGTGGATTACGCCGCCGATGGCGTCAGCGGTCTGCATTTGGCGGTGTCCAATAGCTACGACGTGGTGGTGCTGGACTTGATGCTGCCAGGCCTGGAAGGGCTGGATGTCTGCCGCAAGCTGCGCAAAGAGGCGAAGAAATCCACGCCGGTGCTGATGCTTACCGCGCACGACACCCTTGATGACAAATTGATCGGCCTGGAGGCCGGTGCCGACGATTATCTGGTCAAGCCGTTCGAGGTGCGCGAACTGGAAGCACGCTTGCGTGCGTTGATCCGCCGCGACCGCCGCCAGGTGTCCACCGAAATTCTTACCGTCGGCGACATGACCCTCGATACCGCCACCTTGCGCCTGACCCGTGCCGGCAAAGAGCTGACGGTTTCGCCGATCGGCCTGAAGTTGCTGGGCATCTTGATGCGCGAGTCGCCGCGGGTGGTCAGCCGGCGAGATATCGAGCGCGAAATCTGGGGCGACACCTTGCCCGATTCCGATACGCTGCGTTCGCATTTGTACAATCTGCGGCGGATCATCGATAAGCCGTTCAACCATCCGTTGCTGCATACCGTTCACTCCTCGGGTTATCGTCTGGCCGATGTCGAAACGGAGGTAGCCGCAGCCACGTAGCCGGTTCACTACCGTCCGCGTCTCATTGCCATGGAAATCAGGGACATTCCAGCATCGAGCACAACGTTTCGCCGCGGAACGTTTTATCGGCACCTAGCCGTGGTCTTCGGCTTGCAGCTGTTGGCGCTGCTGGTGATCGCCGTTTTGGGCGTGACCGGGCTGATACCGCTGGGGATCATGTTCGGCCTGATCGTGATCGCCAGCGTGCTGGCCTGGCTGGCCGCGCGGCGGCCGTGGCTGCAGGTGACCCGGCTGGCCTATGCGGTGGAAGCCTGGGACGAGCAGCAGCCTGAGCTGGGCGCATGGCAGATAAGACAGTTGCCCGCGCATACCGATGCCGATGTAGCCGTGCTGTCGCAACGGCTAAAGGATTTTTCGCACCGGATCGCCGATTACAACCGGCGCGAACGCGATTTCACCCGCGATGCCAGCCATGAGCTGCGCAGCCCACTCACCGTCATCAAGATGTCGGCCGATCTGCTGGCCGACGAGCCGATGTTGAATGAGCCCGGTCACCGGTCGGTGCAGCGGATCAAGCGGGCCAGTCGCGAGATGGAGGCACTGGTCGAGGCCTTGCTGATTCTTGCGCGCGAGTCTGACAAGGGCTTGGGCGTTGAAGATTTCGTTGTCAACGACGTGCTTAAGCGCGAGCTCGACGCGGCCCGCGATTTGCTCGAGGGGCAGCCCATCGTCTTGCAGCTGGATGAGCCGGTGCGCTTTGCGCTGCGTGGCTCGCCGCGGGTATTTGCGGTGCTGTGCTGGCAATTGATTCGCAATGCCTGCCAGCAGGCCGAGCAGGGCACCATCGTGATCACGGTGATGCCGGGCATGGTGATGGTGGCGAATCGGTCCGGGGCTGACGGTGCGGTGGACCGGCACGGTTTTGAGCTGGCGATTGCGCAGCGGATCAGCGAGCGCTTCGCCTGGCCCCTGGAGCTGCAAACCCGCGACGATCATTGGCATGTCGCGCGGATTCGTTTTCCGCAGCCGCTCCTGGCCGACAACCTCTGACCCCGTACGGCTGACCGCGGTACGGGGTTGACAGGGCTTAGCTCAGTGTCGGCGACACGGCGAAGTCGCAGCCAGTTTTCGCTTTCACTTCGTCCAGCGTGACGCCTTCTTGCAGTTCGATCAGGGTCAGGCCTTTGCCTTTGGCCACTTCGAACACGCACAGATCGGTAATGATCAGGTCGACCACTTGTTTGCCGGTCAGCGGCAGGTCGCAGGCGGTCTTGATCTTGGGTGTGCCATCTTTGGCGTTGTGCTCCATCAGCACCACGACGCGCTTGACGCCGCTGACCAGATCCATGGCGCCGCCCGGGCCCTTGACCATCTTGCCGGGCACCATCCAGTTCGCCAGGTCGCCGTGGGCGGAGACTTCCAGGCCGCCTAGAATGGATAGATCGATATGGCCGCCGCGGATCATTGCAAACGATTCCGCGCTGGAGAAAAAGCTGGAGCCGGGCAGGCTGGTAATGGTCTGTTTGCCGGCGTTGATCAGGTCGGGGTCGACATGGGCGTCATCCGGGAACGGGCCAATGCCGAGCAGGCCATTTTCCGACTGCAGGGTGACGTCGATGCCGGCCGGAATGAAATTCGCTACCAGGGTCGGAATGCCGATGCCGAGATTGACGTAGAAGCCATCGCGCAGCTCTTTCGCGGCGCGCTGGGCCATGGCGGTGCGGATCGGGCTTTCCTTGCCGGTGTTGGCGCCGGCGACGGTGCGGAATTCGATCCGCTTCTCGTACTTCTCGCCCTGGATGATGCGATCCACATAGATACCCGGCACGTGGATCTCATCGGGGGCGAGCGTGCCGACCTCAACCAACTCTTCCACTTCGGCCACGCAGATCTTGCCGCAGGTGGCGATCATCGGGTTGAAATTGCGCGCCGTCTTGTTGAAGACCAGGTTGCCGAGGCGATCGCCCTTCCACGCCTTGACGATGGAGACATCGGCGTGGATGGCGTCTTCCAGCACGTATTCCTTGCCGTTGAACAGCTTGGTCTCCTTGCCTTCGGTCAGCTTGGTGCCAAAGCCGGTACGGGTATAGAAACCGGGAATGCCGGCGCCACCCGCCCGCAGCTTTTCAGCCAGGGTGCCTTGCGGTACCAGATGTAGCTCCAGCTCGCCCGCCAACACCTGCCGTTCGAATTCTTTGTTCTCACCGACGTAGGACGCGTAAACGCGCTTGACCTGGCGGGTTTTCAGCAGCGGACCCATGCCGAAATCGTCGACACCCGCGTTGTTGCCGACGATGGTCAGCTCCTTGGTACCTGCGGCGAGCAGGGCGCCGATCAGGTTTTCCGGGATGCCACAGAGGCCGAAACCGCCCGCGGCCAGCGTCATGCTGTCAAACAGAAGGCCATCCAGGGCCTGTGCCGCGTTTGCATAAACCTTATCCATTGCGATGCCTTCTTGCAGGGGGGAGTCAGTGGCTAAGGATACGATGGTTTGCCGTTGACTCATGACTGTACGAAGGTCGCAGACACCCGGCCTACCCCCTATGTGTTGCAGCTATGCGGCTTGCGGGGCGCCGCGACTTGGTATTCGAGGCGCCGGTCAGCGTGCCTTGCGCGCCCTGATCGCGGCAAGCGGGGTATTCCACAGCCGCTCTTTCAAACGGTAAAGCCCATTGATCAACGGCCACAGGGTCGAACGATGGATGGCGGCTATTTCCCGGTCGCGTTGCAACAGCCGTTGTTCCAATGACTCGCGCTGCAGGCGCTCTTGCTGCAGCAGCTCGTGGGCGCGCTTTGAGCGTAGCCGCTCCTCAGACAAGCTGGCATCAACCAAGGCGGCCTGTTGCTGCTGTTGGGACAAGGCTGCATTGGCCAGAGCCACTTGCTGTTGCTGTTCGGATAAAGCAGCACTAATCCGCGCGTTCTGCTGTTGTTGCTCAGATAACGCTGCGCGATTGTCGGCAACCTGGTGCTGCTGTTCGGACAGTGTGGTGTTGAGTTTGAGTAGGCTTAGTTGTTGCTCTGCCAAATAGCGTTCCGCTTGTTGTGCGCGAGCACGCGCGGCTAGGGATGCCGCCTCTGCCTCAATCAACGCCCGGGCAGTCGTGGGTGCGCGAGCCTTAATAGCGCTTGCCACTTGCGACAGATAGCGGCTTGCTGGCCTCAAATAGGCTTCCTTGGATAGCGGGCTTTCGACGGGATCAGCCAAGGCTTCCTGATACGTGCTCAGCAGCAGATCAATGGCGTCTTCGATGTTGGCTTCGGCCCTGATTCGCAACGATACCTCGCGCGATTGCGCCGCATTGTAACGATCGAGCTCTTTTCCAATGGCCTCAGCACTATGCGCGTTGCGCAAGCAACGAATGCCGAAATTGAGTCGACGCATGTTCTCGTAGTTGCGGGGGGTGACCATTTCACCAAGGCCGGCGGCATCGCATGCAATCACTGCGGTGCCGCATGCCAGAGCTTCCAGTGCGCAGCGAGCTTTGGCAAACACGATGTCGTACTGGCCCAGTACGCGCTCCGGATGTTGTTCGCCACGCCCTGTGGCCAGTCCTATCTGATCGAGTTCAATACCTCGTTCGGCGCAGGCTTGCCGTAAGTTGAGAAGAATGTCGCCTTCGCCGACGTAATTGCTGAAAATCAGGGCTCGACGCGCTTTGGCGGGCAATTCGTCGCGCAGCTTGAAGCGCTGCAGGTCGACAAAATTGCGGATTACACGGATACGATTCGGGTCGATGCCATGCGTGCTATGTAAGCGTTCCACGCACAAGTCATCGACAGCGATATAGTGGCGTATGGTCGGATACGCAGGAGCCATTTCTTCCCAGGGAATCCATCCGTGGCAAAAATATATGGCTGGTGTATCTGGAAAATGCAGCATTGCCGCCATAGCATCTAGATGATGTTGTCCATGGATGATGTCAGGTGCGAGGGCAATAGCTGCAAGATCATCGACCACGGGCACCGTTGCAGCGCGAAGCTCGTTGGCAACCGTCCCCAGCACACTGCTATAGGCAATGGGTTGATGACCACGCTTTAGTAGCGCCAGCGCGATATCACGCACATACAGCTCTGAGCCTGCCCGTGCATCGAGGGTGTTATTGGTGATCAAAATTCTCATGCATGGCTACCGATAGCGCGAGCGGAAATATTTGCAGCATGTTCGTCGAGCTGTTTTGCCAGTGGCAGAATATGCTCACGAAAACGGATGACGAACTGATACCGGCCGGCTGCGACTTGCTTCTCGCCATAGGTTTCGTAATAGGGTTTGCCAGCATCAAAACGCCGTTCCCAGTTGATACCGGAAAGTGTTGGCGAGAACAGGTACTCGCGCGAGAAAGCCTCCTTGCCGAAGTTCCGGAATGTATCCTCGGCTTCCTGCTGCAAGGTCGCACCTGCGTGGGCGGCATAGTCGTACACGGCGTCGATTTTGTGCTGAAATTGTGCGGGTGTGAGCATGACTTCCACCGAGCTGTACTCAGTGCCATCACCTAGCGATCGAGGATCGCCCATCAGCGGGATGATGTAATGCCGGATGCTGCCAGACTGCCTGGCATTGGCGATCTGCACAGCAGATCGAACGATGACTTCGCACAAATCATGGGTTGGGTTATAGCCTTCGACAGCATCACTGACAACGACCTCGATTCGCTGATCGATGATCACTTGTGCTAGGCGTTCGCATATGTCCTCAAACAGGTGACCGTCGTGAGCCAGCATGTGTTCGTAGATCTGTCGATCGGTCAACATGCCAAAGATAGGTCCGGTGGTAGCACCCGCAGCGGTAAGGATCGCGCGTGTTTGCTTTGTTCGCGGTATTTCGTCGCCGCCTGAGCCGTCAGTCAGCACGCAAACCAAGGGCTTTTCTTGTGTGACCCAACCCAGAACACGCAGCTCATGACCAGGATGGCCAATGACCAGAAGCGATCGCCTGTGAGATTCGTTGCTTGCAGAGGTCATGAAATGTTTACGTCCAGGCTATTGGGTACGTAGATCTGCGTCCAGAATTTGGCTCTTGTACTACGCATCATTTCAAAGACATGAGCGATTTCTACGATGTCGAAGAAAATCGCCTGCTGATGCGCATCGATAGGGTGGGTGAGCGAAATTCGCAAGCTGTACTTGCCGTCGGTGAGCGGCAGTCGCGTCCTATAGACGACCTCCGCCTGCTGTCCTGGCCGCAAGGAAAGAAGCTCATGCTCTTGCATCAGAAAATCTGCGCCGATGACAGCAATACGGTTTTTGTCGCATATCTTGTAGTTGACGGAGAAGGTGCTTGCGCGCGTTGCCTGTACGATGATCCGGATCGTGACATCCTGGTCAAAACTCGCTGAGCTAACCTGCGAACCGTTGTCGTCGATCATTTCCGCAAACATCACCCTTGCATCGCCCGTGCCCGAGCGAAAATTTGCCGCCATCTTTTCGAAGTGCTGGAATTTAGCGCACGTAGGGGCCGGTAATATGCTTGCTTCGCTGCCTTGGCGTTCGGGGGGCGGCGCGTCGGTGGCGGCACTTTGAATGGTTCGGTTGCTGGCCTCCTGGACATCACGAATGTACTGAGCCGTGATTTCTGATGCCGCTCCCATGGCTAGCATTTTTCCTTGGCGCAGATAGATGGCGCGCTGGCAGAGGGAAGTGACTGCGTTGGCGTCATGGCTGACAAAAAGAATCGTGGTTCCACGCTCCTGCATCTGTTTCAGCTTAACCATGCATTTGGTTTGGAAGCCCATGTCACCTACTGACAGCGCCTCGTCCACAATCAATACTTCGGGGTCGACCGATATGGCGACTGCAAAGGCAAGTCTTACATACATGCCTGAAGAGTACGTTTTGACGGGCTGATCCAGAACATCGCCGATATCCGCAAAGGATATGACGCTGTCGTATTTGCGTTCGATCTCTACTCTCGAGAAACCCATGATCGATGCTGCGAGGTAGACGTTCTCACGCCCACTGAATTCGGGATTGAAGCCGGCGCCTAGCTCGAGCAGGGCAGATACTTTGCCTTTGATGCGCACGGTACCTTCGGTGGGGGATAGTGTGCCGGCAATAATTTGCAGCAAAGTGCTCTTCCCCGAGCCATTGAGCCCAACGATGCCTACGGTCTCGCCTCGATATATCTCCAGTGATATGTCATCAAGCGCTCTGAACTCTTTGTAGAGTTGCTTGCGGTTTCTAAGGAATCCCTGCACGAGGCGATCTTGTGGACGATCGTAAATATGGTATTTCTTCGACAAGTTGGAGACGCTTATCGCACTGTAAATGTCATCGTTTACGTCTAGGGGCTTGCTGGACATTGCCACGCCTTCCTTCATTGCTGTTGTTCGAACAGACATGCCAGCTTGGTGGCCTGATCGGCAGTATCCACAATCATCTCCGGATAGTTCAGAAGGGCTGACACCTTATCGATCAGTTGTTTCATATATAGCAATGACCTATTTCCATGGCTTGAAATCGACACTGGCAGCGCAGCGAGTAAGTTGGGCAGCGTTGGCTAGGTTGAGCTTTTTGTAGGGCATTTCAGATGCCTGGTGACGTTACGGCAAGATGCCTCTATGGCCGGCTTGATTGCTTCGGGGGAATGGCAAGCGGCACTTTGCAACTCTTGTCGATACTTCGCCGCTAGACACATGCATGACCGTGTTCAGGTGTTACCTGCGGTGCAGTGCGATGCCGAGAGGCGTGGATAAACGATGCCAACTCTGCCGTCAGCGAATCGTGAGGCGGACTGGGTATCTGTGGCGGTAGATCTTGGTCATAGGTGTGCGATGGTGCTGTGCGATAAGCCGTGCGTCGGAGGAAGTCGAGTGCCCAGCTGTCACCTGCACCCAAATCAACAAGCATGCATCGATCATTGATTGACGCCGCGGCGCCCCAGTGCGCGCTCATTCGCGCAATGCATCCATTGCTGAAGTGCAGCTCGACGCATGCGTCATCGATCGTTGTAATACCTCGACTGTGTCCTTCAGAGCGGACGCTGGTTATGTCGGAGGCCACGCCGTATAAGATCAGATCGAGATCGTGAATCATTAAATCCATCACCACATTGAGCTGATCGTTACGTGGTGGTCGCTGCGTAGTGCGAACCATGTCAATGGTCCGTGCACGGGACAACAGGCCAGGCCCAAATGAATAAGCTGGGTTGAAACGTTCGATATGGCCGATTTGCAAGATACGGCCACTGGCTTGGGCAAGGACACAGAGTTCTTTGGCTTGTTCTGGCGTCTCTGCAATAGGCTTTTCCAAGAGCACGTCAAAGCCACGCCTAAGCAATCTTTTGGTTAATGTGTAGTGAGTGCTTATCGGGGTGGCTACCGAGACGGTTTGAACAGAATCTGGTAACTCATCAATACTGCGATACCACTCAACGCCTAGCTGTTGTGCAACCGATTGCGTGGTCGGGTCGGGGTCGACCACGGCTGTCAATTTACATTCCTTCAGGCGGGCATAGCATTGTGCGTGGAGTCTGCCAAAGTAGCCGATCCCCACGACCGCGGTTTCAACGCGCTCCAGCGGACAGTAAGCAGGTCCAGCGACAGCCAGGTTTTCGGTAGCAAGCTTCATAGCTGACCTCATTGACCCTAACGTTGACTTGAATCGTGGGATAACGCTGCTGCTGAAGATGAAGGGGATATGCCGTGCTTTATGTGAAGGTTTTCTGCGGTGGATAATTTCGCCCTAAGGGGTTTGAAAATAAAGTTTTTTATCAGGTTTGGGATATTCAGGTGCCGGTTTTGACAGCATTTTTACGGCAGGCGCGGTCGCATTATCGCTGTCGCACATCGCCAGCGACTTATTGCGATCAATGGCTTGGACACGGGTTTGTTTTAGCAAACCTTACCCAGCAGCAATTTCTTGCTGTTATGTCAGTGCTTTTAGATCGATACACACGTGTTTTCCCCCTCTTTCTGCTCATCGCAGTTACACGGTGCTGGGCATAGACTACTTGCTACCAAGGTCGGGGGGCTATGGGGATTTGCAGGTATGAGCGGGTCTGGATATTTGCCGTGCAGACCTGTCCGAGACTGCCACTCATTTTTCCTCGACAAGAGACCGTAAGTCAGGTGGCTGGAGCCGCCTCCACTTTGCCGCGTCACGATCCTGGGACGGGTCCCCTGACAGGCCACCTGCTCCGTTCCAACGGCTCAGGCGTTTCTTGACTAGAAAGGGGAAGTCCCATGAAACGATCGATGAAGTTTCTTCTGGCATTCAGTGTGATCGCTTTTGCCTTCGCTTCTACGGCGCACGCGCAGGCCACACGAACTTGGACGTCAGGCGTCGGCGACGACGCCAATCCATGTAGTCGCACCGCACCTTGCAAGACATTTGCTGGTGCGATCTCGAAGACGGTCGCGGGTGGCGAAATTTCCGTGCTCGATCCGGGTGGATTCGGTGCGTTGACTATTACCAAAGCGCTTATGATCAACGGCGGCGGAGAACTTGCGAGTGTGCTTGTTTCTGGCACGAATGGCATCGTCGTCAATGCGGGCCCAACCGATGTCGTGATTCTGCGGAATCTGGAACTCAACGGTATCGGCACTGGATTGTCAGGTATTTCGTTTGTAGGCGGGGGAACCTTGATTGTGGATCACTGCACGATTCAAGGTTTTACAGTGAATGGCATCGACATCGCCTTGTCTACACCTGCCAAAGTTATAGTTCGGGACTCTACTTTTGTGGGCGGTGCTGGTGGTGTAGTGGTTGAGAGTGGTTCGAGTACCGCAACCGTTGCGTCTCTTAAGAATGTCGTTATTCAGGGCACGACGCGCGCCCTTGATGCTAAGGCGGGCATTATCGAGGCGACCAATTCGCTGTTTCAGGGGAATACGGGATACGGCGCCTTTGCTGAAGGCGGTACCATCGATCTCGAGAGCAGTTTCTTTTCTGCAAACGGCACGGCTGTACAGGCCCAGACCGGTTCATCGGTGCGTATCTCGAATGTCGATATGTTCAACAACGCCGTTGGTATCGGGTCGGGTGGCGGTACCGTGAACTCGGCGGCCAATAACCGCAAGATCGGCAACACCACGCCGGGTGCACCCAACGGCACGATCGCGGTTCAATAGTGATCTAAGTGGTTTAGAGCTACCGATCATCAGAACCCGCCGGAGCGAGTTCTGGCGGGTTTCTGCAGGTCCCCTTGTTGCCTGGTATCACGAAGCATGTCGCCTCTCGCGGGGGCATGCTTCCGTTGTGGCCTTTGTTGCAGGTGACTGAGCAAGTTTGCGGTCGATCGCTATACTCGCCTCGTAGTCACTAGGGAGATCTCATCGTGAAGTTGCAATATCTGTTAGCCGCTCGTGTCATCTCTGGCGTGCTGGCTCTTGGCGCGGCCACCGTGAGCCACGCCACGACGCCCGTGCTGGTTATCCATGGCGGCGCGGGGGTGATCAAGCGCGAGATGAGCCCTGCCAAAGATAAAGCGGTGCGTGCAGCGCTTGCGCTGGCCTTGCAGAAGGGCTATGCCAGGCTTAAGGCCGGCGATGCGGCGCTGGATGCGGTGACCGCGGCGATTACCGTGCTGGAAGATGACCCTAACTTCAATGCCGGTAAGGGTGCGGTATTTACCCATGAGGGCAAGAACGAACTGGATGCCGCGATCATGGATGGCTCCAATTTGAAGGCCGGGGCGATTGCCGGTGTACACCGCGTGAAGAATCCGATCTTGCTCGCCCGTGCGGTGATGGATAAAACCGATCACGTGATGCTGGCTGGAGAGGGTGCTGAGGTATTTGCCAAAGAGGCAGGCATCGAGTTGGTCGATCCTTCCTACTTTCGCACCGAAGAACGCTGGCAGCAGCTGCAAAAGGCGTTGAAAGAGGACAAGCTGAGTCAACGACACAGCGATGTCGAGACGGCCAAGCATTTCGGTACGGTGGGCGCGGTTGCGCTGGATAGCGAAGGGCGTCTCGCGGCCGGCACGTCGACCGGCGGCATGACCGATAAGCGCTGGGGGCGCATCGGCGACTCACCGATTATCGGTGCGGGAACCTACGCCAATTCGGGTTGTGCCGTATCGGGCACGGGATGGGGCGAGTACTACATTCGTACCGTCGCCGCACATGAGATTTGCATGCGGGTAACCCAGATGCGCGTGCCGCTGAAGCGCGCTGCCGCCGAGGTGATCAATCAGGAAATCCCTTCGATGGGCGGCAACGGCGGTGCCATTGCACTGGATGCCAGCGGCAATATGGCGATGCCCTTCAATACCGACGGCATGTTCCGTGGCTGGATCGGCGCTGATGGGGTTGCCCATGTGGCGATTTACGGCGATGAGGACGATGGCACCGCCGATCCGATCCCGGATGCCAATGGGCCGGATCAATAGCGTTACGTCTTGAAATGACTATTCGGTCGCCTGCGTGCTTGCGTAGCATGCGGCATGTTCGCTGGCCGCGTTAAGCGTAGTTATCGCTTTGGGCTGTTTGGGTTGTCTTTTGTAACGCGTTGAGCTGGCCCTGCGACTCTACGCGCCACCAATATTCACCCCGGCGGCAAACGCGGCGCACAACAGGATTTGTGACATGGCGAGAAACACCAGCCAGAGCTGCCCGAGACGGCGGTGTTCGCCAGCCCACACGGCAAGCATGAGATAAATCCCCGGAGCTACGCCGAGATAGCGGGTGATAGACATGAGCGTGCCGGTGGAGAGCGGGGCGAGCAGGGTAAGGGCAGTAAATACGGCAAGGCTGTACCAGCGGCGGCGCCAGCAGGCCACGGCACTGGCGATCGCAAGCAGCGTAGTGACCAGATTCAGCAGGCGCGGATTCCATGGTGCAGCGATTCGATTGAGATAGTTAAAAGCATCCATCAAGGGTGTCCAGGGTACGGTCAGCTGCCTGCCCCAGGCGA
The DNA here is from genome assembly GCF_026283955.1 of Dyella silvatica. Taxonomy (GTDB): domain Bacteria; phylum Pseudomonadota; class Gammaproteobacteria; order Xanthomonadales; family Rhodanobacteraceae; genus Dyella_C; species Dyella_C silvatica. The sequence continues at coordinate 17,249 of NZ_JAPDPE010000044.1, read as the reverse complement.
TTTGAATATCTTTGAAGGCCATCGGGTTTCCGGTAATGACCCATAGGTAAGCCATGAAGCCGGCAAGCCCAAGTGGGATCAGCCCAAGCGCGGCCAGCTGGCGCAGGTCGCGCTTGCCCTTGAACCACTCCAGAAACAGCGATGGCAGAAGAAACATGCCATTGAATCGCGTTGCGCCGGCCAGCATGCCGCCGACGGCGGCGATCCACCATCGTTGACTTAGAGCCATTAAAAACGACAGCGTAACCAAGGCAAAGAACATGGCCTCCGTCTGCGGAAGCGACATGAAATAACTGGTTGGCCAGAATGCGGCAAAGAGTACCGCGTCATCGGCGCGTTCTCTTGAATCGGCGAGTTTGCGAACGAGATGCCACAGCATACTCAAGCCGGCAAAGGCCCATAGATTGGCTAATAACAATCCAGACCAAAGCCACTCTCCTGTCGGTTTTGATGCGGCATTCCACAGCATCGGGTGCAATGGGAAAAAGGCCCAGTTGGCTTGCCGGGAGGTGTCGAAGGGGCGTTTTTCGTAACCATGCTGGGCGATCCCTATGTGCCACGCGGCATCGTTGACGATAGCGACACGCTGCAGTCCCGCCGTAATGTTTTCACGATTGAGTTTGACGAAAATGTTGTCGTTACGGCCCCATTCGGCTGTAGGCACATTGGCCACAAAGGCGACCGAAGCAAATGTCGCGACGATAATGAACCTGGACAGCAGGAATGGGACCAAGGCGCGTCGAATGCCTTCGGGGACTTTGCTCATGCATCGCGAAAAAATGGACTGCAGTTTTACAAGCGTGCTGGGCATTTCGGCAAGCATTACGGGTAACTCTTCTTTGGATGAACGTCGCGGTAGCGCAAGCCGCGAATCATGGCATGTATCAGGGCCAATGGCTGGTACGACTTCCAGCAGGGGTAGATGTTTTGTCGAGGCGCTTTATAGCGAGCCGATCTTCTGAAGCTGAGCGGGCGACAACGCGCCGCTGAAACTCTGCCGGCTTCCATCGGCGCGGATGACCAGCGTGCGTGGCATCTCGCCACCCCATTGGGGATCCAGTAGATAATTGATGCGCTCTGGCGTGTCGTCGGCGTAGGCCCGCGCAGGCCATGCAAGCATGTCGGCCGCCTTGAGGCGTGCTTCGATGGCGTCTTGTTGGTGGATGCTGTCGGTGGCGACGCTGACCAGCTCGATCTGCTGAGGGTGGGTTTGCTGCAATTTGGCCAGTGCTTGCAGATTCGTTTCGCAATAGGCGCAATCCAGTGCCCACAGCGCGATGATGCGCTCGCCCTGTGCGGGTGGCTTGAGCAAGGCGGCTACATCGCCGGCGCCCAGTGCCATGGGCGTACCGGCATGCACGCATAGGGGCAACATGAGTGCCAGTAGCAGTAATGGCTTGGTGCGCATTACAACGCCTCGGTAGGGATCAGGCGAAAGCCGGCAGAGGTATTCCATGCGACAAAGGCACGGCCTTGCCATAACAGCAGTTGTGGTGAGGCGCTGGCCGCCGGTGTGTTGGCGATCTGTCGGGCGTCGTCAAAATGCAATCCGCCATCGTGTGAGCCGCGCAGCATCAGCTCATAACCTTGAGCGTTCACATGGTTCCATACCACCCAGACCTCGCGCTCATGCACGGCGACATCGGCATGGCTGGCACCAGCGCCGGCGATCAACACGCTATGTGCCGGTGCTTGCCCTGGCTGGAGCTGGCCGTACCAGATGCTGGGTTTGTCCTTGGACTCATACCAGACAGCGTGCAGTACGCCCTGGCTGTCGATGGCGAGCCCGGGGCCATGATGGGGGCAGCCGGCGATGTGCCACTGGCTGAAGGTGGCGCGTTGCACCTCGCTGGCGCGTGCGTCCGCATGTAATACGGCGTAGCCATGATCGCGAATATTGTCGCCATAGATGCTGCGGAAGAATGCCAGGGCAATGCGGCAGCATTCGCAACTTTGATCGACCAGTTTGCGTTCCGTGGCAAAGCTGGCGCCACGATCGCTGGATACGCTGTAGTAGATGGCCGCGCCGAGATAGGGTTTGCTCTGCGCCGTGGCGGCTTCAAGATCGCGCTTATCGATCCACGCCATCACGATGCGGCCTTGGCCATCGACTGCCATGGCATCGAAACGATGGGTGATTTCGGCACGGTCGTGATGCACGGTGAGCGGCGCCGAGAAATGTTGGCCGCCATCGAGCGAACGGGCGAAGCGGACGAAACCGGTCCACGGTTTAGCCCGCGGCTGCGACCAGCTGACGTAGATCTCGCCCTGGCTGCCGAAGGCGATCTTGGGTCGGTTTTCGCCCTCGGCATAGATGGGTTCTGCCTGCGCATTGACTTCCAGCGGAGCGCTGAGGGTGCGGCCGAAATCGTCGGAGTGACGTAGCCGCACATGACCTTCCGCGGCATCGACCAGCCACAAGCGGCCCTTGCCATCGATCGCCGCACTACTGCCCAGCTCGGGCCCCTTAGGCATGGCCATGCCTTCGTGCGCAAGCAACGGGAGTGCGATGAAACAGAGCAGGGCGGTAAGGATGAAGCGCATGACGATGGCCTTGTTGGGTTCAAGCAGCTGTCGACAGGGTGAGGCGACGTTACAAATCCCAGCGTACTTCGCCAAACCAGGTACGTCCGGCATAGGGGTGGTAGACCCAGTAATGTGTATTGGTGAGGTTGTCCACGCCTAGCGAGGCGGTCCATTGCGACGCGAAATTCCAGCGCAGCTTGGCATCGGCCACGGTGTAGCGGCTGACCGCGCCGTAGGTGTTTATGTAGTCACTGTTGTCGAGACTGTTGTATTGACGGCCGGACTTGCGGACAGCGAGCGAAGCATCCCACGCCGGGTTGATCTGATAGTCGACGACCAGGGTGGCGCGATAACGTGGAATCCGCGGAAATACTTTGCCGTTGGCAGTGGGGTATTGGCGGTCGCTAAGCGTTTTTGCGTCATTGATGGCGGCGCTGGCGCTGAGGTTTAGTCCAGCCAGCCAGACATCGCTTAGATTGATTTCCGCCTCGATGCCACGCATGCGAACCAGGTTGACGTTTTGCACGCTGGTGATCGTGGGAGTGACAGTGATGTCGGTTTGCGAGTACAGCGAATCGGCGATGCGATCTTGAAACAATGACAGCCGCCAGTGACCGTTCGCCATATGTCGGGTCAAGCTGAGGTCGGTGGACCAGTCGCGTTCCGGGCGCAGGTTTGGATCACTGTTGATGATCGCGTTGCCGGAAATCGAGCCTTGAAACAGTTCGTTCACGGTGGGGTAGCGCAGCGCTTTGCCGCTGGCCAGGCGCAGCTGCCAGTCATCGGCGAAATCCCAGTTCAGGGCGGCCTTGGGGGAGAAGTCGTAGCGCTTCCTGTTGGGGTAGTTCACCAACGTGTTGCCGTTGGCGCGTAAGCCACCGTAAGCACGCCACTGTTCCCAGCGGCCGCCTACGGTCAGCGCCCAGGCAGGGGCGAAACTCCACACATCTTGCAGATAAAGCGCGCGGGTTTGCGTGCGGCCGCCAAAGGCACTCAGCGCTGCGCCGTTGCTTGCGCCACGCCAGTCGCTGGCAGCGCGAACGTTGGAATCCAGCACGTAGCGATCGCCATGCATGCCGGCGTAAAGCTGGTGCTGTTCCCCTAGTGGGCCGGAGCTGCGCAGGTCGAGTGTTTGCCAACCTGAGCCGCCCAAGTTGCCGACCGTGCCGGGACCGCCGAGTGGACCGATCGGCGGAGGCAGATTCGCTGTGTGCTGTTGTGAGCGCTGAAAATCGTACTTGCTGGCGACGGCCGTCCAGCGCCAGCCGTTGTCGAAGCGTCCGTTGAGCTCAGCCCCGTAGAGCACGTGGGTATCGAACGAGGAGGAAGGTGCCAGACCACTGGCCGGCAGGGTCCAGGTCTGACCATTTGCGGCGATGACCCCGCTATAGACCGGTTGCCCTTTTGCATCGCGGATCAAGCTGCGGGTGCGATCTTCCGCATGGTTATGCCACCAGCCCAGGGTAAACAGCGCGGATACCTGGTCGGTGATATCCACCCCCACTTTCAGTTTGGCCTGGGTTTGCTCGGTGTGTTCGATGGTGTTGGCGCCGTAGATCAGACGCGAACTGCCGTTCGGGTTTTGATCCAGGGTGGCACCGCTGACCGGAATGGCCTTGCCCGCATTGCCACCGGCTTTCGCCGTGGCATATTGCATCGGCTGCCCGTGGTTGTTCAATTTGTTTACCGACAGCAGCCAGCTCCAACGGCCTTGTTTGTTGCCCAAGGTGGCGGACAGATTATTGCCGTTGTAATGACCGCCACTGCCGTAGCGATCGCCGAAGTCCTGGCTCATGAATTGCGCGCTGGCGCTGGCGATAAACCTGTCAGGCAAGCGCGTGTGAATCAACACCGTCGTACCCAGCGAGTTGCCCGGATAAAGCGCGGAATACGGTCCATACAAAACATCGACCGCACCGATTTCTTCTGGCGCCACCATGCCCCAGCGCGGCGCACCGTCCCAACCGTTGGTCATCAGGTTGGATAGCAATAGACCATCGGCATAGACCAGGCTGCGCGCGCTTTGCAGGGTGCCGGCGTTGCGTCCGCTGACGACGGCGTTGGGGTCACCGATATAGCGCTTGCGCACCTGCAGGTTTGGCGCGTATTTGAGTGCGTCCGAGCTCTCGGTGATGTTGTGTTTTTGCAGCGTTTCGCGGGTGATGCGCACTTGCACGCTTTGCGCGTCCGTCACGCGGGTGTCGCTGGCGTGTACCGAGACCGGGGCGAGGGTGGTGGATTGCTGTGGGTCGGCTGCCAGTGCGCCATGGCTGATGGTGGCAAGCGCGAGTGCGCTCAAGGTGAGCGTGGCGATTTTCAACGGTGTCACCCTGGACCATGGTCAAGGGTTGGCAGGATAGTCGTACTATTTTGCGGAGGAAGGTGGCGCGTTGTCGCAGTGGGGTTTGGGCGTCTGGTTGCTTTTGCTGGGTTAGGGTGACTGGCGCTGTTTTGTGGCTGGGTTTTCGCTTGTTTGTTGTTGTGTGGCTAGGTTGTCGCCTTCGGCGGGTTTCGCCCTCCTGCCGGAGGGCGAGTCACTTTTCTTTGCGTGGCCAAAGAAAAGTAACCCAAAGAAAGGCCACCCCCATGCCGCGCTCTGCGGGCATCCTGCCCTACGAGTGCGTGAGGCTGGGCCGGGCTTTTCGACAGGGCTCCTGCCCTGGCGAAAAGGCATCGACATCCGTGTCGATGCCCCTTCGGGCCTTTCGCCCCAGCCTCACCGCGGTATAGGGGTCCCAAGAGCAGCGCGCATCCTGCGCGCACTCGGGTGCGACTGCTAGCAGTCGCCGGGCATAGGTGGCACGTTCGAAAGTCAGCACGAACACCACACAGGCTTTTGCTGTTGCCGTTGCTCCCGCTTTTGACCTTCGGGGCCCCTGTGCGTCGGTGAGGGTTGGACGATCAGGCCCGCAGGGGACTCGGCAGGGACGCCGAGTCCTTTTCGCCAGGGCAGGAGCCCTGTCGAAAAGCCCGGCCAGACCTCACGCACCCGAAGGGCGACAAGCGGGGATGGCCTTTCTTTGGGTTACTTTTCTTTGGCCACGCAAAGAAAAGTGACTCGGACCCCGGCAGGGGTTCGAAACTCGCCGCAGGCGACACTCTCGCGAGAAACAAGCAGCGAGCGAAAAGCCCGCCGCAGGCGGCCCCCTCGCCACAGAACAACCAACAAGCGAGAAAGGCAAACCAACCAGCGACAGAATCAACAAAGCCAAGAGAAAAAATCAATCCTCGCTATCAGGCCGCTCCCGCACCGGATGCTTACTCAACTTACGCTGCAACGTACGACGATGCATCCCCAACCGACGCGCCGTCTCCGAGATATTGCCATCGCACTCCGTCAGCACACGCTGGATGTGCTCCCACTCCAGCCGGCGCAATGCCAGCGGTGCTTCCGGTGCATCGACCACATCATCTTCGCCAGCAGAACTGTCGCCATCGAGCAGAGCGCGGACCACGGCGTCGGCGTCGACGGGTTTGGCGAGGTAGTCGTGTGCGCCGCGCTTGATCGCCTCGACGGCGGTGGCGATCGAGGCATAGCCGGTGAGCAGTAGCACGCGGATGTCGGGTACCAGGGTCTTCAGCTCGGGGATCAGGCGCAAGCCGTTTTCATCGCCCAGTTTCAGGTCGAGCACGCAGTAGCGAGGATGGTGGCGGCGGGTCAGGGCACGGGCTTCATCGGCGTTGCTGGCGGTGATGACCTCAAAACCGCGTGAGCTCATGGCGCGGGCGAGAACACGCGCGAAGGTGGCATCGTCGTCAACGATTAGCAGGGGTTGGGGAGGCGCGGTGCGCGGCAGATCGGTCATGGAGACTCTCTGTATATGCGACTAAGGGGGAGGCGTGCCGCAGTGTCGCCCAGGAACGGGCTTTTTGTGGCGGCGCATCTTGTGTACGGAAGCGTCAGGGGGCGGCCGGCTGCCTACAGGGCAGCTCCCGGTGCGGCTTTTGCCGCGATGACGGCTAAGGGCAGGCGCAGGCACATTTCTGCGCCGCCGTCGGTATTGCTGGCTGTTAGCTCGCCTTCCAGGCGTTCTGCGGTGGCTTCGGCAAGCGCCAGGCCGATGCCGAGCCCAGTTTGCTTCAGCGATCGTCCGAGCCTGGCCAGTTCGCCGGTGGCTTTGAAGCCGGGGCCGTGATCGCGCACGATCAGCTCCAGCCAGCCGCTTTCGCAGCGCACGGTCAGCGCGACCGCTTGCGAGTGATTCACGGCAGAAGCATCGACGGCGTTATTGAGCAGATTGAGCACGGCATGGCGTAGACCGGGTGGCGTGCGCAGTACGGTGCGCGAGACATCCTCATCAAGGCTTAGGGTCAAGTCGGCTTCGGGGCGCAGTAGCTGGAAACGTTCCAGGCAGCCATGAATAAACCTAGCCAAGGTGGCTTGCTCGGGCTCTTGCGAGAGCTGAGCCTGCCCGAAGGCGACCATCTCACGAAGAATCGTCCGGCAGCGCTCGACCTGGCCTTCGAGTAGTTCGAGATCTTCGGCCAGCACCGCGTCGCCGGCATGTTCGCGACGCAGTTCGGGTAACAGCGTGCGCATGGTGGATAGCGGTGTATTGAGTTCGTGTGCGGCACCGGCTGCCTGGGTGGCGATGGCGAGAATGCCTTCGTCGCGTAGCGCACGTTCGCGCACGCGTTGCACTTCGAATTGCTGCAGGCGAACGGCACGGGCCAGACGATTGATAAAAAAGCCCAGCAACAGTGCGGTGATCACGAAATTCACGCCCATGCCCGCCACATGCAGCGAGAAACCGCCGGCTGAGGCCGTGTGCAAGGGCATCGGCAAGGGCACATACCAGACTAGCAGCATCAGGTAGGCGATGCCGGCCAGCGCGGCGACAGCCAGAATGGCGCGGACGGATAACGCCGCGGCGCTTAGCGCGATCGGTACCAGCAGCAGGGTGATGAACGGATTGCTGGCGCCACCGGTGAAATACAGCAGATAACCAAGCACCAGGGTGTCGGCGGCCACGTGCATGATGGTTTCCCATTCGCGCATCGGCCATGGCTGGCTGAGCCGCCATGCGGCAAAAACCGAGAACACCGCGAGTAGGCCAATGCCGACCATCAATGGCAGCAACGGAATGGCGAGGTGCATCCATAACGCACAAACCAGCACGGCGACGCTTTGCCCGGCGATGGCGCAGATACGCAACCACGCCAAGGTGCGCGCCAGCGCAAAAGGCCCAATTCGGCTAAGCAGGGGGCGGCGGGTGCGAGATCTCCTGCGTCGATCATGATGGGTGTCGATGACAACGGACGCTGTCGCGTTGGCCGACGCCTCCGAGGTGATCGGCTGCAGTGAGCGCTAGGCGATTTCTTCACTATGCACCGCCGGTAGTGGCGTGGCCGATTCGGCATGGCTGGCCGACAGCTTGCGCATTAGCGGCAGCATCACCGCCGCGACCAAGGTGCAGGCAATACCCACAAAGCCGAGTTTGTTGAACAAACTGGTGTAGATGGTTAGCGATTCGACCGGGTTGACGATGCCTTGCGGCATGCTGGCAAGGTTGGCGATGACGCTGCCCAGGTATTGCGAAATACCCACGGCGACGTAGTACGCGCCCATCATGAAGCCACCCATGCGCGCCGGCACATAGCGGGCAATCATCGCCAGGCCCAGGCCACTGACCAGCAGCTCACCGAGCGAGTAAAAGCCATAGCCCCAGATCATGGTCCATGACGAGACCTGGCCGTTTACCGCGCTCATGGCGCCAATGCCGTAGATGAAAAAGCCCAGCGCGACGGCGGCAAAGCCGAGGGTGAATTTGACGGCGACGGAGGGGTCTTTGCCCAGCCGGCCAAGCGAGTTGTAGATCACCACCAGCACGGGACTGAGGATGACGATCCAGATCGCATTGAGCGACTGAAATTGTTCCGGTACCCAGTTGAATAGATGCCAGCCGAGCAGGTTGAAGGCCGGATCGACGTTGCGCACGGCAAACAGATTCAGCGAGGTAGCCATCTGCGCGTAGAAGATAAAGAAGAAAATCGTTTGCACGGTGAGCACCAGGGCCGCGATCAAACCCGCGCGCTCATTTCTTTCGCTGCTGCGAATCAGGTGGGCGAAGATGCCGAGAATCACTACCCCGGCGGCGTACACGCAAATTTTGGCGATGAGCTGGCTTTGCAGAATAAAGGCTGCGACAAACACCATGGCCAGGGCGGCGAGGGTAAGTGCAGCGGCTCGCTTGAGATTCAGCGGCTGTTCGTCAGCGGGAGAGCCGATATGCGCCAGGGTGCGATGCATCAGCATGTAATTGCCCAAGCCGAGCAGCAGGCCCACCGAGCAGGCGCCGAAGGCGGTATGCCAGCCGAGGGCGTCGCCATACTTGGCGCCGACGTAGTCACGGATCAAGGGTGTCAACGTCATCGAGGCCATCGAGCCGATGTTCACCGCCATGTAGTAAATGGTGAAGGCGCTATCGATACGGGTGTCGTCGCCCTCGTAGATCTTGCGCACCAGGTTGCCAGCGTTGGGTTTGAAGAAACCGTTGCCGACCACGATCACGCCCAGTGCGATGTACATCATGACGGGATTATTGGAAGGCACCCACAACATGGCGTAGCCCAACGCGAGAACCACGGCGCCGGTGATCATGGTGCGGCGGGTGCCGATCAATTTGTCGCCGACCCAGCCGCCGATAGCCGGGGTGGCGTAGATCAGCGCGGCGGCGGCACCCCATACGAGATTGGCCTTGCTATCGGCAAAACCGAACTTGTTGATCATGTAGGTGACCATCAACACCTGCATGCCATAGAAGCCGAAGCGCTCCCACATCTCGATCAGAAAGACGGTGCTGAAGGAGCGGGTCTGGGAAACCGGCGGGGTGGACGCAGGGAGTTTCTGGGTAGCCATTCAATGGTCTCGAACACGGTTCATACAACGACCGCGCTGCGGTCGACCACGGCGACTTAGATGGCGTAGTGGGCAGGCTAAGTGCTTGATACGCGGCAAGTCGCAGCCGGCGAAGGGTAACCCATTCGTCATCCGGGTGTAGCTGCGCTGCGACAATAGAGGCCTTGGCCGCATGGCACTTATGGCATTATCAACCGCTTGCCATTGGCCTCTTTGATCGAGATACGCCTCGTTATGCAGATTTCCTCGCTTTCAGCTTCACGACCCGACCGGATTCAGCACTGATGGCTGCCAGTGGCATTCGTGGACCGAAGGAGATCTGGCAGGCTTTCCAGTGGTCAATGAAAGGATTACGCGCCGGTTGGCAACATGAGGCCTCGTTTCGGCTGGAGGCCTGCCTAGCGATCGTGCTGGTGCCGCTGGGCCTATGGCTGGGGCATGGTGCGCTGGAAAAGCTTGCGCTGGTGCTTCCGGCGGTGCTGGTGCTGTCGGCTGAATTGCTCAATTCAGCCATTGAAGCGGTGGTTGACAAGGTCAGCCCGGAGTTTCATGAGCTGGCTGGACGGGCCAAAGACATGGGCTCGGCCGCAGTGTTTCTGCTACTGGTGATGGTGGTGCTCAGCTGGGCGTTAATCATCGGTCCGCGCCTGCTCTGAAGTCGGCCGGAGGGGTGGCTGAATTGCGTTCGAGCTAGCTGAAGTGCTGCAATGGCACCTCAGCCATAGATCAAACCGGAGTCTTGTCATGAAACTCTTTCGCGCACTTGCCCTGCTGCTGGTCGTCACCGGCCTGTCAGGTTGTGGCTACAACGCGATTCAACGGCAGGACGAAGGCGTCAAAACCGCCTGGTCCGAAGTGATCAACCAGTACCAGCGTCGCGCCGATCTGGTGCCTAACCTGGTCAACACGGTCAAGGGCTATGCCCAGCACGAAGAAAAGGTGTTGATCGAGGTAACCCAGGCGCGGGCCAAGGTGGGCACCATGCAGCTGTCGCCGGATGCGTTGAACGATCCACAGAAATTGCAGGAGTTCCAGGCGGCACAAGGCCAGCTATCCAGCGCGCTGTCGCGCCTGATGGTGGTCAGCGAGAACTATCCGCAGCTGAAAGCCGATGGTCTGTTCCAGAATTTACAAGCGCAGCTCGAAGGCACCGAGAACCGGATCACCGTGGCGCGTAATCGCTATATCCAGGCGGTGCAGGAATACAACGTGCTGATCCGCAGTTTCCCGAACAATCTCACCGCGAAAATGTTCGGCTATCAGGTCAAGCCGAATTTCACCGTGGAAAACGAGAAGGCGATCGCCACGGCGCCGACCGTGGATTTCAACGCCACTCCCGCACCGGCACCAGCGGCGACCCATTGATATGATTCGGCGCCTGCTACGGCTGCCGTTTCTCTTCGCGGTCCTGTGGTTACTGGCAGCAGGCATGTCGTCGGCGCAAGCGGACGGTGTGCCAAAACTGGCTCAGCATGTTACCGACCTCACCGGTACGCTGACGGCGCAGCAAGTCGACCAACTCGAGGCACAGCTGACCGCCTTGGAAAAACGCAAGGGTGCGCAGCTGGCGGTGCTGATGGTGGGCACCACCCAACCACAAGATCTGGAAGGCTATTCGCTGGCGGTTTCCGAGGCGAACAAGATCGGCCGCAAGGGTGTCGACGATGGCGTGTTCTTGCTGGTTGCCAAGGATGACCGGCGCGTGCGCATCGAGGTCGGTTATGGCCTGGAAGGTGCGATTCCCGATGCGGCGACCGCACGCATCATTCGCGAATACATCGCGCCGAAATTTCGTGGCAACGATTACTACGGCGGCATCAGCGATGCTGTCGGCGCGCTAACTCAGTTGATCGACGGTGAAGCATTGCCGCCGCCAGTGGAAGGGCGCGTTTACGAGAAGCAGCGTGGTGTCGACCTGCAGGGCAGTCTTCTGGCCGGCTTGTTCATCGCCTTTATCTTGCGCGGCATCCTGGGACGCACGAATGCCGTGGTACGCACGGTATTGGGCGCGGTGTTGACCGGTGGCGCGTTGTGGTTGTTGATGTCGCTTGGCGCCGGCGTGATCGGTGCGGTGATCGGCGGTGTGTTTATGCTGTTGCCTGCTGGCGGTGGCCGTTCGATTGGCGGCGGCGGTTGGGGCGGCTTCGGTGGTGGCCTTGGTGGCGGTGGCTGGGGCGGCGGTTCCGGTGGTGGTGGCGGTGGCTTCAGCGGCGGTGGCGGCAGTTTCGGTGGCGGTGGCTCGTCGGGGAGTTGGTGAGATGACACGACTGCAACGGCTGCTAAGGAATGTATTTGGCGAATGGTTTGCCGTGCGCCGATGCTTTTCTGCCGGCTTGCTCGATGAAATGACCCAGGCTGTAGCCATGGGCGAGCGTCAGCATAAGGGTGAAGTCTGTATTGCGATCGAGTCGCGACTGGCGCCGTTGGCGGTGCTGGAGGGCTTGGATGCACCGATGCGCGCGGCGCAGGCCTTCGGTCAGTTACGGGTATGGAATACCGAGCACAATAATGGCGTGCTGCTTTATATCTTGATGGCCGAGCATCGTATCGAAATCGTGGCCGACCGCGGTATCGCGCGCCACGTGGCACAAGACGAATGGGACGCGATCTGCACCCAGATGCGCGAACGTTTCGTCACGGGAGCCTGGCGTGAGGGCTGTCTTGAAGGCATTGCCGCCGTGCATGTCTTGCTGACCCGGCATTTTCCAGGCAATGACAAAGCCGAGCCAGATGAATTGTCGGATCGCCCAGTGCTGCTCTGAGAGAGTTGCTGAGATTGATGGGTAAGGCATTGCTGCGAGAGAAGCGGATGCTACTCGTTTATCCCGGCGATGGCGGGTCTGGGTAACAACCTTCGCTATGCCGTCTCCTGCCAAGAAAAAAGGCGAGCCCGGAGGCTCGCCTTTTTTTGTGGGTCAGGCTCTGGCGAGCCTGGAATCCCAGGAGGTCTTAGAACTTCTGGTTGTAACGCACGTACCAGAAACGACCAATATCGTACGACGGGTTGCCGACGAAGTTGCTGTTGCCGAGGGTGTTGCTCGATGCGGTATAGAACAGCGGGCTCTGGCGATTGAACAGGTTGTTGGCGCCCACCGAAATGGTGGCATTCCACGGCGCGTTCCAACGGACCTGCAGATCGTTGAAGGCAATGCCGCCGACCTGACGCTTCGGAGTAATGCCTACGCCTGGGGAGACGTAGTTCGGCAGATTACACTCTGGGCCGCCGGTGACGTCGAAGGTGCAGTTCTCTTTCAGGCCGGAGTAGTAGCGCACGCCCCAGGTTGCACCGAAGTCGCCGTAGCTCCAATCCAGGTTGGCATTGCTGCGGGTACGCCAGTTGGAGTACTGACCAGCGTTATAGTCGATGACGCCGTTGCCGAGCGTTTCGTTGTTCTTGGTGACGTAGTTGGTATCCACGTTGACCCGGAACTTGCCGATCGCAGTGTCTGGCAAACGGTAGGTGACGTTGAAGTCGTAGCCTTCGGTTTCCAGGCTGCCGCGATTGGCGTAGGTGTGGTTCAGGTTGACAACCTGGCCTTGCGCGTTACGCGAGAACAAGCCGCAGGACGCCTGGATGTTGCGCAGGTAGCAATCTTCCAGCACATCGTTAGACGAGACCGCGCTGATCTCTTTCTTGATACGGATGTTGTACCAGTCCAGCGACATGTTGAGGCCGTCGACATAGCTCGGGCTGTAGACCAGACCCAGCGTCTTGCTGAGTGAGGTTTCGGGCTGCAGCTTGGGGTTGGCGCCGGAGAGGAACGGGGTGGTCGAGGACGCGGCTGCCGAGGTGGTCGGTGTGCCCAACGCATCGGTCTGGCGGAAGTTCGGTTTCAGACCAGCAGCCTGGCAGGCGGCGACGGCATTGCCATTGCCGGTGGCGACCGCGCCGTACTTGCTGTCGCAAGGATCGGTGTAGACGTCAAAGGTCTGGTTGTTGCCGCCAAACAGGTTGTTGATGGTCGGCGAGCGGAAGCCTTCGGAGATGCTGCCGCGCACCAGCAGGTCGTCGATCGGCTTCCACTGCAGGCCGAACTTGCTATTGGTGGTATTGCCGAAGGTGCTGTACTTGGAGTAACGGCTAGCCAAGTCGACCGAGAGCAGTTTTGCAAACGGCAGGTCGGCCAGCACTGGGATGTTCAACTCCGCGTAGGCTTCCTTGGTGTTGTACTTACCCGACGACGGGGTCGACGACGGATTGGTGGAGTTGCCCGCCTGCGAGAAGGCATCCGGGTTGAAGTAACCCGACTCACGACGGTATTCCACGCCGGCGGCGAACTGCATCATGCCGGCCGGCAGCTGCACCACGTCACCACCGATATTGGCGGCAAAGCCCGTGGTTTCGGTGCCGTAGTGGGCATTGGTCGGCCGGCCGATGTAATCCATCATGGCCGGGGTCAAGCCACCCGCACCCGACAGGATATTGATCGGCGTGCAGCCCGCGATGACCGCACCCGGGCGGCCGCAACGAACGACACCGTCGCTGCCGAGGAAGGATGGGCCAAGACCCTGCTTGAGATTCAGCAGGTTGTAGTTGCCGATGCCGAAGACGTCGCCCTTGTTCTTGTTGAAGAACGCGCTGGCATCCCAGTTGAAGTTACGCTCGCCAACCTGGAACACGCCATCAAAACCGGCGCCGACGCGGTAGGTCTTCAAGGTGTTCTTGCTGACGCGTGGTTGCTCCACGCCGCGGCGCTGGAAGCTGACGTTTTGCGGCGTGGCGTAGCCCTGCTGGCTGCCCAGCGGGTTGTAGTAGCTGTCTTTGTCCAGCTGCAAGAGGGTGTTGCTGGTACCGATCGGGTAGCCGGCGGTCTGAATGTTGGCGGTGCGCTCGGTATAGGCAGCGTCGGCACGGAAGTTGACGTTGTCGGTGATGGCATAGGTAGCTTTGCCAAACAGCGATTTACGCTTGGCGCCGTTGATCAGCATCATTTGCTGGTCGGCGTTGTAATTGTCAGCGCTGCTGTACGGGTGGTAGTTGGCGAAATTGGTCGGATCGCCACCTTCGTTGAGCTTGTACCTGCCGCCGGGGCCGTTGGAGATCACGCCGCCCGGGCCGAACGAGGAAAGACCGTCGTTCGGACTGCCTGCAGGATGGCGCGGACCGTTCGGCGTGGCCGAGAAGTCACGATCGCTGGCCCAGACCGGATCATCTTTGGCATAGGTGCCGCTGAAGATGTAGGACAGCTTGCCGATCTTGTTGCCCCAGGTGAAATCGTACTGCTGATGGGCGCCATCGCCCTTGCCGTACTGGCCGTAATAGGCATTCGCCTCGGCGCCCTTGAAGTCCGAGCGGGTGATGATGTTGATCACGCCGGCGATCGCGTCCGAGCCGTAAATGGCCGAAGCGCCGTCCTTCAGTACATCGATGCGCTCGATGATCGAGGAGGGGATCGTGTCCAGATCGGTAAAGCCGTCGGCATTGGTGCCCCAGCGGCGGCCATCGACCAGCACCAGCGTGCGCGAGGCACCGAGGCCACGCAGCTCGACGGTGGCGCTGCCGGCGTAGGTGTTGGAGGTCAGCACAGCGGACCTGCTATAGCCCGGCGAGCCCGATGCGGTGATGCGCGAGATGATATCGCCCGTGCTGGTGTAGCCCTGCTTCTGGATTTCTTGGCGGGTGAGGCTGAAAACCGGCTGTGCGGTTTCAAGGTCCACACTGCGGATGCGCGAGCCAGTAACAGTGACGGTCTCAAGGCTTTTCGCCTTGGCTTCGGTCGGAGCTTGGTTGGGGGCGGCGTCCTGTGCCGAGGCGGCCCAGATGGGCAACATCAGTGCCGCGCCGATGGCCGTAGCCAGCAGTGTCTTTTGCTTCATTGTTTAAACAACTCCGAACAAAAAAATAGCCAGCAGCCAGCGGCTTAGCTGGTCATCTGGGTATCTGGGATGGCACGCCATGCTCGGGGTTGAGCCTGCGTGCCTCGGCATCGTCGTGCCATGGGGGGTAGACGATGTGAGCTCGAAGTTAAATCAAATGATTGCGAAATTGCAACCCGGGTTAAATAGAAAATGCGACCTGATTGAAACAAATAGTCGTTAGCGTTGTCGCGCATCCAGCGTGCTACTGCGTCGGACATAGCGACTTAACGCTATGCCCGACATAGACTTATCTAATATGTGTACTTTTAAGTGCGCTAATGTCAGTGGCTGGCGCCCTCGCCGATATGCTTCGCAAGAAAGGCTTCCAGCGTGCGCAAAAATTCGGCGCTGTTCTTCTCATCGTAAAAACCATGGCCTTCGCCAGGCTTGGATAACCACTCGTAAGGCTTATGCGCGGCGTCCAGTGCGGCACGCATCGCCTTGGCCTGGGCGAAGGGGGCGCGTTGATCGTCTTCGCCATGGACCAGTAGCACCGGGACGGTGATTTTGTCGGCGAGCTTGTCGGGTGAGTTGGCGGCGAGATCGGCGTCATCCTTGCCGATAACCGTGCTCAAATAGCTGCGACCGAACTGGTTGTCGCCGATATCGCCTTTTTTGTACATCATCGCCAGGTCGTAAATGCCTGCGTAGCCCACAGCACACTTGAACAGTTCCGGTGCGCGGATCGTGGTCATCATCGCCGAATAGCCGCCGAAACTGCCGCCAAAGACACAGATGCGCTTGGCATCGGCGTAATTCTCGGCGATGGCCCACTTCACGCCGTCGATCAGATCCTGCTGAATACGCGTCCCCCACTTCAGGTAGCCGGCTCTTTCGAAGCCGACACCCCGGCCACCGGAGCCGCGATAGTTCACTTGCAGCACCAAGTAGCCACGGTTGGCGAGAAATTGCGACTCGCCGTCGTAGAACCAGTCGTCTTGTACGCCGTGAGGACCACCATGAGGCAGCAAGACCATAGGCAGGTTGGCTTCGCCGCGACCGGGGGGCAGGGTGAGGATGGCTTCGAGCTCGGTGCCATCGCTGGCCTTGAAGCGCAGGGGTCTGCGTTCAGCCATTTTCTTTGGGTCGATCCATGGCTGACCGGCAAACAGCTTGGTCACTTTGTAGCTGACCGTGTCGATCAAGTAATAAGTGCCGGGGTCCCGATCACTGGAAGTAGCAAACAGTAGTTGTTTGCCATCCTCACTGTAGTTAATAAAGTCGACCAGACTGCCTGGAAACTTCAGGCTTAAGGCCATGTGTAATTTGCTTGCCGGCAAGTTCGGGTCGATATAGATCGGCTTGGGCAGGCCGGTAGCGCTTATCGCGGCAAAGGGTTGTCTTGGCGCCGCGGTCCAAAGGAGATTCTCGACGCTGCCGAAATCATCTTTGGCGAGCGTCTTGCGATTGCCGCCATTTTCATCTTGTTCGATCAGCGCATCAGGGCCGCCGGTGAGATTGTGAAAGGCATAGATGCGTTGACGGTCGGGCGTGAGGCCGATCGGCACAAAGCTTGGGCCGACATGGCTTGCATCGAGCTTGGCCCAGCCGCTGCCCTCGCGCTGATAGACCACATAGTCGAAGTCCTTGTTGGTGCCATAGGCGAAATGCACCTGGCCGTCCGCACCGACCATGAAGCTCATCTTACCCACGCCGATATCGCCAATCAGCCTGCGCGAGTTCTTGGTGGCGTCGACGTCGTACAGCGAGCTGCTGTTGTCGCTGCTCCATGGGTGCGCGCCCAGATAGAAATGGCCGTTTTTGGGTTCCGGCATACCTTCGATCGAGCCCCAGCCGCGATCGGTGGCACGTGTACCGGCACGCTTGCCGGCACCAACGTCGTAACCGTAAAGATAATCCTGGTTCTTGCCATCGACATCGGTAGCGAGGATTTCGCCGGTGAGCATGGGTTTGTCGATCGAGCCGAACTGCTTGCCTTTCTCGACCAGCAGGCGTGTGGCGCTGACCCAACGGATATCGGCCGGGAGCTCGTACTTGGGCATGC